>NZ_LUKQ02000089.1 GCF_001647025.1 Endozoicomonas atrinae
GGAAGTGCTTTTGACAACAAGAGCACTGATCCAGAGTAAGGGGCGCTGGGAACAACTTTGGTCTGAGTTCATGACTGGAAAGGTTGAAGCTAACCTATGAGTCAGTTATCAAATTGAGAGAGCACCCTCACCAGCGGGATATTAACTGTATTTGAATACCTGCTTTCAGGAATGGACATAGTCTATTCCTGATAGAGAGATAATCGTGCTCAGGTTTACCCTTCAGTTTCCTGGTTGATTTGATCGGTGAACTTTTAACAACCTGCGCACACTAATACCAGCAGAAGAATTTGTGCAGCCTTTGAAATCATCACCTGCTTGAAGAGGTTGCAGCTTGAAGTTCTCTTCGCCTTTGCTTGATCATCAGTTAGTCTGGGTTCAGGTTTTGCCTGCTGAGCTATTGGCGTTTTTTGGTTTATGGCTGCAATAGCTTTTCTTGATATTTGTATCAGTAAATCAGTCGGTTGTATTAATCAGGCTATCTATTCAGTGAGAACTTTTTAGATCTTCTAACTGTCCAAATGACGGTGCAATCGTTTTGTTGGAGCAAAGTTTCTGGAGACTGTTTTACCGTGCTGATTGTTACTGATACGCCCCGTCTAATACTTCGTACCTGGCAGTTACAGGATATTGATGCGTACTCCGCTTTACTGGGTGAAACGCTCGCTCGTTCTTCAGACGCCATGGCGACAGAGCCTGGAAGTCTTGCAGAAACCGAGTTGTGGCGTTATCAGGCTGAGCTTGATAAATGGGGATGGTCTCGCTGGGCTGTGGTATTCAAAGAGAATAACCAGCTGATTGGGTATTGTGGCTTTTCTCCCTATGGTAAGCATATTGAGATGAGCTGGCGTTTTTTGCCCGCTTACCGTGGACAAGGATTGGTACTTGAAGCTGTTGAGGCAGTGACGCAGTTTGGGTTTAATCAGCTGGGCATGGAAGAGATTATTTCTTATACAACCCCCAGTAATGAATTTGCCCAGGGGGTCATGCAGCAACTGGGTATGACGCTTGATCGTTTCGAGGGGTGGAGTACCTGTACAGTAGCGCGTTATCGCATACAGTCACCGATATGATTCATTAATTGGCTTTCCGGTATTACTCATCCTATCCATTTTTCTTAAGTTTTTAAGTCATGTTCTGGTTTTTGGTTTAAGCTGCAGAGCTTATTGTTGATGCTTATCTTTTTTATCTTCCACTTGTAGATAGCACTGATAAAGTTACTTATCTAACACTGCAAATATTCCAGAGCCGCAGTACAATCACTTTACTCCATTTCAGTATTTTTATTTTTCCTTTCATTCACTGTCTTTTTTTGAACTCATGAGCAATAACAGTATCGACACCCTCAATAGCTGGGAGCAGAAAATTATCGTCTGGTTACAATCAATGAATCATGACTGTGATGATGACTCCCATGACTTTTCTCATTTTCAGCGAGTCTGGAAGACTGCGCAGCAGATAATGGATCAGGAGCAGGTATTGGTGGATCGACTGGTAGTTCTCGCTGCCTGCTATTTTCACGATATTGTGGTTTTGCCAAAAGATCATCCTGAGCGGTCCAGGGCGTCTTCGCTCGCTGCCATAAAAACCAGAACCTGTCTTGAGGATATGGGGTTCCCTTGTGAATTAATTGATAACGTATGTCACTCAGTGGAAAGTCACAGCTATTCTGCTGGTATTGTGCCTGAAACCATTGAAGCTAAAGTAGTCCAGGACGCTGACAGGATGGAAGCTCTTGGTGCGATTGGTTTAGCAAGGGTATTTTATACGTCAGGTCTCTTGCGGCGAAAGATGTTTGACTCTGAGGATCCTCTGGCTGAGCGTCGAGCGCTTGATGATCGTGAATATGCTCTGGATCATTTTCAGGTAAAACTGCTGAAGCTGTCAGAAACCATGCAAACAACTGCTGGACGAAGGATGGCAGAGCGGAATTCTGATTATCTCAGGGGATATATGAGCAAATTACTTAAAGAGCTGGATGGTGATTATTCCTGAAAAGGGATCCAGTACCCCATCTGCCTGCACAATGGCGCCTTGGTATGAAGACTCAGGCTTTCGCTGAACATGTCAAACCCATTGAAAGCGTGTACTAGCACTACTTTTTCAAGGGGGGCGCCTTTATAATCCTCTCATCTTGTCGGAGTGCATATAGCTGAGATCGCTGTATTTTATCGGAATTATTTACAGCAAATCCGTTGAACCTGCCCAGGGTAATACCTGCGAAGGGAACAAGAAAAGAGAAAAGAGATCGATATCGTTTTGTTGGATGGTTGATCAGTCTTTGGGTCAACAATGCATCAGTAATGCCTGATATCATTGCCCTTCTTTTACTCTTTTTTCTAAAGCAACACCGGCAAGCCATACACATAATAATAGATAAGGGATATATATGGCTTGTAACTCTCACCGTCAGAATGTTCAGACGAGTGCTCCAATTTCTGACAGTCAATCGCTTCTGGCAGAAGCTTGTCGTCCATTTCCTGCTTCAAGGAAAATTTACCTTGCCGGCAGTCGCCATAATATTCGTGTAGGTCTGCGAGAAATAACGATTGGGCAGAGGAATGGGGAGTTCAGTAAGTTAGCAACTGAATCTGCCGTACGGGTTTATGACACATCCGGCCCTTATACTGATCCAAAATACACTCTGGATCTGCTGCAGGGGCTGCAGCCTATCCGTTCAGAATGGATACTGGGGCGTGAAGACTCAGAAGAGCTAAGTGCCCATTCTTCAAAGTACGCATTGCGACGAAAACAGGATATTCAGGCTGAGCCGTTGCGCTTTCAGTCGCCTGTTTCTGTCAGGTCTGCCCTTCCCGGAAGAAATGTGACTCAGCTCCACTATGCAAGGAAGGGAATCATCACACCAGAGATGGAATATATAGCGATCAGGGAAAACATGGGGCGCCCTGAAGTATCGAAGATAACTCCAGACTTTGTTCGTCAGGAGGTGGCATCAGGCCGTGCTGTTATACCCGCTAACATTAATCATCCCGAAACGGAGCCAATGATCATCGGCCGCAACTTTCTGGTAAAGGTCAATGCCAATATTGGTAATTCTCCAGTGACGTCCACCATTGAGGAAGAGGTTGAAAAGCTGCTTTGGGCAACGCGCTGGGGAGCCGATACGGTGATGGATCTTTCTACGGGTAAAAATATCCATGAAACCCGGGAGTGGATTTTAAGAAACTCTCCGGTACCGATTGGTACAGTGCCTATTTATCAAACACTGGAGAAAGTAAATGGCAAGGTAGAGAATCTAAATTGGGAGGTAATGAAAGATACACTGATTGAGCAGGCAGAGCAGGGAGTCGATTACTTTACGATTCACGCAGGAACATTGAGAGATCATGTAAAACTTACGGCTGGTCGTGTGACCGGTATTGTGTCCAGGGGAGGTGGAATACTCGGGCAGTGGTGTGAGATTCATGACCGGGAAAACTTTTTGTATGAGCATTTCGATGAGATTTGCGAAATATGCAAAGCATACGACATTACTCTTTCATTGGGGGATGGACTTCGTCCGGGGTCTGTTGCTGACGCCAATGATGCTGCACAGTTTGCTGAACTGAAAACGTTAGGTGAACTTACCAGGAAAGCTTGGGAGCATGATGTGCAGGTGATGATTGAAGGACCGGGTCATGTTCCGATGCACCTGATTCAGGAAAATATGGATAAACAGCTTGAGTATTGTAATGAGGCTCCTTTCTATACGCTGGGTCCTTTAACAACAGATATTGCTCCTGGCTATGACCACATTACTTCCGGGATTGGTGCGGCGATGATCGGCTGGTTTGGCTGTGCGATGCTCTGTTATGTGACGCCAAAAGAGCATCTTGGTCTACCCAATCGTGAGGATGTTAAGCAGGGGCTGATTGCTTACAAAATTGCTGCTCATGCGGCAGATGTCGCGAAAGGTCATCCGGGAGCCCAGCTAAGAGATGATGCACTTTCCCGTGCCCGTTTTGAGTTTCGCTGGGAGGACCAGTTTAACCTGGCCCTGGACCCGGATACTGCGAAAGCCTACCACGATGAAACCCTTCCTCAGGACAGCGCCAAAGATGCGGGCTTCTGTTCAATGTGTGGACCAAACTTCTGCCCAATGCGCATGACGCATGACGTACGTGAGTTGGAAGGACCTTCAGCTAGACATGAACCTTTAGCTGATCAAGCGTCTCCAGTGGTAGAAAGCGCCTCCTGAACCCTGTGTATCAGCTGCCGGGTCTGGGCAATATCACCCAGTGTTATTCTCAGGCCTTTGCGTCCAGCCTGGTCAGACTTGGGGCGAACAAGGATACCATGACTGCGCAGGTGCTGTTCGATGACATCAGGATTATCCGGAAATGCCCAGATGAAATTGGCTGCGCTGGGCCAAAAGGGGATGGCCAGTTGATCAAGGAACTGCTCAAACAACGGTTTTGATTCTTCCATGACTTCCCGGACGTACTGATGGGTATACTCCGGGTGGTCTAAGGCAGCGCTGATGGCAACGGCGGCAAACTGGTTAACATCATAAGGGCCGCGAATATTCAGCAGTGCGCTGATATTGTCAGGGTGGCTGATCACGTAGCCCAGCCGAATGGAAGGCAGGCCCCAGGTTTTAGAGAATGTGCGTGTGATCAGAATATTGGGGTATTCCATAACCACATCAGCAACAGTTGCCTGAGAATATTCAAAGTAGCATTCATCAACCAGCAGGGCGATATCCGGTGCGGATCTGGCAATCGTCAGAATGTCTTCACGATTGATTTGGGTGCCACTGGGGTTGTTGGGGTTTGCGATGACAATTAACCGGGTCTTTGGAGTGATAGCGGCCAATACCGTGTTGACCGGGAAGCCTGTTTCCCTTGTATAGTCGGGCTCAACAATGTTCAGTTTCTCAATATTCGCGCACTGATGGTACATAGCGAAGGTTGGGCCGGGGATGATGATTTCATCATCTTCTGTACAGGCTGCGCGTATAATAATGTCAATTCCCTGGTCAGAACCATTGGTGATCATTACCTGGGTTTCGTTGATGCCTGCGTAGTCTGCAATTTTCCGGGTCAGGTCTCCATAGGATGGATAAACCTGCAGACGATCATCATTGATATAGTTAATAAGTGCCTGTTTAACATGCTCACTGACAGGCAGTGTTCTTTCATTGAAATCCAAAAGCAGATGGTGATGAGGGTCTCTGCCTTCAAGTGGCGGAGTATAGGCGCTCATCCGGGTGATGTGGGACTTGAAAATACTCATCTGCGGTTTCCCTGATCCATCTGTTTTTGTCGGTTTCTGGAGAAAGTGCAGTATAGAGCAGAGTTCCCGGGAGAAGCTATCAGAAAGGCGCTGGGTCCGCTAAATGCTCTGGCCTGATATACTATTCAGCTTCCTGACAGGTCTGTGGAACTCCTATAAATGGAAAAGGTATTAGAACTTCTGGCTGACGGCGGTTTCCACTCAGGTGAAGAGCTGGGTAGTGTGTCGGGCATCAGCCGCGCAGCAATCTGGAAAAAGTTGAAAATGCTTGAAGAACTCGGCCTTCAGATTGATTCAGTCAAAGGCAGGGGATACAGGCTGCATCCGGGAGTAGAGCTGCTTGATAGTGAGCGTATTCTCAAGGCTCTGGAACCAGCGGTCAGGGAGGCGGTTATCGTCCATACCTGTTTGAAAACAACCTCGACCAATGATCTGGTCAGAGAGATTCCTGTTGCCAGCCCCTTAATAAAAGGGGTGTGCCTGGCAGAGTACCAGACCAGCGGACGTGGTCGTCGGGGCAGATCATGGGATAACCCATTTGGCTCTACCATCAGTATGTCTACACGCTGGTTTTACAGTGCGGGCATGGCATCCCTGGAAGGGCTGAGTCTGGCGGTAGGGTTGGGTGTGCTGAAAGCGCTTGAGCGCTGCGGTGGCAGTCATCTCAAGTTGAAGTGGCCGAATGATGTACTTTGGCGTTCTCCTGACGGGTTTCAGAAGCTGAGTGGAATTCTGCTGGAAGTGCACGGAGACCCTACCGGAGACTGTGAGGTGATCATCGGTATTGGTGTCAATATTGCCCTGAGCCAGGAACAGATCAATGGTATTAACCAGCCTGCAGTAGATATGCAGCGGGTTTGTGGTAATGCAGTAAGTCGTAATCAGGTAGTCGGTGAATTGATTAACGAATTGTGTCGTACCCTGGATATTTTCAGCCAACAGGGCTTTGGCCATTTTAAAGAACAGTGGGAACACTACGATGCGTTTGCCGGGCAGGATGTTGTCCTGGATGCATCGGGTAAAACGGTTTCCGGAGTGGCCTCAGGGGTTAATAGTCATGGTGGGCTGTTATTGAAGACGGATGAAGGTATGGTGACTTTCAATGGCGGTGAGGTTTCGTTAAAAGCCGCGACACTTGGAAAGAGCCGGTGTGGAAAGAGTAAATAAAATGAGAATTCTGGAGCTGGATGCAGGCAATAGTCGATTAAAATGGCGACTTCTGAATAAAGGCCAGGTAATTTCCAATGGCTTTCTTGCAAACAGCGAAGACTGGCAGTATGAGTTACCCAGGCTGTTTGATCAAATTGGGCGGGTCGATTCTGCCAGGGCATCCATTGTATCGGGTGATGAGCGTTTTACGTTGCTGAGCGCTGCTGTTAATCAGCACTTTAATGTATCTCTGTTAAAGGCCGAGGTTAAAGAGCAGTGGCGGGGAATTCAGGTTGCTTATTCTGGGCTGGGTGTTGATCGTTGGCTGGCGATGCTTGCTGCCCACCATGTGGGCGGGGCTGAGCATAAAGAGTCCTCCAGTAAAATGGTGGTGAGTTGTGGTACAGCCATTACCATTGACTTGCTGAGTGGCAGCGGGAATCACCTTGGAGGATATATAGTACCGGGTGTTGGCCTGATGAAGAGGATGCTGCATACCAGGACAGCACAACTTCCCATGGTAGAAGCTGAAGCGTTAACGATGACCCCCGGGACAAGTAGTGCTGACTGCATTAATAACGGTATTCTGGCCATGGCCGTAGCAATGATTAATACACAACAGTCACAGTATAAGGCGGCTTATGGAAAAGAGTGCGTTATTTATCTCACGGGGGGCGATGCTACTTTGATTCAGCCTTATATTCATGGTGAGTGTTTCCATCATCCCTCACTGGTGATGGATGGTCTGGGTCTTGCCTTCGAAGAGGAAGGGTAACTCCGTTTTATAAGATGCGTTTGACAGTAATTTTTCTTGTGTTTGCCAATATCAGTTACTTTGCCTGGGGCTCATGGCAGGAGTCCAAGGTTGGTTACTGGTTGCCTGAGAATGATGATGCTTATACAGAAGCCTCTGGTGAGCGACTGGTCCTGTTAACTGAAACTGAGGAATCTCTTCAGTCTCGTCGTGATGATATTGTGGTTCAGTCTGCGTTGAATACATCGCTGTATTCAGGGGATGCAGCTCAGGAATGTCTGGTCGTTGGGCCTTTTGCTAATGTGGTTGAGGTGGATGAGTTGCAGCAGCGGCTCTTTGCCGTTGGTGTCAGCAGTAAAGAGCGTGCGGATGAAAACAGTCAGCAGGAGGATTACTGGGTTCATATACCGCCACTGGCCAGCAGGGATGCAGCAATACGGCTGTTAAGAGAGCTTCAGGCCCAGAGAATTGACAGTTTTGTGATTACTCAGGGTGAGTTGGCCAATGGGATATCGCTGGGTCTTTTCTCGCGAAGTGAGTCTGCGAAAGCGGTAAGTCGTCGTTTAATGGATGCGGGCTATGTGGTTGCAATCAAGTCTCTGCCCAGAGTTCCTGAGCAGTGGTGGCTCGAGATGGATGCCGCAGTGGAAGGAAAGCTGAGTACGTCATTCTGGGATGAAGCTGCTGATCAGTTTCCTGAACTGAAAAAGTTAAAAAAGAGTTGTAAAAGCATTGCAACGGACAAAGAGTTTCTCTAGTATACGCCTCGCTGCTCAGGGAGACAGTTAGCCAAGCCGGCAAGCGGAGGTGATCGATTAAGAAGGTTGCTGAAGAGGAAAAAAGGCTGGGTTGACAAAGAGAACTTCCTGAATAAAATAGCGCAGCATCTGGTGGGGTTCCCGAGTGGCCAAAGGGATCAGACTGTAAATCTGACGCGAAAGCTTCGCTGGTTCGAATCCAGCCCCCACCACCAGATTTCACTTCCTTGTGTTAAGTAGATCAAAGAATTGTTCTTGATGCTTGGAGACTGCTGGCTTCTCTTGTATTCTTTGGATGTCTGGAAGCTTCTGCATAAATAAAAGTTTGTTTGTGCGGGTATAGTTCAATGGTAGAACCTCAGCCTTCCAAGCTGATGATGCGGGTTCGATTCCCGCTACCCGCTCCAGTTCATGTCTTTTTGTAAAAGAATGCTCTTATAGCTCAGTCGGTAGAGCGCATCCTTGGTAAGGATGAGGTCACCGGTTCAATTCCGGTTAAGAGCTCCATTTTTGAGAGGCGTTTGTCTCTTTTTTTTCGAGTGCTGATTTGCTTTTTTTGTGCTCGATAAGCCGCAGGGCTTTTCAGGTCGGTTGATGATGATTATAATTCACCGACCCTGTATCCAGAGTGATAAGGATTTAGGCCAGTAGTTCAATTGGTAGAGCACCGGTCTCCAAAACCGGGGGTTGGGGGTTCGATTCCCTCCTGGCCTGCCATTTCCAATGATCAAGCTCTTGGGATGCTTGTTCTCAGAGGTCTTTTTAAAGGTCTTTTAAAGAAAGCCTAGATAGAGAAAATCAAGCTGATGAGTGGAAATTCTGAAATTGCGACTTCGGGTCGTCTGGATGGTCTCAAGTGGGGCCTTGTGGCGGTTCTGGTCGCTGTTGGTGTTTACGGTAATTATTACTTCTCTGCTGAGTCGCTCCTTCTCAGGGTTGTTGGTCTGCTGGTGATTGCGGCGGTTGCCGGATTTGTTGCTCTGCAGACTGTAAAGGGTGGTGCCTTCTGGACGTTGTTGAAGGATGCCAAAACCGAGATTCGCAAGGTTGTCTGGCCTACTCGTCAGGAGACGGTGCAAACCACGCTCGTGGTTGTGGCTGTCGTGTTAGTGATGGGTCTTATTTTGTGGGGGCTCGATTCTCTGCTAGGCTGGATGATCAGCAGCCTGATTTGATAGGGACAGGACATGGCGAAACGTTGGTATGTGGTTCATGCCTACTCTGGATACGAGAAGCAGGTGTTGCGCTCTCTGAATGAGCGTATCAAGCGTCTTGGTATGGAAGAGTATTTTGGCGAAATTATGGTGCCTACCGAGGAAGTGGTAGAGATTAAGAACGGCCAGAAGCGCAAGAGTGAAAGAAAGTTCTTTCCGGGCTATGTGTTAGTCCAGATGGAGATGAACGAAGACTCGTGGCACCTTATTAAAGATACGCCGCGTGTTATGGGCTTTATTGGTGGTACGGCTGATAAGCCTGCGCCGATTACTGAAAAGGAAGCTGACGCTATTCTGCGTCGTGTGCATGAAGGTGCTGAAGCTCCAAGGCCTAAAACTCTGTTTGAGCCGGGCGAGATGGTTCGTGTTATCGAAGGTCCTTTTGCGGACTTTAATGGTGTGGTGGAAGGCGTTAACTACGAGAAAAGTCGTCTCCAGGTGGCGGTAATGATTTTTGGTCGCTCAACGCCTGTAGAGCTTGGGTTTGGCCAGGTCGAAAAAGTGTAAGTCGATCGGATTGGTCCCAATTCCCCGTTTGCCGTTCTGGTAGCGGGGTTTTGTGTTTTCAGGGGTTGGAGTTTTTGGGGCTGGCTGAATGCTTTTCTCTAATTGTTTCCTTCTTCTGTGTGCTGGAAAGAGATGATTGTGTGAATTGCAATTATCTTAAGTGTTTTTGCGCTGGTGCTTTCGGGATGATTTCTGTAAACTATCGCGCTTTGTAGACGGGTAGCCGTGGATTCTGATGCTTTTTCTTCTTGGGTCTCTTGGTATAAAGAGGGCTTAGAAAGAGGGTCGGATGAGGCTGTGACCCATGTAGAGGTTAAAAATGGCCAAGAAAGTACAAGCTTATATTAAGCTTCAAGTGCCTGCTGGACAGGCAAACCCATCTCCACCTGTTGGTCCTGCTCTGGGTCAGCACGGTGTAAACATCATGGAATTCTGTAAGGCGTTCAATGCAAGCACCCAGAAAATGGATGCTGGTATGCCGATTCCTGTTGTTATTACTGTTTACAGTGATCGCAGTTTCACTTTTGAAACCAAGACTCCGCCTGCCTCTGTTCTGCTGATGAAGACTCTGAAGCTGAAGAAAGGTTCTGGTCGTCCAAATACCGAGAAAGTTGGTACTGTGACTCGCGAGCAACTGCTTGAAGTTGCCAAGATCAAAGAGCCTGATCTGACTGCTGCTGACGAAGATGCGGCTGTTCGTACCATTGCTGGTTCAGCTCGTTCCATGGGTCTGATCGTGGAGGGTGTTGAGTAATGGCTAAGTTGTCAAAGCGTGCAAAACTGATCGCTGAAAAGATCGACTCTACCAAGTCTTACGGCTTTGAAGAAGCTGCAGTCCTGTTGAAAGAGATCTCCAGCGTCAAGTTCAAGGAAACTATCGAAGTTTCTGTGAACCTGGGTGTAGATCCTCGTAAATCTGACCAGGTGGTTCGTGGCTCTACTGTGCTGCCTAACGGTACTGGTAAAGACGTTCGTGTAGCTGTGTTTACTCAGGGTGCCAACGCTGAAGCTGCTAAAGAAGCGGGTGCTGAAGTGGTTGGTATGGAAGATCTGGCTGAGCAGGTTAAAGCTGGTCAGATGGACTTCGACGTAGTTATTGCTTCTCCGGATGCGATGCGTGTTGTTGGTCAGCTGGGCCAGATCCTCGGTCCACGTGGCCTGATGCCTAACCCTAAGGTTGGTACTGTAACGCCTAACGTTGCTGAAGCTGTTAAAAACGCTAAGGCTGGTCAGGTACGTTTCCGTACTGACAAGAACGGTATTATCCATGCCGGTGTTGGCAAGATCGACTTTGAAGCGGCTGCTCTGAAGCAGAACGTTGAAGCTCTGCTGGTTGATCTGAAGAAGCTGAAGCCTTCTTCCAGCAAAGGCGTTTACATGAAGAAAGTTACCCTGTCCTCTACTATGGGTCCAGGTCTGACTATCGACATGTCCTCTCTGTCTGCGTAAGCGATAGAAAGAATTGCTGAGGTCTGGCTTGCCAGGCCTCTGGCTGGCAGGAAGCCAGTCGCAACCTTCTTTGGGGTCCCTGCTGTTGCGGGGGTCGTCAAAGATCGCAGGTGTCGGATGCTGTGCCTGTTTCGGCAGGGTTCTTCATGATGAAGGACAAAAAGCAGATGGCTTAATCTCCTGCGTAGACGGTGAGTATGCTTTTTGAAAGATAAAAGTGTGCGCCCATCACCGTATTGTAAGCGCTTGATAGTTTGTCGCTGATGAGCGATCAAGTGAAACTTCATAAGTTTGGAGTAAAGCCCATGGCGTTAGGACTCGAAGACAAGAAGGCAATTGTTGCCGAAGTCAGCGAGGCTGCACAAAGCGCTCTGTCGGCTGTAATCGCGGACTACCGTGGTCTTACTGTTAGTCAAATGACTGCTCTGCGTAAGCAGGCTCGTGAAGGTGGCGTCTACCTGAAGGTAGTTCGTAACACTCTGGCCAAGCGCGCTGTAGAAGGTACTGATCTTCAGTGCCTGCAGGAAGTTCTGGTAGGCCCTACTGTGCTTGCTTTCTCTATGGAAGATCCAGGTGCCGCTGCGCGTCTGATGAAGGATTTTGCCAAAGAGAACAAAGAGTTGGATATCAAAGCTCTGTCTATTTCTGGACAGCTGCTGGGTGCAGAGCAGATCGATGTTCTGGCCAAGATGCCTACTCTGGATCAGGCTCGCGCAATGCTGATGAGCGTAATGATCGCACCGGTAACCAAGCTGGCAAGAACTCTGAACGAGATTCCTGCAAGCGTTACCCGTGTTGTGGCAGCTGTTGCCGACGAGAAGAAGAAGGCCGCTTAATCCTTGCTGGATTGGTTTTCTTGCTTTTTTGCTTAAACAAATTTTGGGGCTTGCTCTTTTTTGTTTGCCCCGACCAAGATTTTTGGAGATATAGAGATGGCTCTGTCCAAAGAAGATATCCTGAATGCAATCGCTGAAATGTCTGTAATGGACGTTGTTGAACTGGTTTCCGCTATGGAAGAGAAGTTCGGCGTTTCTGCTGCTGCTGCTGTTGCTGTTGCTGCTGCTCCTGCTGAAGCTGCTGCCGCTGCTGAAGAGAAGACTGAGTTTGACGTAATCCTGGCTGACGCTGGCGACAAGAAAGTTAACGTTATCAAGGTAGTACGTGCAGCTACTGGTCTGGGCCTGAAAGAAGCCAAGGCTGTTGTAGACGGCGCTCCAGCTCCTCTGAAGGAAGGCGCTTCTAAAGAAGAAGCTGAAGAGCTGAAGAAGCAGCTGGAAGAAGCTGGTGCTAAAGTAGAAATCAAGTAATTTCTATAAAAGCATTGCATAATCCCGAGTCTATTGCATAATAGATTCAGGTGGCTGGTGCCTGCGAGGGTGCCGGCCTTTTTTCCGTTGTATGAGCTATATCGTCTGAGTAACTGTATTTGCACGTAGCGTCTGTTTTTTATCATGAAATTTTCCGTTATCTTCAGTTTTTGCGGCTGGGAGGGGGCTTTTCGTGGTTTGACAAGGGGGGCTGCTATTTTCGCAGATACATTTGGCAGGGATATGAGCTTGGAAAAGTCGTCGCAGAATCTGATCAATCTGGGGAAGGCTTTTTATGTTGGTGCAAGGCGATTCAATACAGGGATTTTCCGGTAGTTATAGTACCACTTCATGCCAAGCTGTGAGATGATGGTAGATTGCTGTAGAGAATTTATTCTCTGACCGTTTTGCCCCGGCCTGAAATACATATGCTGCCTGATGATTCATCAGGCAGATCCGAATACCGCTTCCGTTGCCTTGTGCGATGTAAGCGGTATTGCCGTGAAAGCAGGGTAGTAAATCTGAACAATGGTGTCAGATTGCTTTCTGTTCAGGCGCTAAAGCTCATACAACGGTTAATGTCTACAACGATGCGAAAGTGTCTGTAACGGCATTGAGAGTATCTGCAACACCTCAAAGGTGTCTGTGATACAGGTCAGTTTATGACCAGAAAAGTTGAAAATTTATTGGTTTTGACAGGGAGCCACCCGCTCTCGAACTAACCTACTATGGCCAGGCGATGCCGCCTGAAGTCAAAAACAGGTAACCAAGCTGGGGAACGCTGATGGCATACTCGTATACAGAGAAAAAACGCATCCGCAAGGACTTCGGCAAGCTGCCGAGTGTCATGAATGTGCCTTATCTGCTGGCGATTCAGCTTGATTCATATCACAAGCTGTTGCAGTCAGATAAAGAGCCGGCAGCCAGAGAAGATATCGGGCTTCACGCAGCCTTTAAATCCGTCTTCCCAATCGTAAGCTATTCCGGTAATGCGGCACTTGAATATGTTAGCTACAGACTGGGTGCTCCTGCGTTTGATGTCAAGGAATGCCAGCTGAGAGGCGTCACTTACGCAGTACCACTGCGCGTCAAGGTACGTCTGATTATCTACGATAAAGACTCCTCTAACAAGGCAATCAAGGATATCAAAGAGCAGGAAGTGTACATGGGCGAAATTCCGCTCATGACCGATAACGGTACCTTTGTTATTAATGGTACAGAGCGTGTTATCGTATCCCAGCTGCATCGCTCTCCGGGCGTATTCTTCGATAATGACCGGGGTAAGACTCACTCCTCCGGTAAACTGCTATATTCTGCCCGTGTAATTCCTTACCGTGGCTCCTGGCTGGACTTTGAGTTTGATCCAAAGGATCTGCTCTATGTTCGTATCGACCGTCGTCGTAAACTGCCTGCCACTATTCTGCTGAGAGCTCTTGGGCTTTCCAATGAAGAAATTCTTGAGAATTTCTTTGATTTTGTTGAGTTCAAAATTGGCGCTGAAAATGTCAGTACCGAGTTTGTTGCCGATCGTCTCAGAGGCGAGGCTGCCAGCTTTGATATCTACGATAACGACGGTAATGTTGTTGTAGAACAGGGTCGTCGTGTAACTGCGCGACACATCCGTGACTTGCAGAAAGCAAACATCAAGAGCCTGGATGCTCCGGTTGATTACATCTATGGTCGTGTTCTGGCAAAGACCGTTATTCACAAAACTACTGGTGAAATCATTGTTGAGTGCAACACTGAAATTACACCTGAAGTTTATGAGAAGCTGCTGTCTGCCGGTATCAAAACTGTAGAAACGCTTTATATCAATGAGCTGGAGTGCGGTCCGTTCATGTCTGACACTCTGCGTGCAGATACCACGACCAACCGTCTGGAAGCGCTCGTTGAAATTTACCGCATGATGCGTCCTGGTGAACCACCAACACAGGATGCTGCTGAGGCGCTGTTCCAGAATCTGTTCTTCTCAACAGAACGCTATGACCTGTCTGCAGTCGGTCGAATGAAGTTCAACCGCCGCCTGGGGCGTGATGAAGATACCGGTTCCGGTGTTCTGGATAATTCCGACATCATTGATGTTTTGAAGATTCTGGTCGACATCCGCAACGGTAAAGGTGTCTGTGACGATATCGACCACCTGGGTAACCGTCGTGTACGTTCCGTTGGTGAGATGGCTGAAAACCAGTTCCGTGTAGGTCTGGTGCGTGTTGAGCGTGCAGTTAAGGAACGTCTGAGTCTGGCTGAATCCGAAGGTCTGATGCCTCAGGATCTGATTAACGCCAAACCGGTAGCGGCTGCCATCAAGGAATTCTTCGGTTCCAGTCAGCTGTCCCAGTTTATGGACCAGAACAATCCGCTGTCCGAGATTACTCACAAGCGTCGTGTATCTGCGTTGGGCCCAGGTGGTCTGACCCGTGAGCGTGCCGGCTTTGAGGTTCGAGATGTACACGCGACTCACTATGGCCGTGTCTGCCCGATCGAGACTCCTGAAGGTCCAAACATCGGTCTGATTAACTCTCTGGCAACCTATGCCCGTACCAACGACTATGGTTTCCTGGAAGCACCATACCGTCGCGTTGTTGATGGCAAGGTTACTGATGACGTTGATTACCTCTCTGCCATTGAAGAGGGTGAGTATGTCATCGCTCAGGCATCTGCGGCCATGGATGAAAACAAGCAGCTGACTGATGAGCTGGTTGTTGTGCGTTACCGCGGTGAAGCAACCCTGATGAGCCCGGATAAAGTCCAGTACATGGACGTATCCACCAAGCAGATGGTATCTGTTGCTGCCTCTCTGATTCCATTCCTTGAGCACGACGATGCTAACCGTGCATTGATGGGATCGAACATGCAGCGTCAGGCCGTACCAACCCTGAGAGCAGAGAAGCCTCTGGTTGGAACCGGTATGGAGCGTAACGTAGCTTCTGACTCCGGTGTCTGTGTAGTTGCCAGACGTGGTGGTGTGATTGATACCGTTGATGCTGCTCGTATTGTTGTTCGTGTTAACGATAACGAAGTGCAGCCCGGTGAGGCAGGTGTTGACATCTACAACCTGACTAAGTACACCCGTTCTAACCAGAACACCTGTATTAATCAGCGTTCCCTGGTTAAGGCTGGCGATCAGATTTCCCGTGGTGACATCATGGCGGACGGCCCGTCTGTTGATATGGGTGAGCTGGCGCTGGGTCAGAACATGCGCGTCGCGTTCATGCCCTGGAACGGTTACAACTTTGAGGACTCCATCCTCATCTCTGAGCGTGTCGTTCAGGAAGATCGCTTTACCACTATCCACATTCAGGAACTGACCTGTGTGGCCCGTGACACCAAACTGGGTGCAGAAGAGATCACTGGTGATATTCCAAACGTTGGTGAGTCTGCCCTGAACAAGCTGGATGAAGCCGGTATTGTTTACGTGGGTGCTGAAGTAGGCGCTGGTGACATTCTGGTGGGTAAGGTGACACCAAAAGGTGAAACACAGCTGACTCCGGAAGAGAAGCTGCTGCGTGCCATCTTCGGTGAGAAGGCATCCGATGTTAAGGATACCTCCCTGCGTGTACCGACCAGTGTGAAAGGTACCGTTATTGATGTTCAGGTCTTTACCCGTGACGGCGTAGAGAAGGACTCCCGTGCGCTTTCTATTGAAAAGGCGCAGCTGGATGAGTACCGCAAGGACCTGAATGAAGAGTTCCGTGTGGTTGAGCATGACACCTTCGCCCGTCTGCGTGGTGCTCTGCGCGATCAGCCTGTTGTTCGTGCACCGGGTCTTGGTAAGGGTGATCGGATCAGCGACAGC
Source organism: Endozoicomonas atrinae (assembly GCF_001647025.1). Classification (GTDB taxonomy): domain Bacteria; phylum Pseudomonadota; class Gammaproteobacteria; order Pseudomonadales; family Endozoicomonadaceae; genus Endozoicomonas; species Endozoicomonas atrinae. Next base: position 16,170 of record NZ_LUKQ02000089.1, read on the forward strand.
TACCTGGATGGTCTGGAGCACGAGCAGTGGTTCAAGCTGTCCATGGAAGACGAAGCGCTCAATGAGATGCTGGATCTGTCCAGAGAACAGCTGAAAGAGCGTCGTGCCCAGCTGGATGAGCGCTTCGAAGACAAGAAGAAGAAGCTCCAGACTGGCGATGACATGGCGCCTGGCGTACTGAAGATCGTTAAGGTCTATCTGGCCATCAAGCGTCGTATCCAGCCTGGTGATAAGATGGCGGGTCGTCACGGTAACAAGGGTGTTATCTCCATTATCATGCCGGTAGAAGACATGCCGCACGATGAAGAGGGTAATCCGGTTGATATCGTACTGAACCCTCTGGGTGTACCGTCGCGAATGAACGTTGGTCAGGTGCTTGAGACTCACCTGGGTGCTGCGGCCAAGGGGCTTGGTGTCAAGATCAACCGCATGCTGGAAGCCCAGCAGAGCATGGCTGAACTGCGCAAGTTCCTGGACGAGGTCTACAACGGTATTCCTGGTTCCAGTCCGGTAGAGGTTGAGTCCTTCAGTGACGCAGAAGTGCTTGAGCTGGCCCGCAACCTGCGTGGCGGTGTACCGATGGCAACTGCGGTATTCGATGGTGCCAAGGAAACTGAGATCAAGCGACTGCTTCGTCTGGCGGACATGAATGACAGTGGCCAGGTTAAGTTGTTCGACGGCCGTACCGGTGAGTCTTTTGAGCGTCCGGTAACTGTTGGCTACATGTACATGCTGAAGCTGAACCACCTGGTAGACGACAAGATGCATGCTCGTTCTACTGGTTCTTACTCTCTGGTTACCCAGCAGCCTCTGGGTGGTAAGGCTCAATTCGGTGGCCAGCGTTTCGGGGAGATGGAGGTCTGGGCGCTGGAAGCCTATGGTGCCGCCTACACCCTGCAGGAAATGCTGACTGTGAAGTCCGATGACGTCACCGGCCGTACCAAGATGTACAAAAACATCGTGGATGGCGACCACAGAATGGAAGCCGGTATGCCGGAATCCTTTAACGTACTGTTGAAGGAAATCCGCTCACTGGGCATCGACATCGAACTGGAAACCGAATAACGAACGTGTGGCCAGGGTGCTCTGCTTTCTAGTTTATAGAGAAGCAGGCACCTTGCACCGCGAGGAGATACGATCTTGAAAGACTTATTGAATCTGCTCAAGACACAGGGCCAGACGGACGAATTCGACGCTATTCGGATTGCGCTGGCTTCACCGGAGATGATCCGGTCCTGGTCATACGGCGAAGTTAAAAAGCCGGAGACTATTAATTACCGTACGTTCAAGCCTGAGCGTGATGGTCTGTTCTGTGCCAAGATTTTTGGTCCGGTCAAAGACTACGAGTGCCTTTGTGGTAAGTACAAGCGACTGAAGCACCGTGGTGTTATCTGTGAGAAGTGTGGTGTTGAGGTTGCTCTGGCCAAGGTGCGTCGTGAGCGCATGGGTCACATTGAGCTGGCCAGCCCGGTTGCTCACATCTGGTTCCTGAAGTCCCTGCCATCCCGTATCGGTCTGTTGCTGGACATGACCCTGCGTGACATCGAGCGGGTGCTTTACTTTGAATCTTACGTTGTTGTTGATCCGGGTATGACGACGCTGGAGAAAAACCAGCTGTTGTCTGATGAACAATACTACGAAGCCCTGGAAGAGTTTGGTGATGACTTTGATGCCCGTATGGGTGCAGAAGCCATCAAGGGCCTGTTGGCAGATATCGACATCGAAGACGAAGTCAATACACTGCGTGAAGAGATTCCACAGACCAACTCTGAAACCAAGCTGAAGAAGCTGAGCAAGCGTCTGAAGCTGCTGGAAGCTTTCCATAATTCAGGCAACAACCCTGAGTGGATGATCCTGACCGTTCTGCCGGTTCTGCCGCCAGATCTGCGTCCTCTGGTACCTCTGGATGGTGGTCGTTTTGCGACGTCTGACCTGAACGATCTGTATCGTCGAGTGATCAACCGTAACAACCGTTTGAAGCGTCTGCTGGACCTGAACGCACCTGACATCATCGTCCGTAACGAAAAGCGGATGCTGCAGGAATCTGTTGATGCCCTGTTGGACAACGGCCGTCGTGGTCGTGCCATCACTGGTTCTAACAAGCGTCCTCTGAAATCCCTGGCTGATATGATCAAGGGTAAACAGGGTCGTTTCCGTCAGAACCTGCTGGGTAAGCGTGTAGACTACTCTGGTCGTTCGGTTATTACCGTAGGTCCTACTCTGCGTTTGCATCAGTGTGGTCTTCCGAAGAAGATGGCGCTGGAACTGTTCAAGCCATTTATCTTCGGTAAGCTGGAAGCCAAAGGTCTGGCAACCACTATCAAAGCCGCCAAGAAGATGGTTGAGCGTGAAACCCCTGATGTGTGGGACGTTCTGGCTGACGTTATCCGCGAACATCCGGTGATGCTGAACCGTGCGCCAACCCTGCACCGTCTGGGTATTCAGGCATTTGAACCGGTTCTGATCGAAGGTAAGGCGATTCAGCTGCACCCATTGGTGTGTGCGGCCTATAACGCCGACTTCGACGGTGACCAGATGGCGGTACACGTTCCTCTGACGCTGGAAGCTCAGCTGGAAGCCCGAGCCCTGATGATGTCCACCAACAACATCCTGGCACCGGCAAACGGTGAGCCAATCATCGTACCTTCCCAGGACGTGGTACTGGGTCTGTACTACATCACCCGTGAGCGTATCAACGCCAAGGGTGAAGGCATGGCATTCGTTGATATCGACGAGGTAATGCGTGCCTACCGTACCAAGGCTGTTGATCTGCATGCCCGCATCAAGGTGCGTGTGCACGAGAAGTACCGTGATGGCGAAGGTAAAGAGCACGACAACAAGTTCCTGGCGGATACCACCGTGGGTCGTATGATCCTGTGGGATATCGTGCCTGAAGGTCTGCCATTCTCTCTGGTTAACCAGGCAATGAAGAAGAAGGCGATCTCCGGTCTGTTGAATGCCTGCTACCGTAACGTTGGTCTGAAGGAAACCGCTATCTTTCCTGACCAGATGATGTATCTGGGCTTCCAGTACGCAACGATTTCCGGTACCTCCATCGGTGTTAACGACTTCGTTATTCCTCCTGAGAAGGCTCGCATCATCGACGACGCCAACGAAGAGGTTAAGGAAATCGAAAACCAGTTTGCTTCTGGTCTGGTAACAGCTGGCGAGAAGTACAACAAGGTTATCGACATCTGGTCCCGTGCCAACGAAATGCTGGCCAAGCGCATGATGGACAACCTGAAGTCTGACACTGTTATCAACAAGCAGGGTGAGGAAGAAGAGCAGGAATCCTTCAACAGCGTATACATGATGGCGGACTCCGGTGCACGGGGTAGTGCGGCACAGATTCGTCAGCTGGCCGGTATGCGTGGTCTGATGGCCAAGCCAGACGGCTCCATCATCGAAACACCTATTACCGCAAACTTCCGTGAAGGTCTGAACGTACTTCAGTACTTCATCTCTACTCACGGTGCTCGTAAGGGTCTGGCGGATACCGCTCTGAAGACTGCGAACTCCGGTTACCTGACCCGTCGTCTGGTTGATGTTGCCCAGGATCTGGTCGTAACTGAAGACGATTGTGGCACCAGCGATGGCCTGCTGATGACTCCGCACATTGAAGGCGGTGACGTGGTAGAGCCGCTGGGTGAGCGTATTCTGGGCCGTGTCGTGGCAGAAGACGTGCTCAAGCCTGGCAGCGACAGCGAAATTGCCGTACCTGCCGGAACCCTCATTGATGAAATGTGGGTGAAGCGCCTTGAAACCATGAACGTTGACGAGATGCGTGTACGCTCTCCAATCAGCTGTGAAACCCGTCACGGTATCTGCTCCAAGTGTTACGGTCGTGATCTGGGTCGTGGTCACCTGGTTAACAAGGGTGAAGCGGTGGGTGTTATCGCTGCCCAGTCCATCGGTGAGCCTGGTACACAGTTGACGATGCGTACCTTCCACATCGGTGGTGCGGCGTCCAGAAATGCGGCGGCAGACAGCGTAACTGTCAAGAACAAAGGTTCTATCCGCCTGCTGAACCTGAAGTCTGTTGAGCGTAAGGATGGCACTCTGGTTGCTGTCAGCCGTTCCGGACAGCTGGCGATTGCCGACGAGTTTGGTCGTGAGCGTGAGCGTTACAAGCTACCTTACGGTGCGATGATTTCGGTGAAGGATGGCGACCTGGTTGAAGCGGGTCAGACCGTGGCCAAGTGGGATCCACACACTCACCCGATCATCACGGAAACTGCCGGTATTGTTGAATTCCAGGGTATGGATGAAAACATCACCGTTAAGACTCAGACTGATGAGCTGACCGGTCTGTCCAACATGGAAGTAATGGATCCGAAGGATCGTCCGTCTGCCGGTAAGGATATTCGTCCAGCCATTCAGCTGAAAGATGTCAATGGTAACGAGCTGAAGCTGCCAGGTACTGACGTTCCTGCCCAGTATTTCCTGCCAGCAAACGCTCTGGTGAACCTGGTGGATGGTGCTACGGTGGAAGTGGGTGCGGTACTTGCCCGTATTCCGCAGCAGTCTTCCGGTAACCGGGACATCACCGGTGGTCTGCCACGGGTTGCTGACCTCTTTGAAGCGCGTAAGCCAAAAGAGCATTCCATCCTGGCGGAAATCTCCGGAACCATCGGCTTCGGTAAGGAGACCAAGGGCAAGAAGCGCCTGGTGATTACACCGACCGACGGTGGTGATCCATACGAAGAGCTGATTCCAAAGTGGCGTCACCTCAACGTGTTTGAAGGTGAGCAGGTGACTCAAGGGGAAGTTATCTCCGATGGTCCGACCAACCCGCATGACGTATTGCGTTTGTTGGGCGTCAGTGAGCTGGCTCGCTATATCGTTAATGAAATCCAGGACGTATACCGTCTGCAGGGTGTAAAGATTAACGATAAGCACATTGAGACCATTCTGCGCCAGATGCTGCGTAAGGTAGAAATTACCGATACTGGTGATTCCAACTTTATTCGTGGTGATCAGCTGGAATACACTCGTCTGCTGGAAGAGAATGATCGCGTCAATCGTGAGAACGGCTTCCCTGCCAAGTTCGAGCGTGTGCTGCTGGGTATTACCAAGGCATCTCTGGCAACAGAATCCTTCATCTCTGCGGCTTCCTTCCAGGAGACTACCCGTGTCCTGACAGAAGCTGCAGTTCATGGTAAGCGCGACTACCTGCGTGGCCTGAAGGAGAATGTGGTTGTCGGTCGTCTGATTCCAGCAGGTACTGGTCTGACTTACCATGCTGAACGTCGTAAGGGGCGTGAGGAGGTTGAGTTTGAGACTCCGGCCAAGGTATCTGCTTCTGAAGTTGAGCAGGCGTTGTCTGATGCATTGAACTTCGGTGAGGTTTAATCGCTGAGTAGTTAAAAGGAGAAGTACTTCCTTTTAACATCAAAAAAAGCCACCTTAATTGGTGGCTTTTTTTTGTCTATTGAAAAATAAGAATCAATGTTTATCGACCTGTGTTGTTAAGGCGAGCTGGGCGGAAGAAGAATGAGCTTAGGCATATAGTGGATGATCCATCGTCGTATTTTTGATTATTAGAAAGGATGTGCTGCTATTGCATTCTTGATCAGCTTTCTGAATTAGTCAGCTCATATTTTACGCTTACTTGACGGTGTGTGTGATTATACGGGGGAACTGGTGTTTCCTTTTATTACTCCAAATACTTTGTTTGGGTTTGTTATACCAATCGCATTTTCTAAATCCTTAAGCTGCCGCCAACTATGCTTAGGCATCATTACCATGCATTATCTAGAACAGATGTCTCGTCGACCACAGCTACCCGAAGGTTTTAATGATGTTGATTTTC
>NZ_LUKQ02000873.1 GCF_001647025.1 Endozoicomonas atrinae
TGGTGTCGGAGGTGACACTGACGGTCTGGACATCGGTGAGATCCACATCAGCAATGGCAAAGGAACCACTGTCGGATAATGTGGTGGTGTTTTCACCGGTGCCGCCATCCACAATCTCGGTCACCGCACCAGTGACATCGGTGGCCGCAGTAATGGTCGGTACATCATTGGTGCCGGTGATGGTCACCGTCACCTGCTGATCCACGGTACCGCCGTTGCCATCGTTAACCGTGACGGTATAGGTCTGGGTCAGCA
>NZ_LUKQ02000874.1 GCF_001647025.1 Endozoicomonas atrinae
TCAAAAGAACTTCCTCAATTTGACAACCTGACTCTAATTCCTTTACCGCCTTATTCCCCTGAAATAAACAGCGCAGAGGAAATATGGGAGTGGTTGAGAGCGCATGATTTATCAAATTATGTATTTACAATACTCCGGACACTATTATGCAGCGATAGCACCATAGCTACTTAGCTCCTCATAAGTATTCATGACTTTTTCGTCATTCATTGCCAAGCCTAACTTCTCAAAAACTCTGTGCATCAGGTTCTGAT
>NZ_LUKQ02000875.1 GCF_001647025.1 Endozoicomonas atrinae
GCTCTGCTTCTGGTCGCCTTCGCCGAATTCCAACACGTCCACTTCGCTGTCGAGGCTGGCCATAAACTCTGCCAGTTGGTCTTTCTGCGCTGGTAATACTTTTCCGGCTTTCACTAGCTCATCCAGACAGGGCTTACGCACGAGTATTCTCATTTGCATTTAGCGATTAACTTTAGCCAAGTTCTATTTCCACCGGATTACAGATATAGTCGCTGATTTTTGATCTCTAAATGCTTAAGCCTGCCCCTCTCATC
>NZ_LUKQ02000876.1 GCF_001647025.1 Endozoicomonas atrinae
TCTGGCCTCTTGCTTGGCGATAAGGGCTATATAAGACCTGAGTTTAAAACTGATTGTCAGGAATTAGGTATTGATCTTCAGACGCCACTGAGAAAAAACATGCAAGACGATCGTCCGAAGACGTTTGGTAAGCGCCAAATAAACCCACGTCCTTCCGTCTAATTTCCCAGCCTGAAATCATGGCTTCCAGTTATCATGGAGGTCATCATGTCGATATCTCAAACCATCCCTGAATTCTGGTTGCAGAGAGTAAA
>NZ_LUKQ02000877.1 GCF_001647025.1 Endozoicomonas atrinae
GAACAGAGTAATCAGGTTATCCCAGTTATTACGCCAGGACTTACCAATCGATGGGAATTTCTCCCCCCAGGCTTCTTCAAAGGCTTCCAGCTCCATTTCTGCTTCTTCAGCAGTCGCTGACCGGTAAATCCGTTTCAGGTCGCTGGCGACGCATTTACGGTCCTTGTAGGAGACGTATTTCAGCGAGTTACGTACCTGATGCACAATACACAGCTGAACCTGAGCCATTGGGAACACGGTGTTAATCGCTTCCG
>NZ_LUKQ02000878.1 GCF_001647025.1 Endozoicomonas atrinae
GAAGCACTGGACATTATTCAAGAAATCAATAGTTCTTATACCAATCCTCCCATCCTGATTACCGGATCATTTTCTCGATTTTTACAGAACCGCTGCTCATCATTCAAGGACATTGACATTATCTGCAGGGTGCTCTCTCAATTTGATAACTGACTCATAGGTTAGCTTCAACCTTTCCAGTCATGAACTCAGACCAAAGTTGTTCCCAGCGCCCCTTACTCTGGATCAGTGCTCTTGTTGTCAAAAGCACTTC
>NZ_LUKQ02000879.1 GCF_001647025.1 Endozoicomonas atrinae
AGCGATACGTGATGTCATATGCCATCTATCTCGACAACGGCACTTTTCTATTTCAAAGCGCTCTGTCAATTGACCTATCACTGTTTCTATTCGCCGTCGCACCCGTAGTACCAGCTTTACAAACGTCGTAAGCGCCAATTTAACCTGCGTATATTGCCATTTTATCCTTAAAATGCTTGTGTAAATGGTTGCTGGCTTATCCTTTGCCAATTGATAGCTCAACTCTCTATTGTAGAAGTTCTTCAAGCCAGTC
>NZ_LUKQ02000880.1 GCF_001647025.1 Endozoicomonas atrinae
GCATCGTTTTGCAAATTGAAGTTTCTATAGATTCAGGCAACATGCTGAATCTTGAAGATAGTTTACAGCGTGCACTCAATGAAGCCGGGCAGCTTGGAACAAAAGAGTTATTGGGGCTATTTGAATCGGGTGCTCTCTCTGAATGATTGAAACAATAGTGCTCTATTTTCACAGCTACTATGGGAACACCACTCATAATAGTTAACTGTCATGCCCGCTTCTGTTATTTCCAGCTCTACCAAAAGCATCGTTT
>NZ_LUKQ02000881.1 GCF_001647025.1 Endozoicomonas atrinae
TCCTCTCGATTGGTCATGGCGCTGCTCCCTGCTTGATACCAACAGGAAAACAATCGGCCAGAAAAGGGTTAATCGGGAGGTCAAATTAAACTGGTGTTTTGAAGACTTATTACATCGGTGATGACAATATATAAAGCCAGTTCGCCAGAGTATGGTAAACAAAGCTTTATGAGCAAGCTCGACGAGGAGATTGCAGATCTAAAACGACTCTACCCAAATGCCACATACATCGGGGTAGCTGACGGGGCTAGAG
>NZ_LUKQ02000882.1 GCF_001647025.1 Endozoicomonas atrinae
CACCCTGATATACGGAGCGCTCCAAAGGTATACGACCGTATAAGGTTTCATAGTGCTTAAGAACCTTTCCTTTGTAGTTCCACTTCTGCTGATTAACGACGATAGGTTCTTTATTGGGTGATTCAAAGGGTGCTCTCTCAATTTGATAACTGACTCATAGGTTAGCTTCAACCTTTCCAGTCATGAACTCAGACCAAAGTTGTTCCCAGCGCCCCTTACTCTGGATCAGTGCTCTTGTTGTCAAAAGCACTT
>NZ_LUKQ02000009.1 GCF_001647025.1 Endozoicomonas atrinae
GCGTCATTCGTAAGGCGATCAAGAACCGGAAGATTTTTCGGACTGATGAGTCAGTCATGAAGGTAATCTATCTGGCCATGGAAAAAGCTTCCGAGAAATGGACCATGCCGATCAGGAACTGGAAAGCAGCCATGAACCGGTTTGAAATTATGTTTCCTGACCGGTTCAAGGAGTAATAGTTTTGGTGGCGTTTACACAGAATTATTTACAGGCTCCTGGAAGTTTCTTTAATTCGAGAAAAACAAACCAAATTGACTGATTATTATTCAAATTATCTTTTATGAATAAATTTCGCACATCAAGTGTGATCAAATTTAATATAAAAGATCTGAATTGATCACAATTAAACCATTGCATTGATCAAAAAAGTTTAATTACGATCGAATGATGATTCAGATCAAGGAAGGCAACCAACACCAATATAATAATTAAACTCTCCTGACCGTTTTCACAGGCATATGACATGACCCCCAATGTAAATCCTCTGCCTCCTTGCCCCAAGGAATATGATCAGAGTATTTTTGAATCACATCTTCCAAAAGTCATTTCAGCATTAAAGCGTAATATTCCTCGCATTGGCGATCGGCAGCCTATGATTGGAACTCAGGATTTGAAATGGCAGTATTGCAAGGAATGGAACTGGGTATCAGGGTTTTGGGCAGGTCAATTATGGCTTGCTCATAAAGTGTCTTCCGAGCAGGTCTTCAAAAATGCTGCTCGCCTTCAAAATAATTACATGAAAAACACTCTGGCATTAAGAATGGAGCACAACCATGACCTTGGTTTTGTTTTTTCCCTGAGTTGTGTTGCTGATTACAAATTAACCGGAAGCAGTGAAGCTCGAACAATGGCTCTTACTGCAGCCGACAGCCTGCTTGGCCGTTACAGACGGATAGGTAAATACTTTGTTGCCTGGAATGAAGATATGATTGTTACTCCGGGCAATGTGACTGGCAGGGTAATTATTGATTCTCTGCAAAATATGGCCCTTCTTTTCTGGGCATCCGAACAAACCGGTAACCCTGTCTATAAAGAATGTGCAATTGCTCACGCAGATACTTTATCGAAAACAGTCGTTAGAGAAGATTATACCGTTTATCACACATTCAACTTCGACCCGTTTACTCAGGAACCTGTTGGTGGTGAAAACTTTCAGGGCTATGCCGATGAGTCCTGCTGGTCAAGGGGAATGGCCTGGGCTCTTCACGGTTATGCCCAGATTTATGAGTACTCTAAAGAAGCTCGCCATTTAGCAATTGCCAAAAATCTGGCAAGTGTCGTAGCCAGTCAACTGGAGAAAGACCCCGTTCCAGTCTGGGATTACTTACTACCTGAGCATGAAACACCCTACCGGGACAGCTCCGCAGGTTCCTGCACGGCTTCGGGTCTTTTTCTTATTGCCGAACATTGTGATTGTGCGGATGAAGCGGAACGCTTCAGAAAATGGGGACGATACCTGCTGGGTGGACTGATCGAACAATGCGATCTCAGCGAAAACCCGAACGCCTGGGGACTGCTCGATGAAGGAGCAGCATTTGTCCATAAAGGACGCTCGAGAAATATGCTGCCCTACGGTGACTATTACTATATGGAAGCGCTGATGCGTGCCTGCGGCTATCACCATTTCTTCTGGTAAGCCAGTTAACTACTCAAATCCTTAAAAAATAAAGACCGGATAAGAACGCCTCAACGCGGGAAGCAATTATGATTACTTCATACGACATAGGCGCAATTGCATTCTATTTCATTTTGATGATTGGAGTGACATTTGCATTTCGCAAGCAAATAACAGACACCAGTGAGTATTTCCGTGGAGGCGGTAAAATGCTCTGGTGGATGTGTGGCTCCAGTGCCTTTATGAGCACCTTCAGCGCCTGGACTTTTTCTGGCGCGGCAGGTAAAGCCTATGTCGATGGATTAACCGTTGTATTTATCATGCTGTTCAATGCGGCAGCCTATTTGATCTGTGCATTGGTGGTTGCTCATCGATTCCGTCAGTTGAGAGTGATTACTCCTGTACAGGCGATCCGTCAGCGCTTTGGTAAAACCTCTGAACAGGTATTCACCTGGTTCAAAATTGTTTCCGCGTTAAATACCGGTGCTCTGGCACTGATTGCTGTATCGGTTTTCATGTCTGCAGTGATCGGTGTTGATCAGAATATGACCATCATCGGTACCGGGGCCGTCATTATTTTCATGACGTTTCTTGGTGGATCCTGGGCAGTTATTGCCAGTGACTTTCTGCAGGCTCTGTTGATCATCGCTGTCAGTATTGTGACCTTTATTTACGCCTACAACGAATCTGGTGGTTTTCTCGAAGTAGCCCGTAACTTCCCGGCCGAAAGCTTCATTATGGGCGATGGAATAACCTACACAGAAATTTTCCTGCTCTGGGTTGGTGCCATCTTTCTGCAGCGTGTGATTGGGGTAAACAGCCTGAGTCAGTCTATTCGCTTTCTCTCTGCAAAAGACTCCATTCATGCCAGAAAAGCGGCCATGCTAGCTGCAGTCTTATTCCTGTTTGGGGCTGTTGTGTGGTTCTTCCCTCCGATTTTTGCCGCCACCACATTCACCAACCTGCCTGAACTTTACCCCACTCTATCTGATGCCAATGACGCCTCTTACCTTGCGGTCGTTCAAAATCTGCTGCCCGCTGGTATGGTTGGCCTGGTACTTGCTGCCATGTTTGCTGCAACAATGTCGTCACTGGACTCACAGATCAATGGCTGCAGCGCCACGATCGTCAAGAATTTCTATGTCCCAATCATGCGTCCGGATTCCAATGAAACAGAGCAGCTGGCAGTCAGCCGAATTGTGACGATTGTCTTTGGTATCGGCATTATTTTATTGGCTCTCTTCTTCAATCAACTCAAAGGCATCAGTCTGTTCCAATTAATGGTCACTTCTATGGCCCTGGTACACATGCCAATGTTTGTTCCACAATTGTTTGGTATTTTTGTCAGAAAGACACCCGACTGGGCAGCCTGGGCAACCCTGATCTTTGGTGTTGTGGTCAGTATTGTCAGCAGTAGCTTTATCAATGCCCAGTGGTTCTCGGATGTGCTGGGCATCACCTACAGCAGCCGGGAAATGGCAGACCTTGGAGTGGTTATTCCACAGCTGGCCCACGGGATTCTGACCGTTGGATTCTTCTTTGCTACAGGCCTCTTTTATAAAGAACCTGTAGGAGTAAGAAAGCAGGAGCTTGAAACATTCTTCACCAACGTTTCCACCCCTGTGGTTGCACCAGAAGGCTCTTCCCCAGAAGATAATATGCAACGTAAATACCTGGGTATCATGTCAATGATTTTTGGCGGCGGAGTCTTGGCTATGGGGCTTCTACCAGGTGTCACCATGACGGCCTTCCTGATTACAGGTGGCTTTATGCTTCTCGTTGGCTACCTGCTGTTCAAATCCAGCAGGCTTCCTACCACTGTTTCAACACCGATATTGGAAACAGCCTAAAAGCCGCTCATAAAACAGGATAATAAATTAAATCTATTCAGGGTTATTGGATTTATTCCAATAACCCTGAATGAACATCAGAAAACCATTACAACCGACTGAAAATATCATTTCTGATTATTTTTTAGCAACGTTACCGGCCACTTACCGTTAAATTTTACCCAAAAAAACAGGCAAAAATCAGATTCATTACCTTATTAGCAGGTACTGCATTCTGCTGACTTAATTACCGACTGGCAATATTGAGTTGAATCTGAAACCAACCCTGTGAATTTAAATATGCCATCAAAACATATGGCCCACCCAAAAAATATAGCGATGAAATTTTATTAACTGTGCATATGATCATTGATGTTTAATAAGGAAAAGTGAATGGACATTAATACCGCAATTATTCTTGCCTATTTCATCCTGTTAATAGCAATAGGATGGATATTCAGAACATTCAATACCAATACCAGTGACTATTTCAGGGCTGGAGGAGGTGCCCTGTGGTGGATGGTAGGCGCAACTGCATTCATGACGCAGTTCAGTGCATGGACGTTCACCGGAGCTGCAGGTAAAGCCTATCTTGATGGTTTTCCGATTGCATTGATGTTTACCGGAAATGCTGTTGGTTACCTTTTAGCTTACATGTACTTTGCCGCTAAATTCAGACAGCTCAGGATTGTAACCGTAATGGAAGGCGTTCGGATGCGATTTGGCAGAGCGAGTGAACAGGTATTTACCTGGGGAGGATTACCGAACCAGTTGCTTTCCGGGGGAATCTGGCTGAACGGTCTGGCAATAGTTATTGCCGTTGTTTTTGATATTGATATGGAGACCACAATTATTCTGACAGGCCTAGTCGTACTGGTCATGTCGGTAACGGGTGGTTCCTGGGCAGTTATTGCTTCTGATTACCTGCAGATGGTGATCATTATGGTGGTGTGCGTAATCTGCTCAGCCGTAGCGGTCGTGCAAGGTGGCGGGGTGAGCGAAATTGTTGCTAACTTCCCGGTAGATGACAACGGATCGTTTATTTCTGGCAACAATCTGAATTACCTGGGCATTTTCAGCATCTGGGTTGTATGTATCTTTTTCAACCAGTCCATCATGTTGAATAACATGACCAATGCCCATCGCTATCTTTCTGCAAAAGATTCAATCAGTGCAAAAAATGCAGCATTACTGGCCTTTGGACTTATGTTTGCGGGCATTTTCATCTGGTTCACACCCAGCTGGTTTATTGCCGGTCAGGGGGTTGATCTGTATGGCGTTTATCCCGAGTATGGAAATAAGGCAATAGATTACGCTTATATCTATTTTGTTAAAGAGTATATGCCTGCAGGTATGCTTGGATTAATGGTTGCTGCAATTTTTGCTTCCACCATGTCATCCATGGATACCGGGTTGAACAAAAGTGCGGGTATTTTTGTCAGAAGCTTTTACCTGCCAATCCTGCGACCAGATGCCACCGAAAAGGAACTGCTGACGGTTTCAAAAATAGCCTCTACGGTCTGCGGCCTGATTATTATTGCCGTAGCTTTGTTCATGCACTCATTGAAGCATATGGATCTCTTTAATATCACCATGACCGTTGCTTCCCTGATTGCATTCCCAACCGCTATTGCTCCATTACTGGGTATGTTTATCAAGAACACTCCGGACTGGTCAGCATGGGCAACGTTAGCCGTTGGAGCCGTTGTTTCTTACATTGTTGGTTTCGTATTAACACCTGCTGATATTGAGCAGTGGTTCAGTCTGGGTACATTAACTGCTCGTGAATGGGCAGACATTAAAGTAATTGCGGGTGTTCTGGGACATCTCGTCATTACTGGCGGATTCTTTGTATCAACCACCCTCTTCTATAAGCCTCTTTCCAGTGAACGTCAGAAAGAAGTTGGGGAGTTTTTCCATAACCTGGCAACACCTGTTGTTAATAACTCAGAACAACAGGGGGATCTTGATAAAAAACAGAAAAATATCATCGGAAAACTGATGATTCTGTCAGGTGGCCTGATTGCATTGATGAGCATCATTCCTAATGAAGCCTGGGGCAGGCTGACTTACCTTTCGGGAGGACTGGTAGTTCTTGCGGTGGGTTACTTGATGATGGCCAGAATGAAAAAATCAGTCCAGCCTGATTTTTCAGTAGCCAGAAATTAATAACCAGAAACCTACATTGGTAGGGTTACCATAACAGGCCTGTTAACAACGTTAGTGGGCCTGCAAAGTAAAGACTCCTCTGCTTAATCAGGAATGAGTATGGGAAATATGTATGGTTTCGACATTGGTGGAACCAAAATTGAGTTTGCCGTTTTCAATGACAAACTGGAGGCTCTTTATACCCAAAGGGCTCCAACCCCACGAGATGATTACACCCAGTTTATACAGGTGCTAACGGAATTTATTCATACTTATGATGTAAAAAGCAATATCACAGGTACTGTGGGCATAGGGTTACCGGGACAGCAGACTCCTGATGGCATGACCCGATGCAATAATATTCCCTGTATTGATGGCAGCTATCTTCAGGCTGATCTCGAAAAGCTACTTGGCCGCCCCATTAAAATTGCCAATGATGCCAATTGCTTTGCCCTGTCTGAGGCCTGTGAAAAAAACCTTATAGGGGCAAGTTCAGTTCTGGCCCTGATCCTTGGTACAGGCTTTGGTGCCGGCTTAGTTATCAATGGACGACTTTATGCGGGCCATAATGGAGCAGGCCTTGAGGTCGGACATACAAGGCTTCCTTGGGATGCTCAAGAATTGCTTGGTAATGACTTTCCATTAGTTTCCTGCCGGTGTGGAAGGGTTGGATGTCTGGATCATTACCTTTCGGGCCGTGGTTACGCAGACTTGTACAATCAAAACCATAACACTTGCCAAAATCACTATATCAGCGCAGAGGAAATTACCACCCGATATTATCAGGGAGAACCGGAAGCAATATTACATACCAATAGATATCTTGAGCTGCTGGCAACCTGTATCTCTGGTTTCGTTTCCATACTCGATCCTGAAGTGATTATTTTTGGCGGTGGGCTCTCTAATTTCAATGCGATTTACGACCGCTTGCCAGCATTGCTTGATAAGCACGCATTAAATGGCAGCCCCCCCCCTCTATTCGAAAAGCTGCGTTTGGTGATTCAGGAGGAGTCAGAGGCGCCGCATTATTAAACGCCTCTTCTGCACGTTCATAAAACAGCCTTCCAACTCAGTGAATCCAGCATGACGAAAGGTTCAATTCAGGATTTATGTTGTTAACAGCTGCACCATATCATCAGCCTGATACTTGCTCAGGTGAACAGGACATAAAATGAAAGAAGGTCAAATAACCCGAAGAACATTCTTGCATGCGACCGCTCTTGCTGGAGCAGCAATGACTGTTGGCTGTAGCAGTGCCTCAGTATTGAATACTGAAAACCGTTTGAAAACATCGGAAATGAAGGACAATAAGAAGGCGTTTGATAAACCCAACATCGTGATCATAACCTGCGACCAGCTAGCCTGTGACGCAATTGGCGCAAACGGCAATGAATATGTGAATACACCGGGTATTGATCATATATTTGCAAACGGCACTTCTTTTGATAAGACCTACACACCTTATCCATTGTGTACACCGGCAAGAGCCAGTTTTTGGACCGGTCAGCTACCGCACCAGACCAAAATAACCTCAAACCTGAGCACCATGATGCATAACCGCACCATCACCATCGGTTCAATCTTCAGTGAAGTGGGCTATGACACTTATCATGTTGGTAAGACCCATGATGCGGGTTCTTTAAGAGGATTTACTGTTGAGAGAGATAACCTGCGCATAGCGTCAAATCCATCTCCTGCTTACCCGGAGCATTTCCAGTCAGAGGAGGATCGGGTCACCATTCAAAAGGCCAGAGAGTTTCTGACGAAAGAACACGATAAGCCGTTCCTGCTTGCCGTAGAGTTTAATAACCCACACAACATTAATAACTGGATTGGTGAGTTTCAGGGTAAACACGGTGATATTGAAGGGATGGCAGGCCCTCTGCCGCCACTGCGCGCCAACTATAAAAACGATGATATTCAGAACCGTCCGGAAGCCATACGATATGCCTGTTGTCTGCAAGTTCGCCAGGAGCAGGTATCAGAATGGGACGATAGAAACTACCGGCAATACCTGAATGCCTATTATCATTACACGAACATGGCTGATGACCTGGTCGGTCAGGTTCTGTTGGCAATTGAGCACTCTGATGCGAGGGATAATACTCTGGTTGTGTTTATGTCTGACCACGGCGATGGCATGGGCAGTCATAAGCTCGTTGCCAAATCGAGTAACTTTTATGATGAAGCAGCAAGGGTTCCATTCGTGCTGATGGGAAAAGGCATTCCTGCAGGCAAGCGTATCAATAGCCTGACGGGACTTTGTGATCTACTGCCAACGCTCTGTCACTATGCTGACATTGAAATTCCAAAACCCAGAACGGAAAGAGAGGTCATCTTTGGCAAAAGCATGCTGCCACTACTGTCCAGCAATAAACCGATCCATGAGTATATGGTGTCTCAGTGGTACACCCAGTTAAATAATAATTTTGTACCATCAAGGATGTTCAGAACTGAAGATTATAAATATACCCACTACCTGAATGATGGCGGCGAAGAACTTTATGATATGGCGAATGACCCAGGCGAACTAACGAATCTGGCCAGAAAACCAGAATATGCTGAAACGCTCAAGTGGATAAGGAAAGAGTTTCATCATTATCTGGAAACAACAGACGATCATTACTTCAATGAGAAATTTTCCTTTCAAGAGTCCTATAGAAAACATCAGGAAGGCTTTAGAAATCACACCACTTAAACAAAAGCACTCATTCACTTATGATTTTCTTCAAAAAGGATTTCTCCAGTAGCAAGTATCCGAATCGGTTTCTACCTGAATGAAGAACAGTTTCTGGATATTTAAGAGAAAGCAGCCCGTCTGGGGAAAAACCAGACAGGCTATTCTCATGATCAGGATAACGAGCTGGACAACATCATCAATGCACTGACAGTAATCAAGCCCAGGGTAATGCGATGCAACATGGAATCAGACAGCACCTTAACAAGTCGCCCTGCGATGGGAACACCGATCATGGAGCCAGCAATAAGAAGCACGGCCGTCGTCATATCCGCCTGCCCTCCTTCACTGTAGTTCAGTGCAGACAGACCCGAAAGCAACAGAGCGATTACAATAGAGGAGCCAACCGCCTGCTTTATATTTACCTGTAGTAAAACCGTCAGAATAGGCAATAGCAGCACACCACCGCCAACTCCTGTAGCACCTATGACAACACCAGACCCCATACCAGCAAGCAGGGGTCGCCAGATGGCGTTATTTCGTAATTGAACAGATGCCTCTTCGCACTCTTTACTGTTGTTATTTTTTCTGGACTTGAAATCCTTATACACCATACTGACGAGTGAGAGGATAATGGCTGCAAAGACCATAAAATCCACAGCCCCATTAATGAAAATCGAAGTTTCCGGGTTCTGTGATAAACCAACAATCCAATCTGTAGTTAAGAATGTTGCGGGTGTTGCACCAGCTAGCATTAGCCCACTTTCCTTCCAGCTGATATTTCCCATACGAATATGTATGGCAGCAGCATTGATTTTCATTAGAAAGGCACAAAGACTGGCTGTACCAACGGCCAGCACCGGATTCATACCAAACACACCCCGTAATAGGGGAATCATTAATACTCCACCACCAACACCGGTCATTCCCAATGCAAGACCAATCAGGCAGCCAATCAATAGCGTAAAGCTCAGCTCAGTCACACTGAGTGTTAAAATATTTTCCAGAGGAATCCAGTTAAGGAGGCCGTCCATTGTTTATTCCAGAGATGATATATTTAGAAAATTATTTGGCCATGGCAGGAATAAACTACATTGGATGTATAAAAATCTTTATGACCATAATCATAAAGATAATCTCAAGAAACTATTGATGAAATTATGATCAAAGCAGGAAACCAGTGCTTAAAGTACAGGATCAATTATTTATTGCTGTAATGGTCATTTCCCTGCGGCTAAACAATGTCAATTCCTGAATAAAGAAAGTCTCAGCAAAAATATCAGGCTGTACTCTACATATCCCTGGTTTGGTTATTAGTTGTACTGAGTAGTGCGTTATCTTCGGATAGTCATTAACAACAGCATTGAATTATCTTTGGCATGAAAAATAGTGAACCAATATTCTTTAAGCCATGAAAGGCTGGGAAATATTTGATCATTTACTGTACGATATTGGTTGTTTAGTTTATGAATAGTGCATGCAACATAATCACGGAAAAAAAAGAGATACATACACTGCTGCAACTTATTCAGAAATATGGGCATGAAAAAGAATATAGCCAAGGGCAGTTTATTTACAGAGAGGGAGAGAAGCCATCAGGATTTTACTACATAAAATCCGGTCTGGTTGGGCTTAACAAGCTATCATGGAACGGAAAGCAGCGCCTGTTACGAGTGTACTCCGAACAAAGTTTCTTTGGTTACCGCTCTCTTCTTGGACAGGACCATTACTATGGCTCAGCTATTGTACTTAAGCCCTGTCGCGTTTTATTTTTTCCGTTTAACAGCATCGAAGCCATTCAGGAAAAAGTACCGGATGTTTTTCGCTTTTTCGCATCATTCCTGTGTGCAGAGCTAAAGGATGCTGAGCTCCGAATATTCCGATCCTCTTCTGTAAAAATGAAAGACCGGGTTATTGACTCTCTTATATACCTGAACAATTTTCATGGTCACTATTCGTGGACCTACAGGGAGGTTGGTGAATTTTGCGGGGGAGAAACTGAGACAGTGATCAGAATCTGTAATCAATTGAAAAAATCAGGCGCATTGAAGAAGGAAAGCCGGCACTGGAAAATTATTGATGAGAAAAAGCTGCTGGAATCCAAAGAAAGCAACTAACAAAACATTGCTTTGCCTATCTTACGATAGGCTCAACCATAGAAAGCTAACCAGTAGATAAACACACTATTTCTATTTTTTCACTAGCCCTCTCGACAACTTATCAAACTTGTCATTATAGGGGGGTAGCATACCACTCACTTTGGGAAGGTTAAGAAAGCCCTGTTTGAATACGGATTTGGCATGACTGAATGTCTTGAATCCTTCCCAGCCATGAATCTGCCCCATGCCACTCTTGCCAACGCCGCCAAAAGGAAGATCATCACAGGCGTAATGTACGGCAATGTCATTGATCGTCATGGCGCCCGCCATGGTGTTGTTTATCAGTTTACGCTGTACTGCCTTGCTATTACTGAACAGATAGAGCGCAAGAGGGTTTGGGCGGTTATTAATATCAGCGATACAGTCATCAAATGCCTGGTAGCTCCGAAGACAGAGAATGGGGCCAAACAGCTCCTCCTGCATAACCAGCATGTCTTCTGAAGGATTGATCACCAGATGCAGAGGAATTTTCTGTCCCGACGTGTGTGCCCACTCTGACTGAGTTGGATCCAGAGAGATAACCTTCGCACCTTTGTCCTTCGCATCATCAAGATACCTGTTGATGCGGTCAAAATGCCGCTCATTAATGACAGAGACAAAGTCTGGATTATCCTGAACTGTCGGGTAGAGTTTGCTGATCACCTGGCGGCACTTATCCACAAACACATCCAGGGATTCTTCAGGAACAAAACAGAAATCCGGGCTGATGCAGATTTGCCCCGCATTCATCGCCTTGGCTGCCATTAACTTGTCCGCAGCATCATCCAAGTCATAGTCATCAGCAATGATCACCGGAGACTTGCCACCCAGCTCCAGCGTTACTGGTGTCAGATTGGCCGCTGCTGATGCCATGACTTTTGCACCCACTGCCGTGCTGCCGGTAAAAATCAAATGGTCGAATGGGAGCTGACTGAAAGCGGCTCCGGTTTCAGCATCACCATTAATAACAACCACTTCTTCATCAAAAAAAAATTCTGAGATCAGCTTTTCCAGCAATTCAGAGGTGTGCGGAGTGAATTCTGAAGGCTTTATCATTGCCCGGTTACCAGCCGCCAGAACATCGGCCAGCTGGGAAAAAATGGGATTCACCGGTACATTCCACGGCGTCATGATGCCAATGACGCCTTTTGGCTGGTAGTGAATCTCACTGCGGGCACCGATCAAATTCATGGGAAAGGGCGCTGAACGCCGTTCAACCTTCATCCACTGCTTGAGTCTCTTTTTGGTAAATTTCAGAGACTGCAGTGAAACGAACAGATCGGACATGCGGGTGACATGAGCAGAGCGGCAGCCAAAGTCTCTATTTACTGCCTCACAAATCTCATCCTGGTGGGTAACCAGCAGGTCAATGCAGCGATCCAGCCGTTTAATTCGTGTTTCATAATCGGGATAAGGTATCGCTGAGTGAGCAAGACGCTGCTTATTTAATAACGCCGTCAGCTTTTCAGTCGGCACAGGGTAAACCGACTGGGGCGATTTTGACTCTATGGGCACAACTTCAGCAGAGGCTAACATCTTATTTACCTTTTTATTTTTTGCCAAAGATTACCCTCTTGCTAACTATTATCGAAATTTATTTTATGAATAAGGAGCCATTCACACATTGAATGAGAAGTCATTCTTTGTCGTTTATCTGGTAAATTGGAGAATCAAACGCCTCTATTTAGACGAAAGAAAAAGAATAATGAACAGTCCAACGGTTACCGAAGCATTACAGACAAGAAAATCAATCCGGGCATTCAACAGGCAGCCAGTTGAACTGTCAGTTGTTCAGGAAATTCTCGAATTGGCAGCGCTGTCCCCTTCTGGTGGTAATGTACAACCATGGAAAGTGGATGTGTTGACGGGAAATGCACTCAGAGAGCTTACCCAGAAAGTTCAAATCGCGGTACAGAGTAGCAGAGGAAAAACGGAGCCGGAATTCCCAACCTATCCTGAAAACATGGTGGATCCATATAACAACCGGCGTAAAGACTGCGGTGAAGTCATGTACGAAGCGTTGAACATTCCCCGGGAAGACAAAATGCAGCGCATGATGCAGACCTTGAGAAACTTTGAGTTCTTCGGAGCTCCAGTAGGCATCATCATCACTGCCCACCAGCAGATGGGCATGCCACAGGCGATGGACATTGGAATCTTTATGCAGAGTATTATGCTTCTGGCCAGTGAGCGAGGTCTGGATACCTGCCCTCAAGTCAGCTGGAGTATATTCCCGCAGCCAGTAAAGGAGTATTTAGGATTAGGTGATGATAGGAAAGTAATGGCTGGAATGTGCCTGGGTTATAAAAATAATGACGAGGCGGTGAATAATATCAGCCAACCCCGTGCCACCCTCAACGAGTTTGCTTCATTTCACGGATTCTGAACGTCCATTAAAAAATCCCCGCTTGCGGGGATCCAAACCAGTTTAACGCTCAGGAAGAGTCAATTTACTCACCAACCCATTCAGGCTGACGTTTCTGGGCAAAAGCCTTAATGCCTTCAAGAATATCGCGACTGGTTCGCATGCTCTCTAATGCAGGGTACCGATTTTGATCCTGGCCTTTAATAGCCTCAGCCATATCCATATCCAGCCCTTCACGAACACATTGTTTCGTGGCCTGCATTGCCAGTGGTGCGGGCTTCAGCAAACGATGAATCCAGCGCTCTACCGCATCATCCAGCCCCTCTGCCGGCACCACTTCATTAACCAGCCCCCAGTCCAACGCGGTACTTGCATCAATGGTTTCACAGGCCAGCAGTAACTGCATGGCTCGCTTCATTCCAATCTGGCGAGGCAGACGATGCATGCCACCAGCATAGGCAACAATGCCCACCATGGGCTCTGGCAGACCGAAAGTCGCATGTTCTACTGCAATGACCAGGTCTGCAGCCAGGGCAATTTCAAAACCACCACCCATGGCGAGACCATTCACTACCGCCAGCACCGGTTTATCCAGATCAAAACGGCTAGTCAATCCACCGTACCCGGTTTCAGGTACTTTATAGGGTTCCCCCCCGTCTGCCGCGTTATTCATGGCCTGAATATCACCACCGGCAGAAAATGCTCTGTTGCCACTACCCCGGATCACCGCAAGCCAGAGCGAGTCATCCGCCGCATAGCGATCCATGGCTTCCGCCATCAGCCGGTTCGTTTCAGTATCAATGGCATTCATCCGTTCGGGACGGTTGATCGTGATATACAACACTCGTCCATTGACATGGGTAAGGACTTTTTTATTGTTCTTATTGGACTCTGACATATCTTTTATATCATCCCTGTTAATCAGGCGAATTGCCCAGGAGCCTGTACGGAAATAGTGTCACTCTCCGAAGACTTCCTGGACTTAAGAATCATATCTGCGGCTTTTTCCGCAATCATAATGGTGGGAGCATTGGTATTACCGGATGTCAGGCTTGGCATCACAGAAGCATCTGCAACCCTCAGACCTGTCACTCCACGCACGTGCAGTTCTGGATCAACCACTGAGTCTGAGCCACTCCCCATACGACAGGTACCAACCGGATGATGAGCAGTGGTTCCAGCCCACCGGGCATAATCCAGCATCTGGGTTTCTGTAGCCTGATCACTGCCCGGCAGGCGCTCACTGGCCACCAGTGAGGATAGAGCTGGCTGCGACACAACCGCTCTGGCAATATGCATACCGGCCAGGGTTACCTCTACATCTCGATCAGTAGACAGATAGTTCAGATCAAACTGTGGCGCTGAATGTGGATCTTTATCCTGCAGGTAAACCCTTCCCCTCGACTCGGGATGCATAAAATACGGAGCCAGAGTCAGCCCTGCCTGTTTATGGGCCGTTTTACCACCCGGGTGGCCGGTCACGGGCAAGCAGTGAAACTGAATATCGGGCCGTTCGACATCGGGTGAAGACTTTAGAAATGCCCCTACTTCAGAGCCAGGTAATGTCATTGCGCCTTTTTTACTGAACAGGTAATGCAATACTTCTTTTACGATGCGTGGTGGATGCAGGCGCTCATTTAAGCTGGCAACGCCCTTGTTGAGTATCCACATCATGGGAACGATAAAATGATCCTGAAGATTAGCCCCGACCATTGGGCTATCGCTGATCACCGGGATATTCATTTCTTCAAGGTGCTGACGTGGACCAATACCCGAACGCAACAAAATACGGGGAGAGTCCATGGCACCCGCACAAAGAACGGCTTCTCTGCGAATAAATACTTGATGCTGTTTTTTATTAATGAAATATGTGACCGAATGCGCCTTACCTTCCTGGATATCGACCCGATCAACAATTGCTCCGGAAATAATATCAAGGTTCTTCCGTTCTTTTACCGGCTCAAGAAAGGCCTTGTTTGTGGATAAACGGGACCCTTCACGCATGGTAACCTGAAAGTATCCACAACCTTCCTGCATCCCATCATTAAAATCACTGGTTCGTGAATAACCTGTCTGGGCAAAGGCTCTGATAACGTCTTCACTCAGTGGGTGTGAATCTGGCAGATCAGTAACGGTCAGCTCACCACCACGGCTATGGATCGGCGAAACGCCTTTGTGCAGCTGATCCTGGGAGCGAAGAAAGTACGGCAACACCTGACTCCAGGACCAGCCGGTTGCACCCTGCTTCTCCCAGAGATCATAGTCATGGCTCTGGCCTCTTAAATACAGCATGCCATTAATATTGGAAGAGCCCCCCAGCATACGACCACGGGGTAACAGGTGGGAGCGGTTGTTGGTCTCCTTATCCGGCTCAGAGTTGTACAGCCAGCTGTAACGGGGATTATCGGTAATTTTCCCCCAACCTGCCGGCATATCAGTCATCAAGTCTTCTTTTTTGGTTCCTGCTTCCAGGAGTAAAACCCGGTTATCCGAATCCGTACTGAGTCGATTTGCAAGAACACAACCCGCAGAGCCACCACCAATAATAATATAGTCGTATACATTACCTTCGTCGTTTTTATTCATTTACGAATAACTCCCGATGGTGGCATTTCGTTATTAACCCACCAATAAGTCGTGCCATTAATTTGAAACTTACAAAAGAAATGGTAATTCCATGATTCAAAGCGGAATTATTTTTTAGTCAGGGGTATTTTCTTATTTGAGTATGTTGCTCTTGGAAAAACACCAACATCATCCGTATGGACTAAAAAGCAATTGCATAAGAAGTGTGAATGACAGCCTATTAAGACAATAAATTTTTAAATCAGAAGCGGCAGCCATACTCTATGACGCTGTCGGTAAAACAATAAAAAATAATCATGGGATGGAATGCGTGCAGTGAAGACTTTTCTTTCGACGACAATCGCCAGTGCATTACTGCTCAGCGGATCTGTTCTGGCAGAAGCGACAGAGTCCTCTCAGACTTCCGTCAATAATAACATTCCTGAAGAACTGCCTTTTACCGTTACTGAAGAACGGATCCGGTGCGCAAGTTATGAGCCAATGAAACAGCCATTATTTGGCGATCTTCATGTGCATACCAGTTACAGTTTTGACTCATTTGTTTCCAGCCAGAGAAATACACCCTGGGACGCCTATCGTTATGCCAAAGGGGAAGCAATCACCCTGCCGGATGAAAGCGGCGACCAGAAAGTCATTGCCCAGATCCAGCGCCCCCTGGACTTCACAGCAGTCACGGACCATGCCGAGTTCCTGGGACAGATCAATGTCTGTACCGATGACCCCACTGAACCGGGCTACTGGTTTCCCTATTGCATGATGACCCGAAGCAACACCTTTCCCATACAGCTGCTGGCAGCAAGTTACTGGCAGGATCTTGGGGTCAGCAGCACCCGGGAGAACAGGGACAAGTCCTTTGCCTGCACACTGTCTGACTGTGATGAAGGACAGGCTAAATACTGGAGCAATATCCAGCAGGCTGCTGAAGATCATTATGACCGCACCGAAGCCTGCAATTTTACGACTATGGTCGGTTATGAATACACCGATGCTCCTCAATACAAAAATATGCACCGGAACGTCATCTTTCGAAATGACAAAGTGGCCGAAAAAACCATCTCAACCTACGAAACCGGCAGTTATAACTACCCCGAACTCTGGAAAGAGCTCCGAAAAGAGTGCACAGATAAAGGCAATGGCTGTGATGTTATCTCCATCCCCCATAACCCTAACCTTTCCGGTGGCCTGATGTTCCGTGACCCACTCAACGATGAAGAGCGGGATAATCGAATCTATTTTTGAGCCTCTGGTTGAGCTGGTTCAGCACAAAGCGGCCTCTGAGTGTCGTTATGATCGACTGGCAGGCCGGGGTGTCCAGACCCAGGACGAACTCTGTGATTTTGAACAGGCCGTGGCTGACAACCTGAGTATGCTCGGAACGGTGTACGGCAAAGTAATGACAGAGACGGCCAAACCCGTTCCGGTGGAAGAGTATGCGCCACGCAACATGGTAAGAAATGCCCTGAAAGATGGCTTGAAGCTTGGCCAGGAAACGGGGGTAAACCCATTCAAGATGGGCTTCATCGCTTCCACCGATACCCACAGTGCCACACCAGGGGGAGCGGAAGAGGACAACTATACAGGTCACCTGGGCAAACGGGATGCCGGTTATCGAAATGTACAGGACCACTTTTTTGATAACCCTGGTGGTCATGCGGTGGTCTGGGCTGAAGAAAACTCCCGAGATAGTATCTTTAATGCCCTGAGAAACCGTGAAACTTATGCCACCAGTGGCACTCGCCCTATTGTCCGTTTTTTTGCCGGCTGGGATTTCACTCCGGAAATGTGCGGTTCCTTTGACCTTGTGCAACAGGGGTATAACCGCGGTGTTCCCATGGGCAGCGATATGAAGCCAAGGCCTGGCAGTGAAGCACCCACCATACTGATTACTGCATTGAAGGATCCGGGTATTTATGGTCATCCCGGTACTGACCTGCAACGACTTCAGGTCATCAAAGGCTGGGTAGATGAAAACGGCAAAACTCACGAGAAAGTAATCGATATTGCCGGCGACCCGAATAATGGAGCCACGGTCAATAAGAACACCTGTGCGCCCGAAGGCCAGGGATATACCAGCCTGTGTGGCGTATGGCAGGATCCGGAATTTGATCCTGAACAACCCGCCTTTTATTACGCCCGCGTTGTAGAAAACCCCAGTTGCCGTTGGAGCACCCTCCAGTGCAAGTCCTATGGTGTTGACCCTTTCTCACCGCAGTGTGAAGCCCAGGCGGCTGAACAGACTGAAAACATGGATGGCATGGGGGATATTTTCGGTCGTTGCTGTATCGACCCGGAGACAGAGCCGTTTTACTCACCCACGATTCAGGAACGTGCCTGGACGTCACCAGTCTGGTACACCCCGGAAGGTAAGGAACCCATCAAAACAGCTTCTACTGAAAGGTAATTCACCATGATAAGACGTATCGGCAGGCGTCTGCTGTTGTCACCATTAATGCACTGCCTCTGGCTTGGCCTGACCCTTCTCTGGGTCACTGCCGAGCCTGAGCCAGCCCCGATGATTGCGATCAGTGAGCAGCAGATAAAAGATCTTCAGGTTCAGTGGCAGTTACAGACCGGCAGGGTCCCCGACAGCCAGCAAACAGAACGACTGATTGCGGTCAGTATTGAACATGAGATCCTGTTTCAGGAGGCCATGAACCGACGGTTCGATCAGTTGCCTGTCGTCAAAACCCGGCTGCAGCAACTGGGTGGATTTCTGAAACTGACCGATGGCGATGCCAGTGACCGTGAAAGGGAGGCATTGAAACTGGGGCTCGATCAAACCGATCCGTTGATTCGTCGATACCTGATCTCCGCCATGCAGGAAGTGATAGCGGCTGAAAGCCCGGTTGAAGAGCCGGATCAAATAGCGCTTGAAGCTTATTACCAGAACCATAAAGAGCAATACCGGCAGCCTGCCACAGTGAAAGTCAGCCATGTCTTTTTCGGCGGCTTCGGACAGCAAGGCCTGAACAGGGCAAATGGTCTGCTATCCAGTATGCCAGCCAGCACAAATGAAGCCATTCAGTCTGGTGACCCATTCTTCCATGGTCATCAGTTGCCGTTGCTCAATGAACAGCAATTAGCGAAAAAGCTGGGCCAGGAGTTCGCTCGCCAGGTGATGACGCTTGAGTCAGGTCAGTGGCATGGCCCTGTTGCCTCCAGCTATGGCTATCACCTGGTCATGATCGAAGAGAAACAACAGGGACTGTACCGCCCTTTGGCTGAAGTAGCTGAGAATATTCGCTCCCTCATTCTCCGGGATAGACGACTGTCGATGTTGGATCAGGAAATAGAAGCGATGAAGAGAAACTACATTATTGAGATCGCTGATGTCAGCCTTGATGCCTCAACCATCACCTTCCCGGATTTCAGCAGGAGCCAAACCCTATGAAGCATGGAGTACTACTTATATCACTGCTACTGATGCTTGTGGGAAAGGCCAGTGCACACCCGATGGCGCCTGGACTCTGGGTCATGAATGAGCAAAGCCCCGGACACTACCTGGTGATCTGGAAAACCTCGTTAAAGCCCATGCCCGGTATCAGCCCTGCGCCCATTCTCCCCGAAGGCTGCATCAGCGATGGCCAGCTGAGTGGCCGCAAAGAGGGAACCGGAAATGTCGTTCAATGGACGACTGACTGCTCCTCCATTGAGCGTATAGGCAGTGAGTATCGGGTGGAAGGTCTCGATGGTAGCCCATCTGGCGTTCTGTTCCGCATGAAAACACTGGATGGCAATAGATATCACCGAATGCTCAGCAGTGATAGCCCATCGGTCACCATTGAGCCTGCACCCGGTGCCCTGGAGGTTATGTGGACCTACGTGGTTTCCGGCTTTGATCACCTGCTCTCCGGGTTGGACCATGTTTTCTTTGTCATCATGCTGACACTGTTGGTGGGCTGGGGAAGACAATTGTTCTGGACCATTACCCTGTTTACCCTGGGGCACTCCGTCACCCTTTCGTTAACCGCCCTGGGTTATGTCAACTTCCCTGTGATGCTGGTTGAATCCATTATTGCCCTGAGCATTGTGGTGGCAGCTGCCGAAGTGATTCGCAATGATAAAAGCAGCCTCTTCAGACGGCACCCTTGGTTAATGTCCGGAGGGTTTGGCCTGCTACACGGCATGGGATTTGCCGGTGTATTGAGTGAGTTTGGTCTGCCACAAAATGATATCCCCCTGGCTCTGGCCGCTTTCAATATTGGCATCGAGGTTGGGCAGTTGCTGGTGATTGCCGCCTTCATGGTGTTGTGGAAAGGTTTGCTGATGGTTAAATCTGACTGGTCCCAATGGTCGCAGAAACTGGCCAAACTGCTTCCAGCCTATACCATTGGTGCAGTGGCTGCTTTATGGTTCTGGCAACGAACCAGAATTGAACCGCTACTTGCCGGTTAACCACGAACTCATTCCTGCCCTTTGCGGGAATGAGAATGATGCTCCCATAAAGAACACATTAAACCGTAGCAGCTGTATCGATAATCAGCTGCCGCAGCCATTGGTTAGCCGGATCTTCTTCTTTCGCAGTAGACCAATATAGATGCAGTGCTTTTTCTGGCACGTTGAAAGGCAACTCCAAGGTTGCCAGATCGAAATTGACCGCCAGCTTCCGTGGAACGGTCAGGGCAAGATCGGTGACTTTGACCAGCTCAGGTGCCGCCAGATAGTTCTGCAGGCGGGCAGCAATTTTTCGCTTCTTACCAATTCGGTTCAGAGCCAGATCAATATGGCCAGGGCCTTTTGGTCTTGAAGAGGTATGAATGTGGTTCAATGTTAAATACATATCCAGTGTCATTTTTTGGTGGAGCACTGGATGGTCTTTCCGCACCATACAAACGTAATCATTGCTGAGCAGCAGCTGGTTTTGCAGGCGCTGATCCATAACCTGGGGCGACTGGATACTGAAATCCAGGTAAAAAGAGGTCAGATTTTCCGCCACCTCATCCTGAGGAATGTGCCGGGTTTCCAGCACAATACCCGGAGCCTGTTCACGAAGCACCGGTAATAATGCTGGCAGCAGCAGTGCCGACGACAGATCACTCATACTGATGCGAATCACTTTCCTGGTTTCCCTGGGGTCAAAGTGACTCTTACTCATCAACCCATTATTTAACAGCCACAGCGACTCACGAACTGGTCCAATCAGGTTTTCGGCAAATGCCGTGGGTTTCATCCGGTCGCCATGACGTTCAAACAGTGGATCATCCAGAGAATTTCGAAGCCGGGAAAGCGCATTGCTGACAGCAGGCTGGGTGATATTGAGAATTCTGGCCGCTCGAGTCAGATTCCCTTCTCGATAAATAACTTCAAAAACGATAAACAGATTCAGGTCGATTTTGGCCAGTTGCATTTTTTATGGTGTTATCTATGGATGATGGCCACGACATCTTATCGCAGTTTATTTATGCCTCCAATTAATTGACAGGGTGATGACAAATATCTGGAATTAGCGAGAGTATTAATAATACTCTCGCTCCCATGCTCGCTATGGAAACGAGGCTGCTTCTATGGCTATTAATGCAGGC
The DNA here is from genome assembly GCF_001647025.1 of Endozoicomonas atrinae. Classification (GTDB taxonomy): domain Bacteria; phylum Pseudomonadota; class Gammaproteobacteria; order Pseudomonadales; family Endozoicomonadaceae; genus Endozoicomonas; species Endozoicomonas atrinae. The sequence continues at coordinate 20,881 of NZ_LUKQ02000009.1, forward strand.
AACACTTCTTGAATTTTTTACCACTGCCACAGGGACAGGGATCATTTCTGCCGACACCGGCTGGTGAGGAAGTAAACGCAGGTGTTGGTTGAGAATGCTCACCCTGCTTTGGAGCCGTCTGGTTGATCACCATGTTCTCCAGATTGGTTAACAGCTCGTTGCCCTCTCCGGAATAACAGGTCAGCTGTCTCAATGCAGCCACCGCATCATTCAGGTAGCAGTAGAACTCACCTTCCTGCTTCATTACTGACTTGTTAATCACTTCCGGAGCCACACCACAGCGCAGTTTAAGCTCGTCCAACGTGATGTAATAGGTATCCGCCCACTCTTTTTCATAGAGGTCTTTCAGGGCTTCCATAAAACTCTCAGGCTGAGTGTTATAACAAGCCTGAACCCAGGCATTCCAGACCTGATTCTTTTCCTGTTCAAGACCATACTCATAGAGCTGATGCAGATAAGTCGTCAACTCCTGAAGCTCAAGGTCTCCCTGTTGATAACGGACAACCAGAGATCCCAGAGCCGCATCCCGGACATATTCATCAATACTGGTGTTTTCAATGATGGATTGCAGGGGGCGAATATCACCCGGACAGAGTGTCGCAAAGATCTGGCTTAGCCGGTCACAGACCACCTCATCAAAATCATCGCCAATGGCAATATTGTCTTCAGAGCTCATGGTGCTGAACAGGTCAATGACAATAGGCCAGGCTGCTGGTTCACGAAACTGCGTCAACAGATAAAGCGCATGAAGTGCCAGACGGCTTTTTGATGATGAACTGCTGCGCTTGCCACGGATTTTCACCGCTGCAAGAGCCTCCAAGAGCACCGGTGTGATCTCGTCCTGATGCTGGGCAGCTTCTCTTAATGCCGACAGAGGCAGTTCACTGGATACCAGGGAAAGGCTTTTTTTCAGCCTGGAGATATCCTCGGTAGAAAGGGGCATAACCAGTTAATCCAACATATAAACAAATTGGGCGCTAGGATAGACCTTCACGACGTTAAGATACAGCTCTTGAGGCTTGTATCAGATTATTCTTTTCAAGGGCTGTGTATATCTTTCGGGCCGTTTTAGCCAGCCTGTGGATATCTCCAAGGTTTGGTTTATCACCCGCATTCAGGCGCATGCTCCAGTCTGACAGTTCCTGATCCAGAAACTCCAGCAGTTTTTTGGAGCACCCTTTACAGGTACCTGAGCACAACTCAGCCTCAGAAAGGCCAAAGGGAATTGCCCCTCGAATATCATTGATCAGAGAAGCCATCGCATCCGGTGTTGAAGGTTTCATGACTGCTTCTTCAAATGAAAAGGTGAGAATGGCATCAGAACAGGCAAATTTCGATCCGCATTATTCCCAGATGACTTACCCTGGTTTTATCCCGATAATCTGCGAATGAATGATACTTTTATTGTCCCCTGCTGTAACGAGCCATTAACCGAACTCTATCGCGATGAGTGCATCGTCGTTGTGAATAAACCGGCAGGCCTGCTCAGTGTTCCCGGAAAACCACCCAATCATGAAGATAGCGCGTTGTCACGGCTGCAGAAAATCAACCCGGAAACTCGCGTTGTTCATCGGCTGGACATGTCCACCTCCGGACTGATGGTCTTTGGGCTTGATGCAGACAGCCATCGTGCATTAAGCCGACAATTTCAGGATCGTACGGTTGCCAAGGAGTATATTGCCGAAGTATGGGGAAAGCTTGCGGAGACAGAAGGAAAAGTAGAACTGCCACTGCGCTGTGACTGGCCAAACCGCCCGAAACAGATGGTTGACCATGAGCTTGGTAAACCATCACTGACGCTCTTTCAAGTGATTGACAATCAGAGGTCGGCATTTGATCGGGTACTGCTCAAGCCAGTTACCGGTCGCTCTCATCAGTTAAGAGTTCACCTGGCTGAACTGGGGCACCCAATTCTAGGCTGTGAGTTCTATGCCCACCCTGATGCACAACAGGCCAGCCAACGCCTGAACCTGCATGCAACAAGACTGAGCTTTACTCATCCGATAGCTGGAGAGCTGATGACTTTTCAGTCAGAAACGCCTTTCTGATTTATCAATTGATACCAACAGTTTCACTGCTGGTATCAATAAGGTTTGCTATTTACTCAATACCCTGACTGCGCAGGTAATCGTCATAAGTACCGTGGAAGTCCACAATACCGGTATCCTTGATTTCGATGATCCGGGTGGCCAGAGATGATACAAACTGACGGTCATGGGATACAAAAATCAGGGTGCCTTTGTAGTTTTCCAGCGCCAGGTTCAAAGACTCAATGGATTCCATATCCATATGGTTCGTTGGCTCATCCATCAACAGGATATTGGGGCGCTGCTGAATCAACTTACCAAACAGCATACGACCCTGCTCACCACCGGAAATAACCCGAACGGATTTTTTCAGATCACTCTGAGAGAACAGCATCCGTCCTAATACGCCGCGAATAACCTGCTCATCATCACCCGGATTCATCCACTGGCTCATCCAGTCGAACAGGTTCATATCCATATCAAAGTCAGAGCTGTGATTCTGGGCGTAATAACCAATATTGGCATTTTCTGACCATTGAAGGGTTCCGGTACGCGGAGCCATCTTACCAGCCAGCGTATGCAGCAGAGTGGTTTTACCAATACCGTTCTGACCGATAATGGCAATACGTTCACCGACCTCAACCATCATATTCACTTTGCTGAACAGGTCATCTTCATAGCCCTGGCTCAGCTTTTCCACAACCAGTGCATTACGGAACAGTTTCTTTTCCTGCTCAAAGCGGATGAATGGGTTCTGACGACTGGAAGGTTTAATCTCTGCCAGCTGAATCTTATCAATCTGCTTCGCCCTGGAAGTCGCCTGTCTGGCTTTGGAAGCATTAGCAGAGAAGCGGCTGACAAACGACTGAAGCTCGGCGATCTGGGCTTTTTTACGGGCATTATCTGCCTGAAGACGCTCACGGGCCTGAGTCGCTGCCGTCATGTATTCATCATAATTACCCGGCATCACCTGCAGCTTACCGTAATCCAGGTCCGCCATATGAGTGCAGACACTGTTCAGGAAGTGACGGTCGTGAGAGATAATGATCATGGTGCAGTCACGCTGCTTCAGGATATCTTCCAGCCAGCGGATAGCGTTGATATCCAGGTTGTTGGTCGGCTCGTCCAGCAGCATGATTTCCGGGTCTGCAAACAGTACCTGAGCCAGCAGCACGCGCAGTTTCCAACCTGGAGCTACAGCACTCATCAGCCCGTAGTGCTGCTCAATAGGGATATCCAGACCCAGCAGCAATTCGCCAGCACGGGCTTCTGCGGAGTAACCATCCATCTCACCAAACTGAACTTCAAGGTCTGCTACCCGCATACCTTCTTCTTCCGTCATTTCAGCTTTGGCATATATCGCATCACGCTCTGCTTTTACTTTCCAGAGCTCTTTATGCCCCATAATAACAGTATCGATGACCGTATAGTTTTCATAGGCAAACTGATCCTGACTCAGTTTAGCCATACGTTCATGAGGGTCTTTGCTGACAGTTCCTGAGGTAGCTTCAAGCTCACCGCCAAGGATTTTCATAAAAGTTGACTTACCACAACCGTTGGCACCAATGAGTCCGTAACGGTTACCTTCGCCAAACTTGACGGAAATGTCCTCAAACAGGGGCTTGTCACCGAACTGCATGGTGATATTGGCTGTAGAAATCAAATTTATTGTCCTGCTCTATATTTAATGAATCAGAAAGTGCCGCGCAGACTACAGTGACTATTCCCTTGAGCCAATAGGTAGTTTACAAATTCTGCTGATCCGGATTTTAGTACTTTCCCCTGACAGTAATTAATACCGGTAAGGTTACTGGTTTACATATCACAGGAAATATCGGCCAGCTCTGGCTAAATATCAACATTTTCCTGCCTGCAAATTAGTCTGACTCTATTCATTAACTGGGTGGGAACAAGGCTGTTCTTTTATTTGTCAGAGATTTTCATAGCATCTATATACAGCTAGCTATTTTGCACAACATATCATTTTGGAGGCTATACATATGTTTAGTTTTTTTACCACCTTCTGCTCTTGTACACGTGGTGCAAGCGCTCCTTCGGGAGAAATAAGAAAGCCGATAAATGCTACTGGCCAACCAGCTATAAACGATGGGAGAAGTATAGAAATACAAGAAGGTACTACAAATGAATTACCAAAGTCGTGCTCATTAATAAAGGATGACTCTCCTCTTCAAAAGAGAGTTACTTTTGAAGAGGGGGCTCTTGGAACTGAAGGGCTTCAGGCCAACTCAATAGAGGACTTACAGCCTTTGAGCTTTCAACAAATATGTGACTCATTTCCATACGCATGTGACGATGAAGAAACGATAGAAAGAACGCTAAAGGCTTTGGGCTTTTAATACCTTGGTGAATTACTTTCAAAATTTTGTCAGCGGCCATACGCTGACTACCCACCCCAATATTTGATAAATGTCCAAACGGCCACTGAATATTTTTCTGATAAATACACAGCACCTTCAATAAATCAGAGCAAAGTAAATATTGCCATAAACCATCAATATGTGACCCTTCTCGCATGCCCTGTTAATAAAGCTCAAATCTCTGGAGCCCGATTAGAGGTTCTCTTAAAATTCCACAAATTTGCCTATAAAACGTATTTGAGGAAAAAGCCTTTTTTATGGACTTCAGAAAAACGCTTTTCACTGTATTGCTGATGACCACCTTGACCGCCTGTAAAAGTGGCGACTCATCAAATTCAGACTCCACTCCTGCTCCCGATCCTGTCGAACAAGCCCTGCAAGTCGCGTTTCAAACAGGCGATGCCTCAGGAATTCCCTCTGCTGAAGCACTCACACAAAAAATCGATAACCTGATCGAAACGGGGCATGGTCAGTTCAATCCGGTCATCTATCGTCTGTTTCAGCTTAACAGTGATGGTTCAGCCAATGCCAACAGCCTGACCAATATTGACTGGGATGTCACCCACGACTCAGCCATCATTGCTCCGGAATTTGGCAAGTCAGCGACCTTTCTTCAGGCAAATGCTTCCGACCGAAGTGAGTTTGACCCTTTAAAACCTGGTGGGCTTGGTGTTCTAGGAGAAGAAGGGAGCAGTCGTTTCATCGCTTTATCATCCAACCCAATGCGGGTCTGGAAGCGGTTTCCCAGCGCCGTCAATGATCAAGCCAACCAGTTGATGGTTAACAGCATTGACTGGCTGGCAGGACAACCTCTGAACAGTGCCGAGCCCATGAAGGTGGTCATTGCCCAGATGGATGAGTCACATTATTTTCCTGATCAATCCAGCACACGACTCTGGCTGGATACCTTTATGCCGGGACGGGTCAGTTACAACGATCGGGCAGCCTGTAATGGCGCAGCCCTTTCTGACTGTCTTGAGGGTGCTGATGTGCTGATCGTCTCTTCTTTCGGAGAGCTGACAGAAGGGTTGAAAGACGGCATCAGCAAAGCACGAAATCAGGGCATTGGTATTCTGTACCTTCACTACTATCGTGATGATAATACCATCAGCCAATACCTGCTTCCGGCCATCAACGCTAACTTCGTTGCCAACAATTACTGGAGCTATCTGATTCTCAGAGGGTTCAACATTGTTGAGTGGGGCAATCCTCTGTCCACAGAAGTTGCAGCAGTAAACCGTCTGCTCACCACGCTGAAAAATCAGGGAAACAATATTAACTTTGCCCAGTGTAATGGCAACGACTGTTCCGAGGCAGAAGGATTCAACGTCGACTTTCTGGATGGACTGCAAACCATGCAGCGCCAGCTCCGGCAACTGGACAGAAACAAGCATGCCATCTTTACATCCACCAATGATGATAAAGCGCTGTGGCGCTGGCTGGTACTTCTGGCTGATTATTATCGGGCAGAAACTGAATACCCCCTGGATAAGTTGAAAAGCACGGAAGATTTTGTAAAAGCGGCCTTTTCAGATTTTGGTGTTTATCAATACCGTTCAACTAACGCTGTACCTGCTGATTTGGGTAATTTCGGGCGAACTGATTTCAGCCATGTAACACCGAGCAGCAAGACCATAAACATCACCAGTAAAGTGCCTTTCCGTTCAGCGGGTGTCTTTGTCATGCCCGGCAAGCCAGTCACTGTTCACCGTACCGATAATACAGACGCTGTCGTCAGTGTTTTTGTAAACTCCATCCGTGATGGGGCCACCCACTGGCTGGATAATGATGGCTATAAACGTCCCCGTTATCTGTGGGGGCAGGAAATGATCATCGCACCGGGTGAAACCCTTACCTTTACCTCTCCAAATGGCGGCCCTCTTCAACTGCGATTTGACCGCAATGACCAGCAGGTCAGCCTGAATGTCAGCAATATCGGTCTGCATCCCTACTGGACAAAACCTGAAGACAATGAGGCGTTTGCAGAGGCTCTGGCGAAAGGCGATTTTGACTGGGCTGAACTGGTCACTGACGGTTTTGAAGTCCACTCGCGGCTGGATCTGATGCGCCAGTCCATGAGCAACTGGAATAATTCGGCAGCCGATCTGGCGACAGTGACGGATCGTTATATGTCTAACCTGCCTCATATGCTGGCAGGCTTTCGTGGTGATCGTATTGATCAAGACCCCGAAATTATCCAATTCGCCGAACAGCAGGGGTATAGCATTGATCTCATTGATCACGTGAAACACATGAATGCGGATCAGGCCACCTGTGGTTACGGTTGTTCTGGCAACCCTTACGACGCCTACTGGGCATTTGATCCACTGGGGCATGGCGACCTTCATGAACTCGGCCATGGTTTGGAGAGAAAACGTTTTTTATTTGAAAGCTGGACTCCCGGTCATACCGCCACCAACTTCTACTCCTATTTCTCCAAGTCCCGTGCTTACCAGGAGATGGGTAAGGCACCCTCCTGTCAAAACCTGCCCTTCAAAACACTGTTTGACTGGTTGCAGGAGTCCCAGAACTCAGAAGACCCACTAGCGTCCATACAGAATAAAGACTTCAAGAACTGGAGCAGTGGAGCCGCCATCTATCTGCAGATGATGATGGCAGCACAGAGTCAGGGAGCGTTAACCGATGGCTGGATGATATTGCCAAGACTGCATATCCTCGAACGGGAGTTTTCGCGGGCACTCAGCAACAGCGATACCTGGAATGCCAAGCGTATCTCCCTGGGGTTCAGTGAATATACGTGGGAAGAAGCCAAAAGCATTTGGAGCCCAACGCCTGAATTGCACAATGACTGGCCATCCATTGCGCTGTCGATGGTCACTGGCCGCAATATGCTCAATTATCTTTATAAGTGGGGACTAACCAGCAGTGCCAAGGCCCAAAGCCAGATAACGGCTCTGAATCTTCCCCCCATGGAAGCCATCTATTACAAAACCGATGGAAGTCAGTTCTGTGAGCAGTTTGACAATCCTGAGATTCCCATTGAGAAAGGAATGGTTTGGGATACCCCGGTAGCACCTTAATCTGGCTATTCCATGCAGTACCAGCTGGTACTGCACAAACCAGCAGCAGTTGAATATCCGCCAGAGACCATTAAACTCTCTGGCTTTTAGCCATACTGCCCATCCCGATGCCCATCTTACTTCGTTGCCCAGTCTGTTTTGAAGCGCTCTCACCAGAACAAAAAAGTGCTGTATGTAAAAACAACCATCAGTTTGACCGGGCACGCCAGGGCTACCTGAACCTGCTCCCCAGCAATAAGAAACGCAGTAAAAACCCCGGCGATGATCAGATGATGGTGGAAGCACGGACACGCTTTTTAAATCACGGTTACTATCAACCTGTTATTGATGCATTGATTGATAAAATTCAATCGTTCAGCCCTGAAGCACCTCAAAGCATTCTTGATGCCGGTTGCGGTGAAGGCTATTACACATCGGCAATACAAGAGAAGCTTGAAGATAGTGAGGTCTGTGGATTTGATATCGCAAAACCCGCCATCCTGGCCGCCAGCAAACGGAACAAAGCCATAGAGTGGCTGGTTGCCAGTGTTAGTGATCTTCCATTAATGGACGAACAGTTTGATGTAATCATCAGCATATTCTCCCGCAGTGACTGGCCAGAATTTTCCAGAGTTCTGAAACCCGGTGGACATATTGTTATTCTGACACCCGGTCAAAACCATCTAATGGCACTTCGCCTTGCAATTTATGATGAAGTCCGTCCTTATCCGGAAGATAAACGCCTGCAGGACCTGCCGGAACACCTTTATCTGCTGGAAAGCCAGACCATTGATCATATGATGATGCTGGAAAACTCTCAGGCCATTATGGACCTATTGGCCATGACACCGCATTACTGGCATATCAACGCCAGACAAAAAGAGCAACTTGAGCGACTGGATCAGCTGGAGTGTGAACTGGAAATGCGTCTGTCTGTTGTACAAAAGCGCTATACAGAAACACAATGAATCAACATAAGTAAAAATACTGCCTTACATCAATTTTACCAAGCTTGACTGATGGTATAACTGAGACATGGCCATAGCCTAATCGGGGGGTTCACCATGTTTCAGTTAGCTCAGATTTTCACCGGCAAAAGCGACAAAGACCTCTTTACTGTTCTGGCCCTCAAAGCCGATATTATCCTTGCAGTAACGCTGACCATTGCCATTTTACAGCTTACCTTAAAAGGCATGGAAACCAGCTGGATGCTGTTACTGATCGGATCATTATTCTCCATCATTGTTCTTACAGGTCTTAATAAAGGAGCACGCAGAGCTTTAGCAGGCCTTCCCAGCTATATTCCTTACGTATTTGGTATTTACCTGTTTTTTATAGAGGGCTTTGGTCGCTTAACTCAACTTTTGGCAAGCTTTAGCATCTTTGATGCTGCATTGGTTATTCTGTTCTTCGTGGCTGGTAATATTGTAGCAACTGTCGGTTATAATGCTGTCGTCTAGCCAGGCGGCTGGAGCAGTCTCATTAATCCCCAGCTGACCTGGCGTAAGAAAATAATGCAGCCTGGGAAAAAGAAACAACATGGAAACAGAAGCCGTTACAGCCTGGTCACTGGAAATGGCACCTCTTGGAAGAATGTATCCATAAACCAGTGACTGTCCCTTGATTTATACTCCAGGGGAGCGGTAACGCAGTTAAAACAGATCAAGACCTCACCAGATCCAAGTCAGCTCTTGCATTCTTAAGCTGCTCCTCAAGGATCTTAATAGGGTTAGCAAGACTTACAGACACTTTTTTGAGCGCTGAAAACTGATCTTTAATTTTCTTCCAATCAGCATCACTTAGCTCAGGCTCTGGGTAATTATCAAAATTGGCATAATTAGGATTTTCCCAGGAGATCAACTGACCATACTGTTCTCTCATTTCCTGCAAATTATTCTCTATTTCACCCTTTGAATCTTTCATGATGAACAGCTCTGTCTCAATATCGCTCTCTCTTGCAGAAAACGCATCTCGAAACTCAGCACGTTCATTAGGAGTTAACTTCAACTCACTAAACACCGCTTTTGCACCACCATGTTGAAGGGTGCCTCCGTTGGCCGCCATGGCCAGTGCCGTATCAAAATTGCCATGATCAAGAGCAAAGGCAAAGGGTGAGCCACTATACCCAGCCAGTCCTTCTTTATTCAGATCTCCGGGAATAACTTTAGACCGGTTTCCAGCTACTGACTTCAACTCAAGGCTCGACAGGCCAATATCCGGATTTCGGCAAATGTGTTCAGTCATTGCCTTATTCCCACGCTTTGCCAGATAAAACAATATAGGTTCACCTTCCAGCCGGGAATCCATCCACTGCTGGTGCATCTGTTTATCACGTCCACGAGCGGTCAAGTTAGGTGATTCATATGAGGCTTCGGAAACAGATTCAGTGGAAAAGCTGTCTTGGTCTGTTGAGGTCATTTTTTCAACAGTATGACGAAGTCGCTGGGTATCACTTTGATCAATCGCTGTTTTTAAATCGTTCTGGACGTTACTGGGTAATTGCTTTCCTCCGAATAATTTCGTGGAAAGACTTGCAAAAGGCCTGACAAGTGAAATAGCGAATCTGGTCCCAAACTTAGCCTGCATCGGAACAGAAGATAACATCCTGGGCTTAAGCCCTTGGGTACTGGTACTCTCAACTTCCCGAACCCGATAACCCTTTCTGGTCTGCCCTTCTGATATCTGCTGGGGTTTAAGCTGCTCTGAAGGAGCATGCATGGGTGATCCTGTCCGATGCCCTGGATCAAGTGGATTTGTCATGGCTCCCTCCCTGGGAATAACGCTTCCAATAGATATTGTTGTATCCATTAATGATAGTCAGCCTCTGAGATAACTGAGCTTCCAGAAAATCATCAGTGCCAACTATCACCTGCACATGAGACTCCAGGTATGCCATGTGAAGCTAAAAGTCCGATTTACTCTCCTCCTAAGCTCCCTTATTGAATCGTTATTCCGATGCTAAGGTGACGAATTGCAGGCAAAATCTAACGGCCTGCCAGATTTTTGACAGCGCAATAATCTACAAGGGTTTGCGCGCTTTCTATCAAACACAATGTCTGTGTCTGTTTCAGAATACTTTGTGCTACGTTGATTCTTCTATTCTTTGTTGCTGGCAATATTGTGGTAACTGTCGGTTATAATACTGTCGTCTATGCCAGGCGGTTGGAACAGTCTCATTAATTCTCCAGCTGACTTGGCGTAAGAAAATAATGTAGCCTGGGAAAAAGAAACAACATGGGAACAGAAGTCGTTACAACCTGGTCACTGGAAATGGTATCTCCAGAAGAACTTATTCATAAGCCAGTGACCGACCCGGATTTTATAATTCAGGAATGCCAGGTAAAGCAGTTTCAATTCAACCGTTTTCTCTACAGCTATATTGGCCAGCAATGGCAATGGACTGACAAGCTCGGCTGGTCTGATGATCAATGGCGTGACTATGCAGAGAATGACAATCTTCGTCTCTGGGTCGGCTACTACAAAGGAAGTCCAGCGGGCTATTTCGAATTGAAAAAAGCAGAAGGAGATATCGAGATTGCCTACTTTGGCCTGGCACAGCCTTTTATTGGCAAAGGTCTGGGTGGTGCCCTGTTAAGTGCGGCTATTCAAGAAGCCTGGAGCTGGGAAGCCAAACGTGTCTGGGTGCATACTTGTACATTGGATCATCCCTATGCCCTGAAAAACTATCAGGCCAGAGGTCTAAAAGTTTATAAAGAAGAAGCTGACCAAGTGGCATGAGCTTCCTATCTCAACTCAAGCCAGAATGCTTCTGACCAGACGAAAAGACCCAGAAGATACTTAAGTACCCAACTATATAAAATCCTATTTTCTGATTCAGTGGTCAGCCAGAAATATTCGATTTCATATGATCAGGTACTTAAGGGGGTATACAGGTTAACTTACCCGCCAAAGCCTTTAGATTCTGTTCAGCTAAAGCAGCTGAATAGATACTTTCTGTTCAAATCAAGAGAACTGTAGATATTTAGAAAATCCTCAATTAATGTCGCACTGACATTTGTATAGGCAGGAACTATTTTTAGTTTAATATTCCAAGAGTTGGAACAGCATTATGTCTGAGCCTGATGTTGCCAGGAGTATGGTAAACCTGCACTTTTCTCAAATAGCGGCGTCTTACAAAAACAAAAATATCAAGGAACTCATCAGTCACTATACAGAGGATATTGACCTTCTGTTCTGGAATGATATAGGCAGGCCAATAACAAATCGTCAGGAGTTAGCCCTCTGGTATGAAGAACTCTTCTCTCAAAATGATGTTGTATCGATCAGTTTTCAGATTAATCAGGTTTACCGCTGTGAGGATGTTCTCGCCACAGCAAGCCAGTGGAAAATAACACTGAAAAGGCCTGATGACGATTCACCTTTAGAAGAACTGTCTCTGAGAACAACCCATATTTTCAAACGACAGAACAGCAATCATTGGCTGATCTGCCACCTCCATGCTTCACCCGTTCCGTCAGTTAGCACTTAAATAATAAACTCCACCAACCAGTGGCATAGCAAAGTAATAATCACGATACCCGCAAGGTTCAACACCATACCACTGCGCACCATATGACGGATAGGCAACATTCCTGAGCCATAAACTATGGCATTGGGTGGTGTCGCCACAGGCAACATAAAGGCACAGCTGGCGGCAATAGCCGCAGGGATAGCAAGAACGGCAGGATCCATTCCAAGAGAAATGGCCAGGGCTCCCAAAGGAGGGAGAAAGGCGGCGGTTGTCGCCGTGTTACTGGTGACCTCAGTCAGAAAAATAATAATGGTTACTACCAGGGCAATGGCCATCAAGGCAGGCATGTCACCAAGAATATTCAGTGATCCGGCGATCCACTCTGCGAGTCCGGTCTTTCGAATCATCGCTGCCAGACTCAGGCCCCCGCCAAACAACAACAGGACATCCCAGGGTAAACGATGCATCTCTTTCCAAGTCATCAGAAACTCAAGTTTTTTCCAACTGGCTGGCAAGATAAACAATAGAACTGTTGCCACCAGAGCAATCATAGTGTCCGAGAGGTCCAATGATGGAATCATCTCACCCAGCCAGGGTCGCACTATCCAAGCCAGGGCGGTCAGAAGAAAGATCGTGGTTACCGCTTTCTCAGCCCCACTCATTGAACCGTTCTTCTTTTGCTGCTCTTTGATTGATTCCCGAACCACATGATTTTCTTCTCCACTAAGCCGGTATCCGAAGTACCCCAGCCAGACACCGGTAATGGCGAGCATAATAATTGAAGCCGGCAAACCGATAATCAGCCAGTGAGCAAAACCAATCTTTATACCGTACTGCTCCTGGAGAAAAGCGACCAGCAAGGCATTTGGTGGTGTCCCGATAAGGGTGCCAAAGCCTCCGATCGAAGCGCCATAAGCAATGGCCAGCAACAGTGCAACCGGAAAACCACGGCTCATCTTTCCCTGATGACGAATCATCGAGACGACGGATAAACCAATGGGCAGCATCATAATGGTGGTTGCCGTATTGGAAACCCACATACTGATCAGAGCTGTGGCAATCATAAAGCCAAGCACCAGTCGCTTTTCTCCGGTTCCCATAATCATCATGATTCTGAGAGCTATACGACTGTGCAGGTTCCAACGCTCCATCGCCAGACCAAGCACAAAGCCTCCCATAAACAGGAATATAACCGGATGTGCATAGGGAGCAGCCGCTTTATCAATACTGGCCAAGCCAAGCATTGGGGACAGAATCAGAGGTAACAGTGCCGTAATGGCAGTCGGGAGAATTTCTACGGACCAGAATACGGCCATCATCATGGCAAGACCGGCACAGCGCCAGGCCATCTCATTCATCCCTGGTGGTGGCTCAACCAGTAACGTGAATAACTGCAAGGCAATTCCAATCATAAGTCCTGTGAGCCAGAAAAGCGGTTTCCCTTCCTGAGGGCTTTCCTGCTGACTTTCCTGTCGAGCAGGCTCTGGCGTCAATCCCGGAGAACCTGAATTCATGATTCGCTCCATTGCATTTAATAAAATTTATAGGCAATTCAACAGTAAATCGGTTAATCACACCGTGTATTGAGCCCAGGGACCCCATCAAACCACCGGGTTCCTGATGAACTGCTGTAATGATTCACCGTCATTAAGAGTAGACTCTGTTATAATCATTGACCTCTTCTGTACCATGGCACATGCCAAGAGCTTGATTTGACTTCACCTACTCTCTCCGCAACAACGCCTTCCCGCTTTAGTGATCTCTCTTTGCCTGACTCCCTCATCAATAACCTGGACAGTCTGGGCTATAAGGAAATGACACCTATTCAGCAGCAAAGTCTGCCTGAGCTTCTTGAAGGCAAAGATGTCATTGCCAAAGCCAAAACCGGCAGTGGTAAAACAGCTGCGTTTGCCATTGGCCTGATAGTGAAGCTGAAACAGCGGGATTTTGGATGTCAGGCACTGGTGATGTGCCCAACCCGGGAACTGGCAACTCAGGTTGCCCAGGAAATTCGACGGCTGGTTCGATACCAGCAGAATATAAAGGTCGTCACGCTGTGTGGTGGCCAGCCTATCGGCCCACAAATTGGCTCACTGGAACATGGCGCCCATGTGGTTGTCGGTACGCCGGGGCGTATCCAGGATCATTTGCGGAAAAAGACCTTATCAATCGCCCGAGTAAATACGCTGGTGCTTGATGAAGCCGACCGCATGTTGGACATGGGTTTTATTGATGCTATTGAAAATATCATTGATCACTTGCCAGAACAGCGACAAACCCTGCTCTTCTCAGCCACTTACCCAAAGGGTATCCGGGATTTAAGCGAACGCTTTCAACAGCAGCCTGTTGAAGTGACTGTTGAGAGCACCCATAGCCATGAGCACATTGAGCAGCGCTTCTATCACGCAGAAAACGCTGACAAGCCCGCCATGCTGATCAGGCTGCTCAAGCACTACCAGCCTGAATCCAGCGTCATTTTCTGTAACACCAAGCAAATCTGTAAAGAGGTGGGCACTGAGCTCTATGAAGCTGGCTACAAGCCCGTGGTACTGCATGGGGATATGGAGCAGAAAGAGCGTGACCAGATGCTGGTTCGCTTTGCCAATCAAAGCTCAAACCTGCTGATTGCCACCGATGTTGCAGCCCGGGGACTGGATATTGAAAACCTGGCAGCAGTGATCAATTACGACCTGAGCCGGGATCCTGAGGTGCACGTTCACCGGGTTGGCCGCACTGGAAGGGCTGGTAAAAAAGGCCTGGCTCTCAGCCTTCATACCCAGCGGGAACAGTACAAACTGGATAATATCAGCGATTACCTCAAGGCTCCCCTGGTATTTGGTGATCCTAAAGCGCTCACTGGTACCCAACAGCCAGTCCCAGCCCCCATGGTAACAATCGCCATTGATGGTGGCCGAAAGCACAAAGTCCGCCCAGGCGATATCCTCGGCGCCCTGACCGGCGAAGCAGGAATTCCCGGAGACCAGGTTGGTAAGATCAATATCTTTGACTTTGTGGCCTATGTTGCCGTTAAACGTGAAAGTGCTCGATCTGCACTGAACAGGCTGGAAAAAGGGAAGATCAAGGGGAGAAAATTCAAGGTTCGACGATTATAACCTTCATAAGCAAGCCATCATTGACGGCTCCCTGCCAAAGCCTGATCGGAACTAAATCAGGCTTTTTTTGTCGAACGGAGGTATGACACTAACCACTAAATACATAACAAGGAAGTAATTGAAATGACTAATCCTGCACAAGTACCTGGCGCTATTCCTGCTCAGGCTGTTGGCTCAAACCAACCGCCAGCTCCACGCACTGGAGCGAGAAATCCTGAGAATGGCTCAACTTCTCCTACATTTATCGGACACCCGGTATCCTTACCGCAGGATAACGTCCCTCCTGGTGGATCGCACAATCACTTGGATGGTTTGCATGCTCCAGGGCAGGTTCCAGGACACGGTTGGACTGACAACGTAAGCAGTGTAAATCCGACGGTGACAACCAAAGGCTCCCCTGAACTTCCTGAGACTGAAGACTCCAAGAAAGTAGATGAAGATTTTAAAAACCTGAATGATCAGGAATTGCTGAAACGGGGCGATAAACAACTGGAAGAAGCTAAAAAAGCATATACAACATACGGTCAAAATAGCCTTGCGCACAATGCCCGAAAAGCCCTGGAGCCATTTATTGAGTGTGCCAATAATGCCAAAGCACACTTTCCTATTGCCGGTGTAGATTGGTTTAAGAGTTCAGAAAAGCTTATTGAGTCTTTAAAAAAACTCGAGCTTCCCCAAGGTACTCCAGATGACTTCGCTGTTACCATCCAATTTCCTGGAGAAGAAGTTATCTCACTTATCCCCCCAGGTAATGGACTCAAAACCAAAAATCCCACTCAGGTATATGAGTGTTACGTCCACGCCTTTGGGGTAATGGATAAAAAGGTCACTGAGTTTAACAATGGAAATGATAACGCCCTCGCTCAGGCTGAAGCCAGGTTTAATGATGTTTTTGCTACGCTGAGGGCTATCAGGGAAGAGATTGATAAAAGAAAGCTCAAGTCATCAGGAAGCCAGCTTGAATACGACTTTCAAAAGTTTAGAGACAATGGGATCACTATCAATGCCGTTGCCGATGGAAGGGAGTTTGCATTCTATGAAAACAAATTCCTGCACAAGGCACCTGAAGCCCCCTCAAAGCCAGAGGAAACCTCGGCCCCAGATTCAACGGCAAAACCAGAAGAAACAGAAGCTCCAGCTTCAACTGATGGGGAAACAGAAACATCAAGCACTTCCCCCGCTTCTGTTGAGGAAAATGTTAAAACCCCAGAATCTAGCCCGGTGATTCCCAAAAGCAAACTGTAGTTTTTCTGCCATTCCCAAGAGAAACTCTCAGACATAGAATGAAGCCGATTGAGTTTAATAAAGATATAGCCTTTGTCATGGAACATGACAAAGGCTGCTGAAAGATCAATATCCACAGCTCACAAACTTGCTTCACCTTGAAATACGATACAGTGACAACTTTTCAAAAGTACTCAAAACAGCCGACTATTCCTTATCAGTATCCCCCACATCTTTTGATGTTGTGTCTGTAGATTCAGGCCCCACGAGGTTCTTTTCCTGAGAAGAAACATCAGACTTTACTCCACTCATCTCCTTTGGTTTATCGGTCATTGCCGGTTTTGTCTTTGAGGCTGATGCAGAACTCTTCTTGGTGGTTCCTGTCTGAGGAGGAATGGTGGACTTCACATTACTTAAATCAACGGGCTTGTTGGCTACTTTAGCTTTCGGGGCTGACCCAGCGCTCCTCTTGGTGGTTCTTGTCTGAGGAGGAATGGTTGACTTCACATTACTTAAATCAACAGGCTTGTTGGCTACTTTCGGTTTCGGGGCTGACCCAGCGCTCCTCTTGGTGGTTCCTGTCTGAGGAGGAATTGTTGACTTCACATTACTTAAATCAACAGGCTTGTTGGCTACTTTCGTTTTCGGGGCTGACCCAGCGCTCCTCTTGGTGGTTCTTGTCTGAGGAGGAATGGTGGACTTCACATGACTAACATCAACGGGCTTGTTGGCTATTTTAGCTTTCGGGGCTGACCCAGCGCTCCTCTTGGTGGTTCCTGTCTGAGGGGGAATGGTTGACTTCACATTACTTAAATCAACGGGCTTGTTGGCTACTTTCGCTTTTGGGGCTGACGCAGAACTTCTCTTGGTGGTTCCTGTCTGAGGGGGAATGGTTGACTTCACATTACTTAAATCAACAGGCTTGTTGACTACTTTGGGTTTCGGGGCTGGTGCAGCAGTGCTCTTGGCAGCTCTGGTCTGAGGAGGAATGGTGGGCTTCACACGACTTACATCAACGGGATTGTTGGCTACTTTAGTTTTCGGGGCTGGCGCAGCACTCTTCCTGGCAGCTCTGGTCTGTGGAGGAATGGTTGACTTCACATGACTCACATCAACGGGCTTGTTGGCTACTTTAGTTTTCGGGGCTGGCGCAGCATTGTTCTTTGTGGCTCTGGTCTGAGGAGGAATGGTGGACTTCACATGACTCACATCAACGGGCTTGTTGACTACTTTGGGTTTCGGGGCTGGCGCAGCACTGCTCTTGGCAGCTCTGGTCTGAGGAGGAATAGTTGACTTCACATGACTCACATCAACGGGCTTGTTGACTACTTTGGGCTTCGGGGCTGGCGCAGCACTGCTTTTGGCAGCTCTGGTCTGAGGAGGAATGGTGGACTTCACATGACTCACATCAACGGGCTGGTTGGTTACTTTAGGTTTCGGGTTCAAGGCTGGTGAGGTACGAGTTGCACTTGCTGGGATCGAGTCAATCTCAGGTCTTAGTGTCTGTGTTGTACTCGGCTCATCTTCATCCGCAGAGAAATAATCGGAGTCGTTTGATACCGAACCATCCGGAGGTTCTGGACTATCCGCAGTAATTTCAGCTCCTTCTGAAACACTGCTCTGAGAAAAGCCCCCCCTATCACCTGAGTGCTGCAAAGCTGTTTCACCCCGTTCAGAACCATCAGGCCCAGCAGCTTTCAATGAGTCTTCCAAATGTTCATCCAATGAAACTCCGGTTTTATCACTGGATAACTGGCCATTTTCACTAGAAACCTTGTCTGGCACATCAAGCTTATCCCCGTCAGTCACACTTACCAGTGAGGGGCTACCCCCCTCTGTATCCATACTGACCAGAGAAGGTACTGCATCTTCAGTAACAAAAGCAGATGGCAAAACAGAGTCCTTCTGAGCCTCTGGCTCGGTAAATAACTCAGCAACTCCATCAAACTCACTGTAATCACCCTCGACTGATGTTTTCTCCGCCAATTTCACGTCTGTCTGGCCAGACTGAGTATCAGTATCACTTTGATCAACCCCACCTGTGGATAGACTTCTGTCAACTGGTACTTCAACTCCGATCGTCGCGTACAACTCAGGTTCATCCAAGGAGTCTATATCACCAGTAACTGAGGAGTTGATGGAAATATCCTGGTCAGCCAGAGCAGAGCCTATCGGATCATTAGCAATTAATTCAGGCGCATCATCAGGCTCAGCAGCTTTTAATGAGTCTTCCAAATGCTCATCCAATGAAACTCCGCTTTTTTCACTGGATAACTGGCCGTTTTCATTAGAAATCTTGTCTGGCGCATCAAGCTTATCCCCGTCAAGCACACTTACCAGTGAGGGGCTACCCCCCTCTGTATCCATACTGACCAGAGAAGGTACTGCATCTTCAGTAACAAAAGCAGATGTCAAAACAGAGTCCTTCTGAACCTCTGGCTCGGTAAATAACTCAGCAACTCCATCAAGCTCACTGAAATCATCCTCGACTGATGTTTTCTCCGCCAATTTCACGTCTGTCTGACCAGGCTGAGTATCGGTATCACTTTGATCCGCTCCATCAGTGGATAAACCGCTACCAATGGGTGCTTCAACTCCAGACGTACTGCTTATACTGACATCTGTATCCTGACTGTCTAATGCTGTGCTTTCGCCAGAGGTCTCTGAACCGGCAAACAATTCAGCGACACCATCAAGCTCACTGTAATCCTCACCACTATCAGTGGTTTGCTCAGTATTATCTGTTGGCTGGGTACCTTTGGGCTGTGGATTCGTGACTAATGTAGAGTCTGTTTTTTCATCAGGGCTCTTCACTTTATCAGGGTTCTCGAACGTCACTTCCACATCCAGACCATCCAAGGGGTCTATATCATCACCAGTATCTGTCGAGTTGATGGAGATCCCCTGATCAGGCGGGACATTGTCTGCAGGATCCAGTGTTGTTGGTCCGGGCGTTACAGGCCTGTTATTGCCCGGCTCCACCTCAGTGTGTGCCTTAGAAGACTGGTCTGTTGTGCCCGTATGCCCTGGTCCAGTCAGAGGACTTCCCAGGATCTGTTGTTGAGCTATCGGGCCACCATCAATATGTGTGGCTTTGACGGAACCATCCTCGACTCTGCTGCGAACATTGATGGTGAGCAGGCATTGTCGATTCTCAAGTCTGGCGAAGTCATTAGCACCAGAGGCCTCTTCCCCGATTTGTTGATCAATGCCCGAGACCTGTTGTTTCAGGCTTGTGAGTTCCCGGTCATTAGTGTCCTGATCGAAGGATGCAAAGTTTTCATCGTGGTGCTTTTCAAGAATAGCTACAGCTTTCTCCATTAGCTCCCCCAGGTTTGGCTGGTTTACCAACGCATCTCCAGGTGGGATCAGGTTGAACTTTTCTCCATTTCTCAGTGTAATTTTGACGTTCAGGGCGGGCGGAAAGTCAGTATTTTTTAGAGCCTTGAGAGCCTCCTCCGGGCTATCGTTCTGAGCCTTTTTCAATTCCGCTACAGACTGTTTCAACCCACTCAGCGAGACAGTTACCGCCTTATTCTCATTGCTTTTCTTAAGCAGCTCATCAGCCTGTTTGAGCAGCTGGCCTTGCGTTTCCTTTAGTTCTTTCTGGTTAGGTTTAATCGAGGAAAGCGTCTGACCAGTAACATGTTGGACATCCCGATCACAGACCGCTTTACTATCGATAGCAGTACCCGCATGGTCAGTACTATTGGCCTCTTGCTGGCTGACTTTGGTTTCCACATGTGGCAAGACCTCAACCTGCCGATGCGCAGATTTGGCAACAGGAGACTGAGACTGAGAAGGCAGTGTTGGAGCCGAAGCATGATTGACAGAACCGGGATCAATGCCACCAGGAGGCATGCTGAAAAGAGGATATCTGAGAGGGTTGTGCATGATGAATGACTGGCCAATAGCATTGCAATTACTATCGGCATTGGGCAGTCATTGCTTTCAGTAATAATAGCCAGTTAATCAGATTTGCTAAGCAGGGAGTACAGTTTTCGAAACTTAAGAAAACGGTAACCCCCACCGATCGCATAAAACGCCCAGTATTGTACGTCCTGAACAGCCTCGAAGAGAAACATCCGCTGGCTGCAGAACATATTCACAGGGTTCTTTTTTTATCCCATATGCAATGGCAACTCCAGTGTAACCGTCAGTCCCTGCAGACTGTTTTTTAGGCAGATCTCTCCACCATGATTACGGACGATATTTCGGGCAATGGCCATACCCAGACCAATTCCACCGGTATCCCGGTTCCTTGAACCTTCCAGACGGAAAAAGGGCTCAAACACCTGTTCCATCTTATCTTCAGGTATGCCCGACCCATGATCCTGAATCACCACAGCCACCAAATGCTGACCGGCCTTGTCAAACAGCTTAAGGCTTACATCAACACGCTGACCATATTTAACGCCATTCTCAATCAGGTTCCTCAGCGCCCGCTTCAGGCTCACTGGGCGGCAGCGAATAATAATCTCGCTGGTTTCCTGAAAACTCACCTCCTGCCCAAGTTCTGCCAGGTCGTCACACAGGCTGCCGGTCATGGCATTCAGGTCAACCTGTCGAGTCACTTCGTTGTCCGATGCCTGGCGCATAAAGGCCAGCGTGGCCTCTGACATCTGCTGCATCTCCTCCAGAGTGGCCAGAAGCTGATCACGGTCTTTGCTTTCCGGCATCAATTCAACCCGAAGTCGCATGCTGGTGATAGGGGTTCGGAGATCATGGGAGAGCGCCGCCAGCATGCGGGTTCGATCCGACACAAATCGCTGCAGGCGATCATTCATCTGATTAAATGCCCGAATGGTTTCCTTCAGATCGGCAGGACCTTTCTCAGGCAACGGCTCTACCTGCTCCCCTACCCCCAAACGGGTAGAAGCTTTTGCAAGCATCCGCAGGGGCCGGGTAATACGCCTGACCATCACCGCAAGGGCAGCCAGAACCAGTACCATTGCTGTAACAAGGAAAATAACGGTCTGTTTTGCCGCCAGTGGCGGGGCTGCAGGTGCCGTTGCCTTCAGATTCAGCCAGTAGCCGTTCAGCATATGCACTGAGACCTGGAGGCTGGTGACCACTGGTGGCCTCCAGCCTTCCCGGTAATAACGGCGGTCGCCATCATGCCGGGAGTCAGTCGTCGGGCGGTGCTGATGCCATGGCTTCTGACAACGGTCTCCATCACTGCAGTATTTGGTAGATTTCCAATGCTCCGAATCATCGCTCTTGAAGGCCGGGCTTTTGGAAACAACACTTTTTATCAAGCCCTCATCACGAGAGTGATCCACTTTAACCAGTATGCGCCCCTTGTATTGATTCCCCATCAAGTGCAACAAACGCTGCATCAGGCGTTTATCACGGGCGTTCATCTCTCTGTTGGCCAGCTCACTGCGATCATCAACGGTAAACCAGGTGTTTTTGGTTCGCGCTGCAGCCAGAATGGCCGAGTAGTCACTGATTGGGTTGTTTTCCAGTAACCAGACCAGTGATTCTATCTGCTGAAATTGAGACTTCTGACTGATATCCGACAGAACAGTTCGGTAGGCATTCCCGAGAATGACAAAGCTGAAAATCTGGGCAATGACAAGAGCAACCAGAACGGCCAAGACCATCTGGGTCACCATACTTGACCAAAAACGTTTAAATATCCCCTGCCTGCCTATCGCCTTAGGTTTAGCGTCCAGATCCAATGAGTCCTTCATACCGCTTTTGATTCTTCTGTAAACATGTATCCCCCACCCCAGACGGTTTTAATCAATGTTGGATTTTTCGGGTCTTTCTCAACCTTCTTCCTCAACCGGCTGATCTGGTTATCAATGCTCCGGTCAAATGGCAGAGCTTCACGCCCTTTAGTCATATCCATCAATTGATCCCGGCTCAGTACCTGCCGTGAATGTTCCAGAAAAACCTTTAACAAACGAAACTCAGCAGCGCTCAGATCCACCAGCAAGCCATCCTCCCGGGTCAGCTGGTGCTGATGAACATCCAGGCTCCAGCCCTTAAACGTCAATGCTGAATGATCACTGGCAGCAGGTTCCTTAGCTGAGACATGCTCCAGACGACGCAGAACGGCCTTGATTCGTGCCAGTAACTCTCTTGGGCTGAACGGTTTGGTGACGTAGTCATCGGCTCCCATCTCCAGCCCGACAATGGTATCGGCTTCCTCACTCATGGCGGTCAGCATGATCACTGGCGGACCATCATGTTCCTGAAGATATCGACATAATGTCAGTCCGTCTTCTCCCGGCATCATGATATCCAGAACCACAAGATCAATGGCTTCCCGCTCAAGAACCCCACGCATGGCCTCCCCGCCATCGGCCAGAGAAACAAGATAGCCATGCTGATCCAGGTAGCGCCCTAACAGATCGCGAATGTCATCGTGGTCATCAACCACAAGAATGTGTTTTTTCATGGCGTTCCACACTGTTCAGATTGCCGGTCAAAATATTATAAAGCTTTAGTACTGCTGCTTTGGATAGGCTGCGAACAATTGATACAAATTGAGACAAACTCCCATGGCTTCGGGATATTTCTGAGAAATTCATGGTTTTTAATGAGTCCATCGAAACCCGAAATGATTACCAGGGTTTCACCAAACCAACGTGGAACCCCATTGAGGACAAAAGCCATGAAAAAGACAACATTGATTGCCACCGCCCTGGTTACTGTATTTACTGCTTCTTCAGCCTTTGCCTGGTGGGGTGACAATGACAGAGGTGATGGCAGACACTGCATGGAAGGCAATCGCTCAGGCCAGTTCATGAAAGGAGAACATGGCAAGCGTGGCATGATGGGCAAAAACTTCAAAGAGCACATGAACCGCGAGTTCTCTGCGAATGAAATCAGAACCCTTAATGAAGCCCGACTGATCATGCAGGGTAACCCCAACGTTAAAGTGGGCAAAGTCACCTCGACAAAAGACGGTTATAACGTAACCATCGTGACCAAAGACAACTCACTGGTAAAAGAGATGGTACTGGCCAAAAATGGTATGCCACTGGAACGTTACAACATGATCAAGGAACGGATCGAAGCCAAAGAGAAGAAGTAAACCGTCAACTGTTTATCCTGAGCCTGTCATCATCACAGCGGCACGAAGACACAAAGAAAAGCTACTCAGTAACAAGCACTTCTCTGTGACTTTGTGCCTTTGTGGTACAAAGACGAGGTCTTTATCTGCAAATCGCTATGCCCCTCTACAGCTGATTTTTATAAATCCTGCCGTCTTTCATAATGAGTTTCAGGTGCTTCTCAGGCTGTTGCAGAACACCAGGATCATCCAGCGGATTTCCATCCACTATCAGCAGATCCGCCCGATAACCGTTTGCCAGCACACCGATCTGTCCAGACAGGTTAAAGAGCTCTGCTGCTTTCACTGTCGCCGACCGGATCAACTCATCTGGTGGAATGATTTCACCACGTATAGCGAACTCTTTTAACTGAGCGTCGTGCATACTACCCAGCAAATCGGTACCGAAGACAATGTTCACATCCGCCTGCCAGGCCGCCTCCAACGCCTGCAGGCCTGCATCCAGAACACTGTAGACCTTCTTCTGCAACGCTTCCGGCATTCCCGCTTCAACCCCTCTGAGCGCAAGCTGATCATAGGTTGATAGCGTGGGCACAAGAAAAGCGCCTTTCTTTTTCAGCAGTTCGATGCCATCAGACTCAATCAAATTGCCATGTTCAATAGAGCGGACTCCGGCCTCCAGGGCCCGCTTAATGGCACGGTTGGTATAGGCATGAGCCATCACATAGATATTGGCGGCTTCCGTCTCCTCAACAGCGGCCTGAATTTCATCTTCTGCAAACTGGGTACTGTCAATTCGATCCGTGGGTGATGCCACACCACCAGACACCATTAGCTTGATCTGATGGGCGCCCTTGCGGATTTCGTCCCTGCAGGCTTTGCGAACCTCGGCAACACCATCACAGACTTTGCCAAGCCCAGCACAGCAAAAGCAATGATCCGTCTGGTGATCACCGGGAAGGCGCATATCACCATGCCCTCCGGTCTGAGACAGTGCATGACCACAAAACAGCAGGCGGGGCCCTGTAAGCAGGCCTTCCTCGATGGCCTGTGCATAACCAAAATCGGCCCCACCGGCATCACGTACCGTGGTGAAACCGCGCATCAGCATCCCTTCCAGAATATGTTTTGCATGGGCTGCAACATAGGAGGGAGGCCAGTGGCGCAATGCCACAAAATCCGGAGTACCCGCAGTAATATGCACATGGGCATCACACAGCCCCGGCATGACTACCCGACCCGCCGCATCCAGTACCCTGTCAGCAGACTCATCGTGCAGGTCATCCCCAATAGCTTCTATGTAGCCATCCTTGATGCTAAGTGACTGTTTGGGCAGTAAAGTACCTTGGACAACATCCAGAACATGGGCATTGATGATTCGCAGGGTGGCCAAATGCACTTTCCTCTTTTGGGCTTATTATTAGGGCCTGTTGACATTTCGTTGCGAGCTCAGCGGATCAGGGCGTCCCTATGGCAAGGCGTGGCATTGCAGGAATACCCTAAAGGGCATAAAGGCCAGTTGCCTTTCAAAATGCCGCAACGAAGTCATAGGGCTGCCCTGATCCGCCCGAAGGGTGGCCCAGAAAAGCGCCATCTGCTTTGTCAGACTTGCTTGATGTAGAATAACTACACGCTGCGCAAGTCTTTCGCGCATATGACGCTTTTCTGGGCCACTGAGCATGCAACGAAACGTCAACAGACCCTAGCCTTCAAGTATAGGACAGAGCTTAAAAACTCATATGCAGGAAGGTTTATGGCAATATCGATAGCCTTCGCTGCTTCACCGTAACAGCCACCAGCTCCCTGAGCCACTGAAGCACCGACGCATCATTATCTTCCTTACGCCAGGCAACGTAGATATCAAAATCCGGCACGGGAACCGGGCAGGGAGACATGGTCAGCCCTTGGTCAGGACGACCCAGTGCTGCCAGAACCTTAGGCACCACACTGATCAGCGGCTGCTCCGGCAGAAGACGTAACAATGAGGTAAACCGTCCGCAGGTCACTCGAACTTTTCTTCGATCACCTCGTTGAGCCAGCAAGTCATCCACCACGCCTTTCACATTTCCCGTGTTATTAATAAGTGCATGGTCAACCGAGAGAAAGTCATCATAGGAGAGCGGTATATCCAGCTGAAGTCGTTCATTATCAAACAGGCAAACGTGTTTTTCGGTATAGAGCATATCAACAGCCAATTCATTCGGACCATCGCCAAGGCTGCCAATGGCCAAATCAAGTCGGCCATTACGAAACAGGGTAAACGCGCTGTCCCGATCCACCAGGATAAAACTGACGGTACAGTTTGGTGCGCTTTGTAATAAAGCCTGAACAATCACCTCAGCATACAGGGACTCGGCATAGTCGGTCAGTCCAATATTCAGGTGTCCATCAAAACTGGCTGGGTCAAACTCCTGAACCAGCAGCAGGTCATTCCGTACCTGATCCAGGATTTTTTTTACTTTAGGCGCTAACTCCCTTGCCCGCCGGGTCAGTTTCATCTGACTGCCCTGTCGCACCAGTAATTGATCATCAAACAGCTCTCTGAGTCGACTCAAATGATGGCTCATGGCAGGCTGACCGATAAACAAGCGTGCAGCAGCTCTGGTGACACTACGCTCTTCCATCAAAGCTTCAAGTGCAGTAAGCAGATTCAGGTCTATTTTTGACAGATTGATGTTGCAGTATCGGTTCATTTTTTAACCAGTTTCTTCCCAGCAATAACTCGGAAAGCCTACCATTAAAATTTCAGATACTAATCTTGCCATATAAGATAAATCTACTATCATCACCCATCATTAATGATAATCATTATCACTTTAGAATTAACAAGATGTTCATGATTAAGCCTCTGGCTCTAATACCATTTTCAATCGAGATAGTCTTGAAACAAGACTATCGCTTTTACGACTTAATCATATCTCGCTGTATCAGCTTATATTTATGGCTTAGGGATAAACTGTTGAAAAATATAACTGTGTAATAGCTTTAAACATTCCAATTTTGGGTTAACTGTTTTGCTTAAATCAAAAATTCTTTCTATATATGATGAACTATCAAAACTAGAATCTTACGAGCCATGCTGCTATGTCAATGAGCTTTTTAGTGACCTTGTTTCACTGGTTACTCATCAATACCCTGAAAATGAAATTAATGATGCTCTTGATGATAAAGATGTGCAATCAATAATTTTAAACCTGCACAAAATATGCGCTTTGGGTGAGTATTATCTTGAAAATCACTGGGCAGAAAAAATTGCAGAGTCAAGCACCCCTTCTGAAACTCTGGATATATTTCCATACAAACAGAATTACCTAAAACTATGCAACCTTGAATATCAAGCGTTAGTTTCAACCAAAGGAAAAAAACCAGAAAGCACAATCTTCCTCGGGGCAGGTCCATTGCCTTTGAGCGCGATAATATTTTCTTCCAGATACAATATAAACTGTACAGTTTTGGATAAATCGATAGAAGCCTGCAACCAGGCAAAAAAAACTTTAGATAAGTTAGATATTAACATCCGTGATGTCATATGCATGGACTCAAAAGAATATCAAGATTATAAAAACCATGACACAATTATTTTCGCCGCACTAAATGGGAGAGATCAGAAAGAAAAACTTGAAATAATTAAAAACATCAACAAGAACAATTACAACGGAATTATTCTATTCAGGTCATCCCATTCATTAAGAAAGCTTCTATATCCAGAGATTCGTATACCAGAAGATACAAAACTTAGAAAAGAAATTGAGATACACTCATGAGGGAATGTAATTTAAATTGTGTAAACGCTTGTCGTTAATACTCCAAAATGGAGAATAACAATGAGCGTTGAAATCAACGAAAAACTGGTAGATCAAATAGCCAGTCAGATTAAAACTCAGGATG
>NZ_LUKQ02000090.1 GCF_001647025.1 Endozoicomonas atrinae
AAATCAACATCATTAAAACCTTCGGGTAGCTGTGGTCGACGAGACATCTGTTCTAGATAATGCATGGTAATGATGCCTAAGCATAGTTGGCGGCAGCTTAAGGATTTAGAAAATGCGATTGGTATCAGCTTCTTCATGGATGGAGAGTTTGTTGCGACCGCTCAGGTTGCAGAACTGAATGATTATGTTGCTTCCAAGCAGTCTTAATTGATTCAGTCTGAAAAAGGGAGCCTGGAGCTCCCTTTTCTTTAGGCAATCTGAGAATTAAGTTACTTGTTTCATCATCTTGCCTGGAGGAGGAGAATAAAGCACTTATTCACACATTTCTTCAGTCTCATGAGCAGTTTCAAGCTTATTGCCTGAAATCACCTCGCTTATTTTCTGTTCCAGTAGAGAAAGATCCGGAATTGATGCTGGAACATCTCTCAGAATAACCCGGTATTTCTCCATTGGTCCTTTTTCCTCTGCCGAGTTACGCACTTCTTCGCGTACCAGCTTTAATGGTTGCGGAACCCCTTGCACTACCATGGCATAGAATGACAGGTCATCGTTTTTGTCGGTGCGGTGCATAATTGCAATACGGTTGGTGGCAGAGAACTCTGCAAATCGTCCCTTATTCAGTCTTTCAAAGGAGACAACGGGGATTTTCATGCCCCGCCAGCTGAGATCACCCAGCAACCATTCTGTTTCCGGGTAGTTTTGTTCCGGGCGACTGTAGTCCTGAATACCGGCGATGCATGCCGAAGGTATCAGCAGGGGACGCTGCTGCATGGGCATCAGCACGGAGGAGATAGGCTGGTGGCTTCCGGACATGGTTTCCTCTTAATTCTGGTACTGTGCTGTTGAGAGAAGAGCTTCCTGAGAAGCTCCGTAATCAGACTGTCTCAACCGCAATCAGCTTTTCAATGGCTTCGAGTAATGGGCCTTCCTGGAAAGGTTTACCTATGTACTCATTCACACCTAAACTGAAGGCCCGGTTACGGTGTTTCTCGCCAGTTCTTGAGGTGATCATGATAATAGGCAGGTCCTGAAGCTCAGAGTCATTCCTGACAGCACTGGCTACCTCAAAACCATCCATACGGGGCATTTCGATATCCAGCAGCATGATGTCTGGCCTCTGCTCAGAGAGACGCGTCATGGCTTCTACGCCATCTCGCGCAGAAATTACTTCATATCCCTGGCGGGTTAGCAGTCGGCTGGTGACTTTTTTTACGGTAACAGAGTCGTCTACCACAAGTACTCTGATGGTCTGATCACTGCTATCAAGTTCATGTCTTGCTACGGCTGCGGGTTTGGCTTCTTGAATGAAAAGCTGATGCTTGCGGTAGAGTGCAGCTGGATCGAGAATAACCACTACTCGACCATCACCAAGAATGGTTGCACCGTTTACCCCTGCAAGACCAGAGAACTGAATACCCAGGCTCTTGGTAATGATTTCCCGGCTACCCACGATCGAATCAACCTGAACTGCAATATTCTCATTACCCCTCTGCACCATTACTACAGGGCACTGGCCATCGCTTATTTTTGGAGTGGCTGTACCGATAAGTGCTCCCATGTATATCAGCTGGTGCTCTGTGCCATTACCATAGACGAGCGGGGCCTTGTTTCTGTAACAATCGGCCAGCATTTTTGATGAAACCATGGAGATGCCATCAATGGCATGCATTGGGAGTGCGTACAGGCTGTTCCCTACTTCCACCATCAACGCACGGTTAATGGACAGCGTAAATGGCAGCCTGAGGGAGAACTGTGTTCCCAGTCCGGCCTCAGACTTAACCTGTATACTGCCACCCAGTTGGCGAACCGAGTTATTCACAACATCCAGCCCGACACCACGGCCTGAAAGTTGGGTCACGTGGGTTGCGGTACTGAACCCGGACTTCATAATCAGTTCGATGGCTTCCTGATCGGTTATAGGCTCGTCAGGGCCAATCAGCTTCTGTTCAATAGCTTTAGCTTTTACGGCGTTGATATCAATGCCGCGACCATCGTCGGACAGCTCAACCACAACATCGGCACCATCTCGACGAATAGATAAAGAGATCTGGCCCTCTTCAGGTTTTCCTGCCTTCTGTCTCTCTTCTAATGAATCTTCGATGCCATGGCCAATAGCGTTTCGGAGCATATGTCCCAGAGGGGCAAGAATGCGCTCAAGCATGGTCCTGTCCATCTCACCTTCGGCATTAGTGACCAGAAGCTCGACGGGTTTATTCAGATCATCAGACACCTGACGGACAATCTTGCGCAGTCTGGGAACCAGACGGCTGAAAGAGACCATCCGGGCTTTCATCAGCTGTTCCTGTAACTCAATCTGAGTTCTGGACTGTTGCTGGAGCAGGGTTTCTGTATCCCTGGTTTTTTCCTGCAGGGCCTCTCGAAGATCCATAAGGTCAGATGCGGACTCAACCAGTGAGTGAGAGAGCTGTGACAGTTCTGAGTACTGGTCCATTTCCAGTGGGTCAAAATCTGGATTGTCACCAAGATCACCCTGGTGCTGGGAGATGATCTGACTCTGCGTTTCTATATCCAGTCGCCGCAGCTGTTCACGAACCCTCAGAATGGTTCGATTCATCTCTTCAAGCGTTCTGGTCGCATCTGCTGTCTGCTGCTCAATGCGAGAGCGACTGATGCTGGTTTCTCCTGCAAGATTGATCAGGGTTTCCAGTAGCTCCGAGGGAATTCGGACCATTTCACTGGATGATGACTGAAGTGTTGTGTCTTCAGCATCAGTCGTGGTCTGAGGAGCTACCCGGATGGTAGAAACGGGTTCCAGTATCTGCTCAGGCACCTGTTTCGGTAGATCAGGTACTGACAGTACTGACAGGTTATTTACCCATTTACCTTCATCCAACTCATGAGTGATAGGTTTGCTTAGAGATGAATGCCCCAGGTAGTCCGGGAGAGCATCAAGCTCTTCCGTTGTTGAGTAACTGGAGTTCAGCTTATTTTTCCACTGCCTGAGTTCTTCCAGCATGCGTTGCGCATCAGGAGATGGCTTTCCGCTGCCAAGCTCTTTCAGTGTTGTTTCTATGGAGTCATGCGTTTTCTGAATCAGCGCAAGAGGTGCGCTTTCAGGTTCACAGCTGCCATTGGCAATGGATTCATAGACATCTTCCAGTGCATGGCTCAGTTCTCCAAGTTCATTAAGCTCTGCCATCATTGCTCCCCCTTTCAGGGTGTGAAGGCATCGTTGAAGCTCATGAACCGGTTGTATATCGCTCGTATTGCTTAGCCATTTTTCCAGAGACTGGGCTGAGTCTTCAAGCAGCTCATAAGCCTCCTCTATAAACAGCTTGCGCAGCTCCTGATCGGACTCAGACTCATCGATGAAATGAGCAAAAGGTGTACTTTCTGAAGAGCCTGGATTACCTTCAGACTGAAGGACTTTAGGTTCGAAATGATTATCTTCAGCTAAGGATAAGTCAGTTTCTTCTTCTGCCTCGAAATCAAGAAGTACATCAAAGTCATGATTCTCTGGGCTTTCTTCGAAAGTGTCGTCTGGCTCTGTAGACGACTCTGCTTCACTCAGTGCCTGTTCAATCAGTAAAGACTCGAGCGCTTCACGCAGAGCACTGAAAACAGCTTGTGGTGGCTCAGGTGTTTGCTGTGAGGCCACCTGGTTCATCATTTCAACCAGCGCTTCGAAGCCGTCAGTAAATGGCGGCAGTAACTGCTGGGGAAGCCTGGTTTCATGTGTCTCTAGATAAATGCAGACATCATGCAGCACATCACAGAGCTCTGTGATAGCTGACAAACTTGCTTCATTAGCATTCTCCGCAAGAACTTTCAGTTCAAACTTGAACCGGTCAAGTTCTTCGTGGGGAGTTCTGTTAACCCATGTTTTCAGGTAGCTGCTGGCATCAAGTAACAGGTCTAGGTCACTTGCAAGGAAAAGAGCTGCCTGTTGGCCTGTTGGCTGTTTTTCTGGAGGATGCTCTGGAGCAGACTCATCTTTCAAACTGTTGCTGAGCAGTTGATTATGAAGAGCGTTAAGCCAGTTAAGGAAGCTATCAACTTTCAGCTCCAGAGAGTCGGGTGCCGTTTGAAGCTGTTGCAATGCATCTTCAATCAGGTCTACCCCTTGTTCCAGCATGCTGATGACCTGGCTATCAGCAGGCACCAGGTGTGCCCGGAACTCCTTGATAGTCTTTTCGATGGCGGCAATCAGCTCAGCAAGAGGCGTAATTTCTGCCATAAATGCACTGCCTTTGAGGGTATGCAGTGCTCGCTGGACAGTATCTGTGATCTGGATATCACCACCAAATTGATGGGCGCTATCGATAAACTCTTTTACGACACTGAGATGGCTTCTTGCTTCACTGTCAAAAATTTCCAGTAACTGTTGATCATATGCAGTATTCAGCTCAGCGGTTTGCTCTTCAGTAACGAGTTCACTTATTTCCTCAGTTTCTGAAAGCTCTATCAGTTCATTAAAGTTGCTATCCAGATTTTCTTCGGCACTTTCCTCTATAATGTTGCCAAACATCATTGCAGGTTCTTGCTGATCAGACTCTGCGAACTCCTCACGATCAACGACAAAGTTGGTTCCTTTGCCCAGGGCATCTGCTTTCTCCATGCAAAGCAGAACTTCCGGGGTTAGCTGCTGACTGTCTCTGGCAAAATCATTCACCAGCTCAGGCAGCATGGAGATGATTTCATTGATTAGCTCAGCCATTGACTCAGATGAACTAATATTGCCTTCGATCACGCTGTTCAACATGTTTTCCACTGACCATGCGAGCTCACCGATGACATCAGCACCAATCATACGGCCGCTACCCTTCAGGGTATGAAAGGATCTTCTTATCTCATTGGTCGTGGCTGTATCGTTGAGATTACTTAGCCATTCTGGAAATAGGTCTTTGAGCTGCTGCTGAACTTCTGTTGCTTCTTCGACGAAGATTTCATGGAGTTCTTCGTCACTATCTTCATCCATAGACACACTAGAGATCTCTTCTAAAGAGAGGGTACCCTCTTTGGAAGGGTGGTGTGGCGGTGCTTTATCCTCCGTGATGTCATAGCTACTTATGGTTAAGGTGCTATCTGATGAAGGTGTTGAAGTCTCCGTAAATGAAAACTTTTCTTTGGGAGAGTGGCTTGGCAGGCCGGACAGGTCTTCTTCATCCAGAGAAAAATCAATAGTCAGTTCCGGCTCATCATTCACTGTTTCCAAGCTTTCAATAGACATAGCTTCTGGAATCAGGCTCTCCATATCGACGATATCGATAGAAGGGGAGAGAGGAGTGCTCTGTTTCTCGGTAATTTCTTGAGAGGGGCTCAGACTATTGGTTGTGAACTCTATTGTTGGTCCATAGTCTGCTTCCCTTTCACTGGAAACAACAGCTCCGGTAGCTGACGACAGGGGCTTTTCGTAGTGAAATTCAATAACATCATTGTCAGCCGCTTCTTGCTCCAGAGCAGCCCTCTCTTCATCAGAAAGCAGGTGAACAGCAAACGGGTTAGCCTTGGGCTTAAGCTCCGGGGTGGAAGAGATAACTGGTGCTTCAGGTTCTGCTTTTGTTGTGTCAAAGGCCGATTCAAGTTTATTGAGGCTTTCCTGAGTGATATCCAGCGTTTTTTCGGAATGGGCAGAAGCTCCGCCACTCAACTGTTCCAGATAGTATTCAATACTGGATAACGTATCTGCCAGTGCTTCCAGCTCATCAAGGCTAGGCTTGAGGTTTTTATCCAGCCACTGATGCTGAATGTGCTTGGAACAGCGACTGATTAACTCAGCAACACGGTTCAGAGGAATGATGGCAAGACCGCCCTGGATGCTTTTTATCAGGGGCAACAACTTGGCCAGGAACTCCTGATTATGGTGACTGCCAAGGTAGTCCACCACAGCACCTTTAGCTTGTTCCAGGTTTTCCCTGGCTTCATGAATTACTGTCTGGTGAATATCATTGATCTGTGCTGATACAGAGGGCTGGCCGGTGACCGAGCGGTTGATGCCCATGAATTGGTTCAGCCCGGATTCCACTTCCAGCAACTGGGCTGCAGTATTGATCAGGGTATCGTTAACTTTCTCGGGCGAGTGCTCACCACTAAGAATCATCTGCAGATTGCGATGCTCTTTCTGCATGACTCTCTGCAAATGGTCGAGGCCAAGCATGCATAATGTGTCAGAAATTTGCTGGCTGGTGGCCAGTTGATCCTTAAGTCTGGATTTATTGTCCTCAGGGTTGAGCAGGTAAAGATCCAGTGCATCTTTTATATGAGTTAGTTCTTCCTTTATGGCTTTCACCACAGGAGTTGCTGCATCAAAACTGATCAGATTGACATCCTGAGGCTCTGAATCCAGGGCTTTGTCCAAAGAGTACCGTCTCTTCAGCGAAAGGATGAGAGCATTCTCACTATTTGCTTTGGCAATTCGATAAAGAATTTCTCTCAGTATCTCTTCCGATGGAGGGGAGTTCAGTCGTTTGGCTTCCTCATTGGCCAGATGCTTGAACTCATTGTCCATTTCTCTGAGGATTGTGATGGCGTGATTGTCTATCGCAATTGAGCCTTCCTTGAGACCCTCTGAAAATGCGGTGCATGCATCCCATAGCGGTGAGATCGGCGAGTCCCAGCATAGGTTTTGCAGCTTGGCAAATATTTTACTAATGACTGTTAGTTGCTGGTCCCGCTGACTGTCCCGGAGAACTCCGGCAAGACATAGCTGATATTTTTGACGTATTTTGCGTACCAGAACAGCAAAGCCACTAGCCTGTAGCTTGTTCAGCTGTACTTCAGGGATCGGTGCAATAGTGTGAACGATGCTGGGTGTAAAAAAATCAATATCGGATAAAGCCCGCTGCCCACGTAATTGGCGCATTTCACTGAGCAGGGTTTTCAGCAGGCTGGGGGTATCCTTGCCTGATCTGGATGTATGGGCAAGATAGCCAGGCAGTTGAAGCATCGCCTGAATCAGTACAACCAGCTGCTCCTGATTGTTATCAGCTGTGGCTGACTTCAGGCTATCTAATAACAACAGAATTTCCCGGGTAAGTAACCGGGCTCCCTTCTGTTTCAGTATCTCCAGCGTGCTGTGAACTTGCTGAATTTTTGTACGACAATTCTCCAGAAGCACAGCATCATCTGTTGAATCAGCATACTGTTCAAGATCCTGACGGGCTTCAGTGAGGGTGTTCTCAATCTCTCCGATAACCCAGTCCAGACCTATGTATTCACGCTGTTCGACCATGCCTGGCTCCCGTTTCCAGCTATCATTCCCGCAGTTGTTAGCGCTCTTTTTAACAAGAGCGCCTGAGCGGCGGGCATCATGCTTGTTTTCATGCTCTCGTCTCTTACGGAGTCAGTTTTCCGGTGTCAGGACTCTATGGTTTCAGGCAGTTTGAAACCAGTAACCGACTGACGCATTTCCATTGCCATACCGGCCAGGTCACCGATAGATTGAGCGGTTGCCTTGGTACCTGAGGAGGTTTGAATAGAAATATCCCGAATGGCCACCATGCGGTTGGAGATCTGTGAGGCTGACTGTGCCTGAATTTTTGCTGTTTCAGAAATGTTCCGGATCAGACCTGACAGGCTGTTGGATACCTGCTCAATCTCTTCCAACGCAACACCAGCATCCTGTGCCAGACGGGCCCCGTGCACCACTTCAGATGTGGTTTGTTCCATGGAGATGACCGCCTCATTCGTATCGGTCTGGATGGTAGATACCAGGGCCTCTACCTGCTTTGTTGCTGCTGATACACGCTCTGCCAGACGTTGAACCTCGTCTGCAACCACGGCAAAGCCTCGGCCTGCTTCACCAGCCATGGAGGCCTGGATAGCGGCGTTCAGGGATAGAATGTTGGTCTGATCGGCGATTTCGTTGATCAGCGAGATAATGTCGCCGATCTCCTGAGAGGATTCACCCAGCCGCTTAAGACGCTTGGAGGTATCCTGGATTTGTTCCCGGATGGTGGTCATGCCATCGATTGTATTCCGTACGACCAACCCCCCATTCGCAGCGATTTGTACAGAGCGCTCGGCAACATCAGCCGAGTCAGAGGCTTCACTGGAGACTTTATCAATAGACTCCGCCATCTGGTTCACGGACTGGGTCGTTGACCCTATTTCCTGAGCCTGGTGGTCAGAAGCCTCGGCCAGCAATCTTGCAGTTGCCTGTGTTTCCTGGGCGGCGGCATCAACCTTAACCGCTGTCTGGTTTATAGTGTTAACCAGAGCGCGCAGTTGCTCAATGGAGAAGTTAATGGAGTCTGCAATTGCTCCGGTAAAGTCTTCGGTTACACTGGCTTTAACGGTCAAGTCACCATCTGCCAGGTCCGCCATTTCATCAAGCAGTCGCAGGATTGCTTTTTGGTTGGCGGCGTTCTGTGCTTCGGTTGCCGCACTTTGGGTTTTGGTTTCTTCCAGACGACGGCGGGTATCCATGATGATGGACATTGCGGTCAGCAGGACAAACAGGAGGGAAAGTCCACCGGAGACCATGATGGCCAGCTCAAGTGTTTTCTGCTCAACAGTAGAAGTGGATAGAGTGTCTGCCAGTACCGAGGTCTGCTGTAGCAGTTGTTGTGAATCGGTGAAGATAGTATCGGACGCGGCGCGCACCTGGAACAGCTCAGGCGAGGTTTCCAGAATCTCATCAACACTGCCGTCGACGAATTCAAACAGATCAGAAATCTCCATTAGGCGGTCAATGGCTTCATCATCAGTTACTTGACTGATACGCATGGCAATATTGCCTTCCAACATACCATCCAGTACGCGACCGAAAAGTTTGGCATCTCGGCCAAAGCTATCAGCGGCCATAATGGAGTCTTCACCACCTTCCAGAACCTTGGCTACGCTTCGGATAATACGCTCTGCCAGCCAGGGCTGACGCTGAGCCATGGCAATCTGGTCAGAAGGAGCGTTATTCTCAAGAAGGATTTCTACTACCTCGTCGTACTCAATTTGCAGCTGGGGAATGGTTTCACTCAGTGTGGTGGCAACATCATGAAGAGACAGTACGGTATCCTGTGCAGAGAGAATACTGTCGGCTTCTACCTTCATTTCAGACCATGCAGAGTCCAAGGCTTCAATCTGTTGGGCAGCAGCGCTATTGGAGGTATCAATAAAGGGGAGAACTGAAAGCTTGGCACGGTTCAATTCACCAATATATTGGCCAA
Source organism: Endozoicomonas atrinae (assembly GCF_001647025.1). Classification (GTDB taxonomy): domain Bacteria; phylum Pseudomonadota; class Gammaproteobacteria; order Pseudomonadales; family Endozoicomonadaceae; genus Endozoicomonas; species Endozoicomonas atrinae. The sequence goes on from NZ_LUKQ02000090.1 coordinate 9,126, forward strand.
ACATTGAAGTCGCTTCTTTCAGCAGGGGAAAGGCTTCTTCTTTACCTGAGGCCGCTTCTGAGGCGTTTTTGGCAATCTGCTGGGAAAGAACCCGGAGTTCACCCGCGTTGGTTTCATGGGTGTGAAGCAGCTGGGATTGCTGGTCATTGTAGATAAATGCACCCGTCATCACTGACAGGGACAGCACCAGCATTGTGATCGAAGCGATCGTGGCTCTGTTAGCCTTGCTTCCCTGTCCCCTTTTCGCTTGATTGCCTTTCATGGTTTATTCCCCGATTTCTAATTTGAAATCAAAATCCTGTTTATTCGCTGGCGGCTTTTAGAAAACGCTCGTTGGTAACGAGTCCCTCAACACTGAATACGACATAGTGTTGATCTTTGAAATATGAGCCCTGGGTAAATGGGTGAACATTTTCCGGAATTGATGCCGGTATCTCATCTGAGTGGCTGCTGGCTGTAAACTGCTGCATACCCTTTACTTCATCAACGATAAGGCCAACGGAAATGTCTTTTTTCTCGATGACGAGAATCCGGTTGTTTTGATTTGGTTTACTGGAAACATAACTGGCCTGGTTACTTTTCAGGAAGTCACCCAGGCTGACAACGGGTATCAGACGTCCCCGGACATTCGCTAACCCCCTGACCCATCGGTGAACGCCAGGCAATGGAGTTGTCAGGGGAACTGGAAGAATTTCAGATATTGATCCAACCTGAACCATAAAATGCTGACCATCCAGTAAAAAGCTGACACCCTGCCAATAGCTCAGGTCAGTTTGCTCTACAGGGATTTGAGCGCTGTACAGGGAAGCACTCTGCTCAAGTGTCTCCAGGTAGTCGAACGGATGACTGGAGTTGGTCATAGTACTCCTTTCCTTCATTGTTCCCTTAACAGTTCAAAGTGACGAATGCGAGATAGCTCTGTTTTCCCGGGTAGGTAGACCTGATTCAGGCGGCAGCATCACTCAGGACTTCGTTAAGAGTTTCCAGTAGCAGGTTTTCCTTAATGGGCTTGGTCAGATAGTTTCTGGCTCCCTGTCGCATGCCCCAGACACGATCAGTTTCCTGATCTTTTGTGGTTACAATAATGACGGGAATGTGTCCTGTGCTCCCATCTTTAGAGAGCTGACGGGTTGCTTGAAAACCGTTCAGGCCTGGCATGACGATATCCATTAATACGGCATCAGGCTGTTCTTCCCGACAGAGGGCGACACCATCGGCACCATTGTCAGCCGTCAATACGGTATGACCATGTTTCTCGAGCATTGCGCTCAGTTGGTACAGTTCGGTTGGTGAGTCGTCAACAATCAATACCTTAGCCATAAATCCCCCCAGTGCTTTTGGCCTAATGCAGTTCTACAGGGCCGCACCAAACTTGGTTACTTGCTTTAAATTATTTCCTGAACCCCTTCTTGGTCTCACAGCTAGAGACTCCGTTAGGGCTTTCCATTCAAGTTCGTCTAAACAGCCAGAGCATAATCAGGACAGTGATCCCGAATTGTTCCGAATAGTTCATCACGACTGAATGGCTTGGTCAGATAATAATCTGAACCTGCAATTCGTCCTCTGGCACGGTCGAAGAGACCGTCCTTGCTCGATAGCATGATGACAGGAATCTGTTTAAATGCGTTGTTATTTTTAATCAGCGCACAGGTTTGATAGCCGTCAAGACGAGGCATCATGATATCGACAAAGATGATGTCTGGTTTGGACTCGGCGATTTTTGCCAATGCGTCAAAGCCATCGGTGGCAGTAACCACCTGACAACCTGCTTTTGTTAGAAGAGTTTCAGCAGTACGACGAATCGTCTTGCTGTCATCAATGATCATGACCTTGAGGTCTTTTCCGCCACCTTGCATGTTTTTCCCCTGGCAATCCACAGAAGAAGCGAAAATAGTTCGCTGCCATTCTTTCTTGTCGATCCGTTCTCAATGGCTTAATTCTGTTTCAACCGGATATCTGGACCGCTTATTATGCTTTTTTATCATAAGTTGGTCATTGCTGACCAGAAGCGTGATGGTTACATGTCACGTTTTTTCCAACCAGCTATAAAGTCCCGGCTATTCATGGCGATGTATCTAGATAATAAATCCCAGCACGGAAGATACAGGGACCTCCATGAACCGTTTTCAATTTCTGCTGATCAGTACGTTCTCTGGCCTGTTAGCATGGAATACAGAAGTTTCAGCTGAGTCTCTGGAAGAAGCTTTAGGCCAGGCTCTGCGTTCAAACCCTCAGGCAAAAGTTGCGCTTAGCCGCCTAAAGGCTGAGCAGAAGAATATTGATGCCGCAGCATCTGATTTCTGGCCAACGCTTGATATTGCGGCGGGTATTGGTGGGCAGAAAAAGGATACCAGTCCAGATACCGATGGGGAAAAATACACTCGTAAAGAGGCTTCATTTTCTCTAAAACAGAATCTTTTTGCGGGTTTTAATACCTGGTATAACGTTAAGGGAGCCCGTAAAGGTGCTGAGGCTGAGCATTGGAGGCTTTACTCAACACTGGAAGACTTGGCTTTACAGGTTATTAATGTCTATCTCAAGGTGCTTGAGCGCCGTGATTTGGTTGAGTTGGCAGAAGAAAACCTGGAAATTCATCACGAAATCTTTGATCAGATTGAGCGCCGAGCCAGTCAAGGGGTTGCTCGAAGCTCTGATTTGATTCAGGTAGAGGGTCGGCGGGCAAGAGCGAATGCGAATCTCATTAATGCCAAAAATAACCTGATGGATGCTGAAAGTGAGTACCGTGCATTGGTTGGGGACAGTCCCGGTGATTTGGAGTTTCCTGGTTTTGAGCATCTTGATTTGCCGGAAGATTTGCAAAATGCGATTAAAAAAGGCAGGCAGGATCACCCTAGTGTAAAAGCTGCTGAACTGGATGTTGAATCATCAGAATACGCATACTCTTCCCGTAAAAGCAGTTATCTTCCATCGCTGGATGCTGAGGTAGACCAAAGTTGGAAGAGTAATGCGGATGGTCAGCTGGGTGATTATGATGATACGGTCGCCATGGTGAGGCTTCGCTACAACTTGTTCCGGGGCGGCGGTGATAGAGCTCGCTTGATGGAGAGCGCCCATCAGGCAGAAGAGCGGCGATCCCAAAAAGCCAAGGTTATGAGAGATGTAGAAGAAAGAATGCGCATCGCCTGGGCTGCTCTTCAGTTTATTGGCGCACAACGTGAGTACTTATTACTTCATGAAGATGCCAGCCGGGAGACGGTTGCGGCGTACAGAGAGCAATTTAATATTGGTAAGCGGACTCTGCTGGACTTGCTAGACAGTGAAAATGAATTATTTCAGTCAAGCAATAGTTTAACTGCAGCCATATATCAGGAAACGTATGCGCGTTACCGCGTTCTGGCGGCAGTGGGTAGACTACTTGAAAATATTGAATTTACTATCCCGAAAAGCTGGCAGCTGGATGATTAAATTGTATAGGTAGCGATCTAATCTGACATGATGAGAGATGCGGTAATCGATCATTTAATGTTAGATTAGATCCTGATTGCTACAGTTTAGAACGATAAAGCCACAATCCTGCCATTAGCCTTTTGATCCAATTCCCCAGTGAGTCTGTCGAGCAAATCTTTGTAAAACTGGTTGTGGATCTCCTCTTCCTCTGCTTCCCCTGGAGGTTCTTCGGCATTGACGATCGCTAATAACTTCTCAGTCTCTACCAATCCATCCGATCCGGTTCCCTGGAGGACCAAAAAACAAGGTTCTTCAGGTCTTTCTGGTAATTTAGATATTGCACAATGCCGCCTAGCTTGCTCCACATCCCGTGGCTCAGATTGATCTTTTTCAGACATTGCTTGTGCTAACCGGGTGGCGACATTGGTGTCAGTATTGTCTGCTTGCAGCTCCTCAAGGCTGTCCTTGGATGCACCATAGGGGACATAGAGTGTTCTTATGTCCCCTGAGTGTTTACGGTTCACCAGCCAGTCCGTGCCATTAATATCGAGTACTATTGTGAAATCTATTGCTATATCTGCTTGCTCCTCCTCAAGTGAGAAGGCGTTATGTAAGATATTGAAAATTTGAGTGTCTGTAATGCCTTCCAAAGAGGTTTTTTCATTATCGTGAAGGTAATTGTCGAATTGTCTGGCGAGGCCAAGCTTAAATCTATGGGCATAGTCGTTGGCGCCTGCTCCCTCAATGCGCATGTGTAGGCGACCCAAGCCATCATCTTCTATTATATCCTTCGGATTAACATTGTAAGCATAGATGTCTTTATCATCGGGTGCTGCTAGTTCATTATTTACTTTGTATGGCTTATGCGGTTTATTGGCTTCAGTAAGGCGTTGTACAGCACTCTCATCAAATGGTCTTCGCTCGTTGACATCGGTATCAATTACCATATCCACCTGTTGTGGCGAAAGGCTATCCTGCATCGTTGCTGGTAATGAAGTCGCTAAGCCCGCGGTATTTGGCGCTGCTGGTGGGCGCACGACCGGTTCTTCAGGAACTGGGCTTCCAGGGCTTTCTTCCTGATCCTTTCTCTCACTGGTGATAGACTCTGTTGTCATAAAAGAAGCGTTCATACTAGGGGAGATTGGCAGCCCCTCCTGCATTTGCTCATCAGGCTCCCCTTGAGCCTTTAAGGTTTCAGGTCTTATATCCATTCTTGGCGGTGTTCTTTCTGTTTCCATGTCAGGAACAGCCGGCCTGGGTAAAGGCTGTGTTGTATCAGTGTGTGCTGGGATTATGGTTGGGTCTGTATCTATATCTCGTTGTTGTCTTGCCTTTGTCAAATCAGCTAATAGGGAGGGGGGGAACTTGTGCTTGCTCTGTCCATCCTCACTTGTTGTTTCAGGCTGTTGATCAACGGGTTTAGAAGTCGTTCTTGGAATAGCCGCTGGTCTTTCGTGATGATTTCTCTCAGACTGGCGATTGGGAGATTTGACGAATACAAATTGACCATCCACTTCAGTTTCTGAAGGAGATGCAGAGGGAGATGCAGAGGGAGATGCAGAGGGAGATGCAGAGGGAGATGCAGAGGGAGAAAATGAAGATGAAGGTGGCCAGTCTGACAAATCAGCAGTGATTTCGTATAGCCCGCTATTTGGCGATTTATACTTCAGAGCTTTGGAATTAGGTGCCTTTTCTCTTAACTCGCGTGCAGTATGTTCTGCTTGATTTTTCTCGTCTTCAATGGCTTTGCCCAAGACTTGGTCTTGACCATTATCAACAAACGATTCCTTTATTTTGCCAATTCTGGATGACAGCGTACTTATCAATAGCTTTTTTCGGTCTTCACTCATTCCTTTTTCAGGTGGGATTAATGTTTCTACTTTGCCAGAACTGGATACATACTTGATTTCGAATCCACATGTAGACGCATCAAAGCTACCAGGGTTATTCATGAATTTTTGAATTTCTGTCAGCCTGAATGTTATTTCTTGCTTACCTTGTAAGTCTGCCAGACGATCGCAATGCTTAATGTGCTGATCTTCAAGGCTTTCAATCTCAGTTTTCTTTGTGCTGACGTGAGAAGCTGCTTCAGCGTTTTCAATGCCTCTTTGATCTAATGATTGGGAGTTTTGTTGAGTATTACCCCCAGAGTCCGTTTGTTTGCGGACAGATTCTTTTAATGGCTCTTTGTCCTTGATTGGCAGTTCAGAGGATGGAGGTTGAAGAATTTTCTGCTGTACATTGTTACTGCCTGTTGGATCTGGCATGTCCTTTCCCTGGTCAAGCTAACATCATTTGAGTATAGCCAAACAGTACTTTAGAGAGACAAGCTATAAACATGGCGGAGTGTTTTTGATCGAATCGTAATATAATACGCTGTTTCCTATTTTATGTTTCTTTGCAAATCAGTGGCTTGCCTGTATTTGGTCGGTAGTTTTCATGATGCCGTCAGTTTTTTGATAAGCCCGGAACGGAATGTTGCCCATGAGCAGAACTGATAACGCAGTGCAGCGCTTTATCTTTGAAAATACTGATATTCGCGGTGAAATCGTTTCCCTTAACAATAGCTATGTTGATGCCCTGGCTGCCCATGATTATCCCGAAGTTGTCAGGCGTCTTCTGGGGGAACTGGTGGCTTCTGCCGTCTTGTTGAGCACCACACTGAAGTTTGAAGGGCTGCTGACCCTTCAGGCCAGAGGCGACGGGCCATTAACGCTGCTAATGGTGGAATGCACAGACCAGAAGTCTTTCAGAGCCGTTGCGCAATTCAAAGATGATCTTGCTGAGGGAACACTTCAGGAACTTCTGGGTAAAGCAAGCCTGTTGATTACTGTGGACCCGGTCAAAGGGAAGCGTTACCAGGGTATTGTTCCCCTGGAAAAGGAAACGCTTTCCGCAAGCCTTGAAGATTATTTTACTCAGTCTGTGCAGCTGCAAACCCGGTTGTGGCTGGCTTGTGATGGTCGAACCTGTGGCGGTTTTCTGCTGCAGGCTTTGCCTGCCAGTGCTGAGCTTTCTGAGGACATTCGCGCTGAATCCTGGAATCGCATGACGGCGCTGGCTGACACCATTCAGGACGCTGAGCTGCTGGATCTGGATCATGAAACACTGCTGATCAGGCTGTTTCATGAAGAAACGGTTCGTATTTTTGAAAAAGAGCCGGTTCGTTTCGTCTGCACCTGTTCTCAGGAAAGAAGTGCAAAAATCATCAGTACTCTGGATCGAAAAGAAATCGAGTCAATTATTGAAGAAGAAGGTCAGGTTGCTATGGACTGCCAGTTCTGTAATCACCAATATGTTTTTGGTAAAAATGATCTAGATTCAATCTTTAACGAAAAACCACAAACTCATTAAGGCTTTTAGGTTCCTCTTCTTCTTGTTTAGTCGGGAATTTAGTTGAATTCCTGACTAAATGGTCAAATGCTGTTTTATTTTGTTTTTTCTTGCTTGTTTTTGTTGTCTGGTGCTGGATTTTACCGGCTCTTTATGAGTTCATTAGCCAGAGATAATGATGAGAGTGTGCACTTGTGTTTTCTTCCAGTGACTGATGATAAGTTTGACGCGGGGCAACACTTTCAAGCTGACAAAGGTTTAACGTCTTTTACCAGACTCAGTTAACTATCAGGCGTGAAAAGAGGGCTCTATAACCTGTAATTTCAGAGTTATATTTAAATAATAGGTTCAATACCCTATCATAGCGCGCCACAAGAATTATCATAATCTAACAACATGAAACGTTAAGTTGAGCGTATTGCCTTAGGAGAACTTTGCATGGCCCATGTAAACGTAAAGGAAGCTCTGGCTGCAGTCGGAATCAAGGATGTCCTTGATGTGGTTTACAACCCCTCTTATGACACTCTGTTTGAAGAGGAGACCCGGCCGGAACTGGAAGGCTATGAAAAAGGGATAGTTACTGAAATGGGGGCCGTGTCGGTAGATACCGGTATCTTCACTGGCCGTTCTCCGAAGGATAAATACATCGTTAAGGACGACACGACCCGGGATACCATCTGGTGGTCTGATCAGGGGAAAAATGACAATAAGCCCATTACTGAAGACGTCTGGGCAGATCTTAAATCACTGGTAACCAATCAATTGTCCGGCAAGCGCCTGTTTATTATTGACGGTTTCTGTGGTGCTAATCCTGAAACACGTTTGAGCGTGCGCTTTGTGACCGAAGTGGCATGGCAGGCTCACTTCGTGAAAAATATGTTCATCCGGCCCAGCGAAGATGAGCTGGTGGGCTTTGAACCTGACTTTATTGTGATGAATGGTGCAAAGTGCACCAATCCAAAATGGCAGGAGCATGGTCTGAACTCTGAAAACTTTGTGGCATTCAACCTGACGGAGCGGATTCAGGTAATCGGTGGTACCTGGTATGGCGGTGAAATGAAGAAAGGAATGTTCTCCATCATGAACTACCTTCTGCCGCTCAGGGGCATGGCGTCTATGCACTGTTCTGCCAATGTGGGTGAACAGGGGGATACAGCAATTTTCTTTGGTCTGTCCGGAACCGGTAAAACCACACTCTCTGCAGATCCAAAGCGTGCTTTGATTGGTGATGATGAACACGGCTGGGATGATGATGGTGTTTTCAACTTTGAAGGTGGTTGTTATGCCAAGACAATTAGTCTGAGGGAAGAAAATGAGCCTGAGATTTTCCATGCCATTCGTCGAGATGCGTTGCTGGAAAACGTAACCGTTGATGCTCAGGGTAAAATTGACTTTGATGATGGCTCAAAAACCGAGAATACCCGGGTTTCTTATCCCCTGTACCATATTGATAATATTGTTAAGCCGGTTTCCAAGGCTGGTCACGCCAAGAAAGTGATCTTCCTGACTGCCGATGCGTTTGGTGTTTTACCTCCAGTCTCCTGCCTGACTCCTGAGCAGACCAAATACCACTTCCTCTCCGGCTTTACTGCGAAATTGGCGGGTACTGAGCGTGGGATCACCGAGCCAACACCAACCTTCTCTTCCTGCTTCGGTGCCGCATTCCTGTCCCTGCACCCAACCAAGTACGCAGAAGAACTGGTTAAGAAAATGGAAGCTCATGGTGCTACCGCTTACCTGGTGAATACTGGATGGAACGGTACTGGCAAGCGTATCTCCATCAAGGCAACCCGGGCAATCATTGATGCCATTCTGGATGGTTCTATTGATAAAGCAGAAACCAAAACTCTGCCTTTCTTCGGATTGCATGTACCACAAAGTGTTGCTGGTGTTGATGACAGTATTCTGAACCCTCAGGATACTTATGAAGATCCAGCCGAGTGGGAACGTAAGGCTCATGACCTGGCGGATCGCTTTATTACCAACTTTGTTAAGTTTACTGATAACGAAGAAGGCAAGGCTCTGGTAGCAGCAGGCCCATCACTGGGTTGATTTAAGTTCCATAAAAATAGCCATGTTATAAAGGGAAGCTCTGTCTTCCCTTTTTTTATTCTCCAGCTTTGCTATTTCTGCCCTGGATCTGGCATTTTCCGGTACTCTGATGGTTTGCTTGCATACAAACGGGTCAGTTTCGTTATAATTCCCGTTCACTTTTGTAAAGAGTTTGTAATTGGTTTTTTTTGTCTTTTTCTGTTTTTAAATCAGTCATTTATATTTATTAGTATGTTCGTACTGGTACGTATGTGTATTTCTTGGATGGGGTTGGTGTGTTGTAAAGTGTTGTGAAATCGTTGTAAAAAAAATACTGTTTTGAGGAAAAAGAAAATTTTACAACACTCGAAAAATAACAACGGTAGTCATCAATGAAAAACGCTCAACAGGTCAAGGCATTATTAAAAAATGCCAGGTATGCACAGTTGCGGTAAGAACTTGCTTCTTTCTGTGGGGAAAAAAAGAAGCACTTGGTATGGAAGGGTCTTTATTGATGGTAAGCGTAAGGATGTAAAGGTTGGGGACTATAAGTTTTTAACGCTGTCGGAAGCCAGGGCACGGTTGTCAGCTATACAGGACAGTCTGGCCGTTTCTGGTACTTTTGAGGTGATTGAAACATTCGGCGAAGCCTATGAGCTTCTTAAAGAAAAAGGGGTGAGTGAAAGCTATGACTCGGCTTATAGAACTTATCTTGAAACTGATTTCGGTCCCATGAAGTTAGATGCCATACAACCTATTGTTATTGAGAGAAAGCTTAACCAAATACGCAAGGCTGGAATAAAAACCACGGGCAAGAAGGTGCTGAGCGTGATCCAGCGGGTCTATAAATTGGCAAACCGGTTGAGACTGACAGAGAAAAATCCGAGTTTTGGCTTTGAAAGCAAGGATGCCAGTACTCATATCTCTAAAAACACTCGTACACTGTCGATGGATGAACTAGAAGCCGTCTTTGAACATTTCAGAAATCAACGTCTTTATAACCGTAGGAACTATTTGATGCTGGCGGTAAAAACGGCATTAACCTTACGGGTTAGAGAGTTGGTTGCCATGAAAATGAGTGATGTTGATTTGAATAAGGGGTGTTGGAGAACTCCTGATTTTTTAAGGAATACAAAAAAATGGATTCATGAGCTAATCCCACTAGAACCAGAGGTAGTTGGATGGATAAAAGAAGCCAATGAATTTTATCCAGACAGTGACTATGTATTTGCAGTGGATGATGGTGGGGTATGCCCCAATACCTTGCGTAATTGGGTTGAGTATCAGTACAAAAAGGGGAAGTTAAATCATATCAAGGTATGGGCTCCACACTCCCTGCGGCGTACAGGAAGGACGTTTATGTCCAAGAACAAAATATCCTATGAAGTGGCAGAAGCGTGTCTTGGGCACAGGAAAAAGGGAGTGGATGATGTTTACAATACGGATGATCATTTTGAGGAAAGAAGGGCGGCGCAACGTATTTACCTGGATACTATTGCGCCGTTTATAAATGCATGAATGGGCATGCCTGTCAGCAGCCAAAAAATGCTTCAACATCACTGCGGCGGTATAATTTTTGAATGCCTTTACCCAATGATACCGGCTCAGGAAACTCACCATTACGGATGATTTTGTAAAAGGTCGATTTCGAGAGATGGTATTCCCGAAGTATATCAGTCACCCGCATTAGCTTTTTCTGTTCCATATCCCTACCCCTACATAAAAAACTTCAAAATGTCGTAGCCAAAGACAGGCTGGCATTGGGTGGTCATCACCCGCTTACCCTTCTCACGGAACTGCTTTGTTGACGGGTCATACATTTTTCCGTAGTGCCAGCCAGTGTCGGTCAGGACGAATTTGCCGCTGTGCTTCATGGGCTTCCATTTAATGATGCGGTGCTTTTTCAGTACGTCCTCTATGTAGCCTTTTTGCAGCTCCAGCTCGTCGGCTAGTTCATAGATGGAGAAGTGATCCGGCAGGCCGTAGCGGCCCCGCATTCGGTCACTGCTTCGGCGACTTTTATGCTGTCGGGTGATGACGGGTTTCCCGGTGTCAGGTTGATCCTCTGCAACGGTTGGCGGTGTGGGCTTTGGTTCTGGCGCTGGTGTCTTTTCTGCCGGTTTTGGCGTGATGTAGCGCCGCCATGGTTTGGTGAGCGTTGGCAGTACGGAGGCGTACCACTTCAGTTGCTTGACGGGGGTACCGTCACCGTGATGCTTGCCCACGTCGAGCATTTCGCAGAACGGCTTGCCCTTTTCGGTAGGTGTCCATTGATCACCCACCCTGACCTGTAATCCGTGGTCGTGAAGGTGCAGGTTCATATTGACGGCTGAGAAGACCGGATCGGACAGTTTGCCCAGCTCGGTAACCGTGTAAAGCGGGGCTTTGACCGGGGCGATCAGGGCGGGGTGACCCATTTCTTCCAGTGGGGAAAAGTCGAGGCGTTTCTTGACCATGCGATCTGCCGCCAGCATGGCCTGGTTACCGTCAAGGCCGAACTCTCTGGCAAAGGTGATGGCTTTGAGGCTGGCGTCCATGTGGAGCTCCAGCAGTTGGTGCGGGGAGGGTGTTGGTAATTTATCAATAACAGGTTCAGGGTTTTGTTGACGGTCGTTAATGGCATCCTGTCGAGCTTGCTTGCCCTCTGGAGTCATCGTGGCAAGAAGTACATGGTTGGCAGCATTAACGCTGAAGTTATAAACGGTTTTAGTTCGTCCTCCACTTTTAAACATTGATGTTTGAAAGTCCTTACCATCAATAAATCCATGTTTTGCAATCTGTCGGTCTAATTGCTGCTTGGGATTGGTGATGGTGAGGCCGCAAATTTGCAGCAAGTTCTCGCCCTCAACCATTTCATTCAGAACAATGCCTTTTCTGCGGATGACCAATTCAGCCTGATCCAGGGTAGTGATTTCGGTGTCAAATTGAGCTTGTTGTTCCATAACATTTGCCTTTTTTTAATGTTGGTTTTGTTACTGGAGACTGGCCGTCTCGATGATGGGCTTGAAGTCGGTCAGTATCAGGTCACGGTATTTTTCCCATTGCTCTGTTGAGTCAAACATGGAGAAGCCAGGGGCATTGCCGATGCCCAGTCCCGCAATGAAAGCTCGTTCGATGGCTCTGGCCAGAGCCAGCTCGCGGCCGGTGAAGGCGTTGGTGACCTGGCTCAGCTCCAGAAAGAGCCTGTCTATGGTTTCCGTCTGGTTAAGCTGTGGCATCCCTACCTCCGGTTCAGGCGACGGGCGACTTTCTGGGCCTTGAACTTTGCCCGGCGCTGGGTCAGCTTCAGACGTTTCTTCCGTGGATGGCGATCCAATGGGGTGCTTTCAGTAATCATGTCTCGTCCTTGATCAGTGGGTGGTTGACTGAATATTTACGTAGCGTTCAAACGAGTTTTCACTTTTTAACCGGTGCTTTTCGAGGGCTTCCTGAATGAGAAAGGCGACAATCAGATGCTCCTGATTTTCTTTCTCCTGTTCGGAGGCATCGAACGGTGTTGTCAGAGCCGAAAGGGTGTCCAGAGCTGCGCCCATCATGCAGCCCTTGCAGATACTCTGATCTGCTAATGAAGCCATCATTTCATTGGCAAGGTTGTGTGCCCGAATGCTGTCCCGTTTTAGACGAAGCAGTGAAGCCTTGTCATCAGGATCGGTTTGGGCCGTGTCATCGGCAGTCAGTGCAACGCGCAGATCATTGATGGATAGTTTTGGCATCCTTGCCTCCTGGGTCAAAATGGGATGTTCTGGTCATATTCGTCATAACCCTGCTGGGTGGCAGGCTGCTGACCGTTACGGGCTTGCTGGTACTGGTTGTTCTGCGGTGCCTGTTGTGCCGGGTGGTTGGCCGGCCGCTGCTGAGGTTGCTGTGGTGCCTGCTGGTACTGGGCAGGCTGCGGGTTCTGACCGTCCAGCATCTGGAACTGGGTATTGATGCCATTGACCACCACTTCGGTGGTGTAGCGATCCTGACCGCTGTTGTCCTGCCACTTACGGGTCTGTAGCTT
>NZ_LUKQ02000883.1 GCF_001647025.1 Endozoicomonas atrinae
GCTGACCTGGAAGTGAAAGAGCAAGCCCTGAAAGACCGGGAAGCCTCTTTTTCCGAGAAAGAGACCGCCATCAAAGCCAGCGAAGCGGCACTGCAGAAGCAGGCCATCGCCAGCGATCTGGATGAGCAGGGCTTACGCACGAGGATAATCATTCGCATTTGAGCCACTATCCTCACCGAATATATACATATTCAGCAGCCCTGCCAGATAGCCATTATTCCAACCAGCCCTCTTGCGCTTACGCTTCATGCT
>NZ_LUKQ02000884.1 GCF_001647025.1 Endozoicomonas atrinae
TAAGGTTGACACATATCATCGCTGAACGGGTTTCTGCCGATAAGGAGGTCGAAATGAAGCCAGGTATCTATGACAATCTGCCGGAAATGGACTATCACGGGGGCGCTGGCCTCTCGGCGTCCACACTGGTCGAAATGGGCCGTTCCCCTGCCCACTGTAAGGCAAAGCTCGATGGCCTGCGTGAAAAGCGCACACGGGCGCTGGATTTGGGTCAGGCGCTGCATTGTGCGGTGCTGGAGCCTGAACGTTTCC
>NZ_LUKQ02000885.1 GCF_001647025.1 Endozoicomonas atrinae
GAGAACCTTATTTCCGAAGATTAAAAAAACGGAAAGCGTATAGTTGTGTGATTTTGAAGATTTAAGTTGGACTTACCATCATGCTAGTAATTTGAGATAGCTTCTTACAAAGTCGCACATCGCGTAACCTAATAATTATTTTGAGGTCAAACGGCAGTATTTTCTAGTCTAAGTGAACAGGGTTTTATTCTGAAATCAACAACACCAACCTACCCCCACCCAAGACCTTCTGTCAGGGTTGATCAGCAGAGC
>NZ_LUKQ02000886.1 GCF_001647025.1 Endozoicomonas atrinae
CCAGTAACCAGGTGCGCTTTGTGCCCAATGCTGACTTTAACGGTGCAGCAACGTTTACTGTCAGGGCCTGGGATAAATCAGCCGGTGCCGTTGGCGACTATGCCGACACCACTACTAATGGCGGTACTACAGCATTCAGTACTGAAACGGCCCCTGTTGGCATTCTGGTTAATGCGGTCAATGATGCGCCGGTGGTCAACACCAGTGCCAGCCTGAACCTGACGGCAATCAACGAAGACGATACCAACAGTG
>NZ_LUKQ02000887.1 GCF_001647025.1 Endozoicomonas atrinae
ATCAGTTACCTTGGATATCAAGGTAGGCGACACCTCAGCACCGTACATCTCGTGAATGGCTTCGGCAATATCACGGGTGGTCATGCCTCGGGCATAGAGGGTAAGGATTTGCTGATCAAGCTTGTTTAGCCGAGTCTGGCCTTTGGCTATCAGCTGAGGAACAAAGTCACCATTTCGATCTCTGGGGACTTTGACTTCGACCTCACCAAAATCTCCTTTGATATTCTTTGAGGTGCTGCCGTTGCGGCTGTTGCCCGTGTTATGGCCC
>NZ_LUKQ02000888.1 GCF_001647025.1 Endozoicomonas atrinae
AGTCAGCTTAGTAAAATATTTAACTTTCTGGAACTATCAGACTTGCAGACCACCCCAAAAAGCTATACTTAACGACAGGTCATTTTGGACTGGTGTTTTGAGGACTTTTTACGCCGGTGATGACATAAATCCGTTTCAGGTCGCTGGCGACGCATTTACGGTCCTTGTAGGAGACGTATTTCAGCGAGTTACGTACCTGATGCACAATACACAGCTGAACCTGAGCCATTGGGAACACGGTGTTAATCGCTT
>NZ_LUKQ02000889.1 GCF_001647025.1 Endozoicomonas atrinae
TGATGGCAGCCTGGGTGAAAACCATGCTCTGCTGTTAGATGCCAGTAACCAGGTGCGCTTTGTGCCCAATGCTGACTTTAATGGTGCGGCGACGTTCACCGTCAGGGCCTGGGATAAATCAGCCGGTGTTGTTGGAGACTATACCGATACCACCACCAATGGTGGCACTACAGCATTCAGCACAGAAATTGCACCTGTCGGTATTCTGGTGAATGCCGTCAACGACGCACCCATTGTTGATACCAATGCCAG
>NZ_LUKQ02000890.1 GCF_001647025.1 Endozoicomonas atrinae
GTTTCAGAATGGCTGTGAGGCAAGTTCATCTACGGGCCATGGCTGATATCACAGGCATGTCATCCCCTGCGATATATCGAATGATTGATCAGATCTGGAAACACTGCATAGCTTATACGGCCTACAGTGTCATCACCGGCGTAAAAAGTCCTCAAAACACCAGTCCAAAATGACCTGTCGTTAAGTATAGCTTTTTGGGGTGGTCTGCAAGTCTGATAGTTCCAGAAAGTTAAATATTTTACTAAGCTGAC
>NZ_LUKQ02000891.1 GCF_001647025.1 Endozoicomonas atrinae
GAAAGCCTATCGCCACCTATCCCAAGACCAAAAACAAGAAAGGGGTCTATCTGACCCTCATAGGTACTGATACAGCGAAAGAGTTGATCTATCAGCGTTATCGCATTTTGGAGCCCGGAGCGGGTTACTGCCATTGGCCTATTAAGGAGTGCTTTGATGAGGATTACTTCAAGCAGGCCACGGCGGAAGAAAAGCTCAAGAAATTCAAGCTCGGTGTTCCTTACTTTACGTGGGATGCCAAGAACCGCCGA
>NZ_LUKQ02000892.1 GCF_001647025.1 Endozoicomonas atrinae
GGTGATCCGGGTAGGAAGGCAAGGCAAAGTGACGAGTCATAGCCGAAGCTATGGCAAGGAGCTTTAACGTAGAATTTCTGTCCGGATCAACAGCGCAATAGGGATTTAGAAAATGCAATTGGTATAATCCGGTCGAAAATGACCATGGCATTCCAGATGTTGTTGGCCAACATCTCGTCCACCGTGGACTTGAAAGGGTCGAGCTTGCGGGGTTTATGAACCGTTCGCTTGCTCAGCGAAGGCGGATGTTT
>NZ_LUKQ02000091.1 GCF_001647025.1 Endozoicomonas atrinae
GAAAATCAACATCATTAAAACCTTCGGGTAGCTGTGGTCGACGAGACATCTGTTCTAGATAATGCATGGTAATGATGCCTAAGCATAGTTGGCGGCAGCTTAAGGATTTAGAAAATGCGATTGGTATAACTGGGGCTGGCTAAGCCACAAGGATCACGCAGCACACAAAGAAAAATAAAGGATTTCCTTCGTATGTTTTGTGATCTTCGAAATAAAAAAAAGGCCGGTAATTACCGGCCTGAAGGGGGAACTTAACTGTGGGCGCGTAGCGTTTCGATACGCTGATCCAGCGGGGGATGGCTGGTAAACAGGGCTGCCAGTCCACTGCGAACACCGCTGCGGATACCAAAGGCCGTCATGGTGGCTGGCATCGCGCTGGGAGCTTCATATTCGGAACGCAGGCGTTCCAGTGCTGCAATCATATCCCTGCGGCCTGCCAGTTCAGCACCGGCTTCGTCGGCCCTGAATTCGCGCTGACGGGAGAACCACATAACGATGGCACTGGCCAGAAAACCAAGAATAATTTCAGCAATAAAGCTGGTTACGTAAAAGCCAATACCAACACCACCTTCGCCTTCGTCATCACGACGCAGGAAGGAGTCGACGGCATAACCGATAATCCGGGCAAAGAACATCACAAAGGTGTTCACTACACCCTGGATCAAGCTCAGGGTGACCATATCGCCGTTGGCTACGTGGCCAATTTCGTGACCAATAACTGCACGGGCCTCGTTAGGGCTGAATCGATCCAGCAGTCCCTGACTGACGGCAACCAGTGCTGCATTTTTGTTCCATCCGGTGGCGAAAGCATTGGCTTCCGGAGAGTGGAAAATACCCACTTCAGGCATTCCGATGCCTGCTTTTTCAGAGAGTTCCCTGACAGTCTCAACCAGCCACTGCTCCTGGGCTGTCTGGGGTTGTTCAATAATCTGCGTTCCTGTACTCATCTTGGCCATGGTCTTGGAGAGCAACAGGGAGACAAAAGAGCCGGCAAACCCGAATACGGCACAGAATACCAGCAGGGAA
Organism: Endozoicomonas atrinae; assembly: GCF_001647025.1. Classification (GTDB taxonomy): domain Bacteria; phylum Pseudomonadota; class Gammaproteobacteria; order Pseudomonadales; family Endozoicomonadaceae; genus Endozoicomonas; species Endozoicomonas atrinae. The sequence continues at coordinate 1,027 of NZ_LUKQ02000091.1, forward strand.
CCCATGTTCAGTCCCTGGTGGCTCAGGTAACTGCCGACGCCGAGAATATTCAGTGTGATACTGGCCAGCAACAGGACTGCCATGTTTGTGGCCAGAAACAACAGGATTCTCTTCATTAGTTAAGGTGACCTCATCGTCATCATTATGTAGCTATATAAAGGCGTATTCTTATTCTTTCAAGAGCGTCTAAAAAATGAGCTTTGTTTTTACATTGCATTTACAGAAGAAGAGCCGAGTAGTTGATGATAGCTGACCTGGTCGCTGATCAGCGACTGGTGAAAAATTGCAGAGCAGCCTGTGCAATCGCTTCACTACCTTTGTTTTTAAGTGCCTGTCTGCAATGCCAGGCCATTGTTGCCTGTTTACGGGCAACCGATGGTGGAAGATCGCTCTGGTCATCAATATTAAGAGTAGGAAGACTCAAGCGAAGAAAACTTTTTTCCGTAAGTACAACCTGATCCAGGGCATCATGCCGGATGTTGTCCTGGTAACGAATATAACCTTCTGAGGCGAGCCAGAGCATGGCATCAAAACAGGCCTTGTGACGTCTGTTAGGGATGCCAAATTCATCGGTGCCGGCATTGGTGATCAGGTCGTCAACGTAGATTGTCGTCAGGCGAGGGAATGTGTTGTAGAGCTGAGTCAGTATTTTCAGGCAGTCCTGATAAAATTCATCAATGTGTATGTCGGCCATAGGTCGTCCATAGCTGTTCTTCCATAATGATGAGGAGAGAGGGTATGCCTCCCTCCAAGCATCCCATTTATTGTTTGTATCGGCTGAGGAACCGCTCAAGTTTGGTCATTACGGTTTCCAGGTCTTCTATCCAGGGGAGCGTAATGACCCGAAGGTGGTCGGGTTCCGGCCAGTTGAATGCGGTTCCCTGGACAAGTAACACTTTTTCCTGAAGGAGGAAGTCCAGTACCAGCTTCTCATCATCATGGATTTTATGATGTTTTGGGTCGAGCTTGGGGAACAGATAGAGAGCGCCTTTGGGTTTTGTGCAGCTGACCCCTGGTATCTGATCCAGCATTTCCCATGCCCGGTTACGCTGCTCAAGCAGTCTGCCGCCAGGCAGTACCAGATCATTAATACTCTGGTAACCGCCTAATGCTGTCTGGATGGCGTGTTGAGAGGGTACATTTGCACAAAGTCGCATTGAGGCCAGCATTTCCAAGCCTTCCAGGTAGCTTCTGGCATTGTGCTTTGGACCGGAAACCACCAGCCAGCCAGCCCGGAACCCGGCAACACGATAGGATTTTGACAGGCCGTTAAAACTGATACAAAGCACGTCGTCTGCCAGAGAGGCCAGGGCCGTGTGCTCAACCCCGTCATAGAGGATTTTATCGTATATCTCGTCAGCAAAAATGATCAGGTCATGTTCTCTGGCCAGCTGAACGATCTCTTTCAGAATTTCATCTGGATAAACCGCACCGGTTGGGTTGTTTGGATTGATAACCACAATACCCCGGGTTTTGGCGGTGATTTTGCTGCGGATATCTTCAATATCCGGACACCAGTCCGACTGCTCATCCTTGCGGTAGTGAACAGCACGGCCGCCCGACAGATGAACCGCTGCAGTCCACAGAGGGTAGTCCGGAGCAGGGATCAGCATTTCATCGCCATTGTTGAGCAGTGCCTGCATGGTCATTACCACCAGTTCACTGACGCCGTTACCGATAATGATGTCTTCAACGGTAATGGGGGGGAAGCTCTTCTGCTGGCAATACTGCATGATGGCCTTGCGGGCTGAAAACAGTCCTTTAGAATCACAGTAACCCTGAGACAGTGGTAAATTGCGGATGACGTCCTGGGTGATCTCATCGGGCGCATCAAAGCCAAACGCCGCGGGATTGCCCGTGTTCAATTTAATGACACGATGTCCTTCTTCTTCCAGCCGTTTGGCTTCACGAAGAACGGGGCCGCGAATGTCGTAACAGACATTGTCGAGTTTGGTGGATTTTTCAATATCCTTCATGGATGGCTTACCGATGGTTTCAGGTTCTGTGAGACTTGCAGCATGGCATTATGAATTGATCTGCCTAGAGTTGCACTAGTGTAGATAGTTTTTATTCGGGCGGTTATCCTGATTGCCGCGAGACAGTTCCTGAAAGTCTCTGTTTGCTGATGAAAGTGGAATAAGAAGGCAGTATGAAATGACAGAAAAGAAGTCAGATAAGCAGTGGCGGGAAGAGCTGACAGATGATCAGTATTACGTGTGTCGTGAAAAGGGGACTGAGCGACCTTTTACCGGCGAATATAACTTCTTTGAGAAAGATGGTGTCTTTCACTGTGTCTGCTGTAAGCAAAAGCTGTTTGACTCATCAGTTAAATTTGATGCTGGATGTGGCTGGCCAAGTTTCTATCAAGCCATCGACAGTGATGCGATAACCATGCAGGAAGATAATAGTCTGGGGATGGAGCGTACTGAGGTGCTTTGTTCTAATTGCGGTGCTCACCTTGGGCATGTGTTTCCCGATGGCCCGGAGCCTACTGGCCTGCGATATTGTATTAATTCGGTTGCGATGAAATTCAAAAAACGGTGAGTTTTCTATCTCTAGTGTTAGGCTGATATACGAAGATAAATGCTTTTATCAGCCTCATAGAGAGTAGGCAGTAGCGGGTTGGAAAAAAACATCTGATGTCGTAAAAAATTATTGTGGGTCTTTTTTGAATGCAGGGTGATTTGCTTGAAATTGAGTGTTTTCCAATTTCTTGCTTGTTTAATTTCTTATTAGCTATATATTTTCTGGATAGGGACATTTTTCTAAAGAGTAGCCAGTTTGGTCTTAAATTTGAAAATATCAAGCCATACAGAATAAACAATTAATTTACAGGTGGAATCTATGTCAATCCCATCTAGCCAAACTCCATCGCCAGAATTGCCGCCAGCACTGGAATTACCAAGCTCCCAATTGTATTATTTTTCCCACCCCTATACATCCAATAGTCAGCCACCTTTGCCCACATTTAATGGCCATATTGTAAGAAATAGTAACCACGTAAATAGAGTTACATTGCAAGGTGCCAAGCAGGCTATTGACCATCTTAGCGAGAATGTTCTTTCAAATGCTGACTTATCAGATATGGAGTGGAGAAATCTATCTGAATACTTTGTTGTTCAATTAAGTCAACTAGCAGGGCGCCGATTATTTACAATGCCTCAGCAACAAGAATATGAGGGGTGGCACCAAGAGCTTCAGTCTATTGGGCGGCAGCTTCTATCTATTAAGGGAAATGGGAATAGAGAAAAAAAAGTGAAAGATGCTCTGAAACAAATGGAGAGTATGTTAACTAAAACAGAGCATGACGGACTTAAAAAAGAGTACAAAAAACAATCTGGCTGTAAAGTTGAACGCTTAATGGCATCAATTTCAATCAGGGGGCCCATAGTATTTGACGCATTCAAAAAATACATAAATCAGGATTGCAGGACTGAAAGTCAACAGAAAGTGAGTTATACAGGTGCTAAAGATTTGCATCAAAACCTATGTCAGAATGGAGGAGATTTTGGGGGACGGCGGAAACTAGGGGTCCAAAGCTTCCAATTTAACAGTACCAATACTATTAACCCTGTAAGGAGTCGCTTATATCAATCTTGTCGGGGGGAGAAGTCGTCTGCTAATTTTTGCCGGTCATCTCCTTACTGGCAATCGGAAAGACATACAGCAAGAGTCTCTCAAGCCAGAACTTCAGCTGCAAACCCTGTCATGGCAACTAAGCTTCCTCAACGATCAGCAGTAATACCAACTCACTCTTCTCTAATGACTGTTAGACCACCTTCCAACCATAGTGCCGGTCACGAGCCAGGCTACAGTGAATGGCGTCTGGGGCAGCAGGAGGAACGAGCTGCTCAGGATAGAAAGATAACCTTCTCTACATTCAAAACAACGGATAGTTGCACTTCTTCCGCTGCAAACTCATGTACTAAACCTCTAATTGACTCGCATAGCAGGGGAGAGCTATCAGATTCGCATTCCAGTCATGAGTCACTATCGACTGTCTTGGAGCGCTCGGAGCTATTTTCTAGTGAAAGAAATAACTAAATAAATATGCCATGTGCTATATCAGATTGTGTAATGGGTATGATTTTATCAAAGGCACTTTGGAAGAGACGGCTAATCAAAAGACTCTTTAATAATTTTGTTCAGCTCTTTTTTATTAAATGGCTTGGCAATGTGGCCGCTCATTCCTGATTCCCAGCATCTGTTTTTGTGTTCATCCAGAGTGTTTGCTGTCAAAGCGATAATAGGAATCTCTTTTGTAGAAGCCATGGCTCTGAGATGTTTTGTTGCCGTGTAGCCATCCATTACCGGCATATTGCAGTCCATCAGGATCAGGTCAAAACTCTCACTGTTGCATGCTGTGATGCAATCCTGACCATTGTTTACAAGGCTTACTTCATACCCGAGCTGTTCAAGCATTCCCTCGGTCACAAGTTGGTTGATGGCGTTATCTTCAACCACCAGGATTTTTTTCTTTCTTTTTTCTGATGCCTGATAGCTTGAACTTTGTGATGAGCGATTTTCTCTTGCTGGAGGCATTCTTCCAGGATCACTGATGCCAATCACCTCTGCACATTTTTGATAGAGTTTTTGTTGAGTCACTGGGAGAGGGAGCCATAAAAGATTTTCAGGTATTCCCTGAGGTTGCTCATAGCTGATAAAGATCGTTTTACGCTGGGGGTGGTGTCGAGCCATATTCAGGGCCAGTGATTTTTGATCAGTGATCACGAGAGACTCTGTTTTGTGACCTGTTGAGTGGTAGTCAAAGTCGAGGTTCTTATCGTAAGGCTCCACTATGCGACAGGGTACTTTCCAGTAGCTGAGTAAACGATGACAGATTAGCTGTGTAGACTCTTCACAGGCCAGTATTACCGGGTGACTTTCCAGTGCAGTGGTAGTCTCACTAGCGACCTGTTCAGGTTTTGTTAGGGGAAGTTTTATGGAAAAGGTACTGCCATGCTGTTCCTGAGACATAACTTTGATGGATCCATTCATTGCTCCTACCAGCTCTTTGGTGAGTGCCAGCCCCATACCAGAGCCCCCATAGCTTTCATAGATATCATTGTTAGCCTGGGTAAAAGGGGTGAAAATTGCTTCGAGTGCCTCTTTGGGGATTCCTATACCGGTATCCGTAATGTTAATGATGACTTCAAGACGGTTTTGGTCAAGAGGTTTTGAGTCCAGTGATAGTTTGATCTCACCCTGATGGGTGAACTTTATGGCGTTACCCAGAAGGTTGTTAATGACCTGGCTGATGCGGGTAGGGTCTCCCTGTAGCGTGGCTGGAAGCGTTGGGTCAATATCACAGGTCAGTGGAATATTTTTGCCGTAGGCCTTCTGGCCCAACATCACGACAGATTCTTCAATGATCTCACGCAAATTGAACCGGGTGTGTTCAATGGCAACTTTGCCTGACTCAAGTCTGGCCAGGTCGAGCATACTATTGAGCAGTCTGACCAGTCGAACCCCAGACTGGTGAGCCAGATCGAGTCGCTCATATTGTTTTCCGGTCAGTTCTTCATTAATTGTCAGCTCAAGCATGCCTAAAATGCCATTTAGCGGTGTTCGAATCTCATGGCTCAGGTTTGAAAGCTGTTCTCCACGAATTTTGGCTGAGTGAAGTGCAGCCTGCCGGGCTTGTTCAAGCTCTGCGTTGGCCTTGAACAGAGCGTTATTATTTTCCTGTAATTCCTGCGTCCTTTCCGCAATGCGAACTTCAAGATCACGGCTATGTTTTCTAAGTTCATTTTCGGCAAGGCTTCGATGGTATAGCTGTTTTTCAATATCATCCTGAAATTCATTAAATGCGCTGGTCAGTAGACCTATCTCATCTTTTTGATGTTTTCTGGAAATCTCCAGTGTTTTATGGACAGTGCCTTTTCGAACGCGTTTTACGTGGCGGGTCAGCTTCAGAAGAGGCTTTGTCAGCATCAAATAAAACATGCTCTGCAGAGCAAGTGCCAGAAGCAAGGTTCGAACCAGCCCAAACACCAGGGTAAGTACCGCGCGATCCAGAAATTCCTGACCGGAAGGACGCGTATCTGCTGTAATGGTCAGGATGCCAAGATCTTCTTCAAGGTCGTAAGGAACAGACAATTGTTGGTGATAAGTACGTGTGGTGCCAAAGAAGAGGTCAGTAAATTGCCGCTGCTCACCGGGGCTATTTGAGGTTCCGGCTTTGGCAAGAATCAGGTTATCGGAGTCAACAATTGATGCGCTGAGGATCAAAGGGGACTCAATGAGCCCATTTACCAGTTCAATGGCCAGCTCTTCATCCAGGTTGTAGGCGATACGTGATGCTGGTGCCTTGCTGATATCCAGATAGGCCTGGATGGCACTATCAATACTTTTGTCCTGAGTTTTATAATCGTGAGTAACCTGAAAGATGCTGAAAATAAGTCCCAGAATAAATGCAACGCTGACTGTATATCTGACTTGCTTATAAGAGAGCCTGTCCCTGAGTCTCATGTTCCTCTGCCTTTCCCTGGGCGATCAATAGCCCATCTAATCGCTAAAAAGGCTTTTTTTCAAGTAAAACCATTGATGAAAGGACAGGGGGGTTGACTCTGTGACAGGGGGGGATTAGTATACGCATCCGCTGCAGCAATGCACGAAGGTATGCGTCCCCTTCGTCTAGTGGCCTAGGACACCGCCCTTTCACGGCGGTAACAGGGGTTCGAGTCCCCTAGGGGACGCCAGTTTTCCAAGTATCTATCCTCCCTTATTTAATCTATCTCATCCTCCGAATAGTAATCTGGCGGCTCATCGTCAGGCTCTCGATCAAATTTTCGACTTTCTTCAATATCCTCCTGTTCATCATCAAATTCAGCAATATTTTCCACTGACTGATCATCAAGTTCAGGAATCAATGTTGAGGACTGCTCTTCATAGTCTTCTGACAGTTCTATATCAGGAAAGGCAGGGCCTGCATCGGCATAGGGTGACAGGCCAACAAAGAACATTAAAACAAGGGCTATTGTGGCTCCAAGCTTTTCCAGAAAAGACGTCAGCAAAGGCATTTCCATACTCCAGGCACAGTTTTCCTGACCGGGTGATTACTCATCAACGGCAAAACCAGGCTCTATTGACATAAGCTTGATGGCTTGGCTCAAGCCAGATCTTTTTACCAGGGCGCAAGAACGCGGGAATACCCGTGTCGTTCAAGTTGTTGCAATGATGTTACGGACATTCTGGTTTGAGCCACTGAGCAGGCAAAATTATGTCAACAGAGCCTACAGTAAAAGGGTGAAACGCAGTGCCTAACATAGCAGAGTCTGTAAAACCTCACTGAAGAACAGGGTATGTTTTTTTGAAGGGGATATCGCTCAATATGGGATTGCATTGTTTGAAGGCTTTTTGGGCGAGCTTTGGCCTGTTTGGCTATCTTACCTGTTACCTGAATTAAAAAACGGTAATGAGGCGAAGAATGAAAAAATACATGGCGTGTTTGTTACTGGCTTCTGCTCCTGTATTTTCAGATGTGCTCAATCCTCAGAGCTTTCTTAATGAAGTTGAGTCAGAAGTACACAGCGCAGTAAAACCTGCTCTGGATATGGTTAATGTGCCGATTCAAAGTCCTCAATGGCTGGTTGGCTGCTGGCTTGATAAAGAGCAGGGGCACTCTTTCTTTAAGGTGGTTGCTGATGGTTTCTACTTTAAAACCTGGTCTGAAGGTCAGGTCAGCCAGTTCCAGATGCGTAATGCATCAGGGGTATACCCAAGGTTTCAAAATAACTACAGCAATCAAGCATACAGTCGGTATACATTGAATGGGACAAGAAAGGGAGATACGTCAGGAGGTGTATTTACTGATATGAATTTCAGTCAGGGGGAAGATAAAAATGTTATTGGTGTCAGCGGTTTTCTGAATGGTTTTCTGACAATCTGGAGTCGTACTTTGATCGGTAAGACATACATTCGATCTGATGATGTTAACTGTAATGTAGAAAGTACTGATCAGGCGCATCAGGTTTTTTGATTTATACCAGTGAGTACTAATTCCTGTATCGATGCAGTCGTGCTTCGGCCACATAGCCGTAGTTCTGCTCCCTGCGTTGTGCTTTGGATGATTTCAGCCCAATTGGTCAGAAATATTCGACTTCATATGGTCCGCTTCTTTTTACCAGTGTCATAGGTTTTGCCGATGGCTACTCTGAGTCATGAGCTTTCCGAAATTAGCGGCCTGGCCATTGGTCATGCTTCAGATCTTGAAGGGTTGACCGGAGTAACGGTACTGCGCTTTGATCAGGGAGTAACTGCCGGTGTGGATGTGCGCGGTGCGGCTCCCGGAACCAGGGAGACGGAATTACTAAGGCCAGAAAATCTGGTTAACTCTGTACACGCTATTGTGCTTTCCGGTGGAAGTGCATTAGGCCTTGAAAGTATGAATGGGGTTAGCCGTTACCTGGAGGAGCATGGCATTGGCTTTCAAACTGACTTTGTTACGATCCCGATAGTCACCGGCGCGATACTTTTTGATCAGTCAGTGGGTGATGCCTCTGCCCGACCCAGTGAACAGATGGGGTATGAAGCCACGAGGTTAGCCTGTCAGTAAGTCATTGAAGAAGGCAATGTAGGTGCCGGTACCGGTGCGTCTATCGGTAAAGTTGCAGGGTTTGATCGCGCGACAAAAAGTGGAATTGGTTGTTTTGCGATTAGATTGAGATGTGGTGTCATTGTTGGGGCTGTTGTTGCTGTCAACGCCTGGGGAGATGTTGTCGCTGGTGAAAAGCTCCTTGCAGGTACAAGGAGCGAAGATGGTAAACAGTTTGTTTCTGGTATGGACTTATTGATGGATGAACAGTCAGTTCAAGCATTGCCCGGGGCTAATACAACGATTGGCGTAGTCGTTACCAACGCAAAATTAACAAAAGCTCAGGCCTTAAAGGTCGCTCAAATGGGGCATGATGGTGTGTCTCGTGCCATTCGGCCTGCCCATACTATGTATGATGGTGATACCCTTTTTTGTGCAGCAACTGGTGAAGTTGACGCTGATGTTAATATATTAGGGGTGTTGGGGGCAGAAGCTGTTGAAAAGGCTGTTCATCGAGCCGTCTATAAAGCTTCGTCTGCAGGTGGCTTGCCGGCAATCCACGATATACAGCAATAAGTAAAATGAATTTCCTGAGCATGCATTTCTGCTAGTGAACCTGCCTCTATATTTGGCTCATCATGTCTTGTGCGGTAGACAGCCTCTTTTCATCATTATATAACAGCACTTTTATTATCCTGCGACCAGAATAATCAGGGGTAAGCATGAAGCTTTCTGCCTTTGGCGAAAAATTCACCAGCCATTCCGGTATCCTTTCATTAATGGATGATCTGGGCAACGCCCTCGCCGATGGTAAAGATATGATCATGATGGGCGGTGGTAATCCGGCCCATATCCCCGAAGTAGAAGAAGTATTCAGACAGCGACTGCGCAAAATAACCGAGAGTCAGGCGGAGTTTACCCGGCTGGTGGGTACCTATGATCCACCCCAGGGAGAAAAAGACTTTGTTCGTGAGATGGCTGCTTTTCTTAACCGGCAGTTTGGCTGGAAGCTGACAGAAAGAAATATAGCGTTGTCCAATGGCAGCCAGGCCGCCTTTTTTATGCTGTTCAATATGTTTGCCGGAAGTTATGGCGATGGCAGCCACAAGCGTATTCAGTTACCACTGGCACCAGAATATATTGGCTATGCCGATGCAGGGCTGAGTGATAATTTTTTTGCGGCCAATAAACCTGAAATTGAGCATCTTGATCAGCATACCTTTAAATATCGGGTTGATTTTCAGGAGCTGGTGATTGATGACAGTATTGGTGCGATTTGTGTGTCACGCCCTACCAACCCGACAGGTAATGTTCTGACGGATCATGAAATTGAGCGGCTGGATAGCCTGGCTTTGCAGCATGATATTCCCATGATCATTGACGGTGCCTACGGTACGCCGTTTCCAAAGTTGATCTTTACGGAAGCGACACCACGCTGGAACGAACACACCATTCTCTGTCTAAGTCTCTCTAAGCTCGGACTGCCTGCGGTCAGAACCGGTATTGTTATTGCCAATGAACAGGTAATCAGGGCTCTGTCGGGTATTAATGCCATTATGAACCTTGCTCCTAACAGTACGGGCAGTTTACTTGCTCTGGATATGATCAGGGATGACAGCATTAACCCTCTTTGTGAGAATGTTATCCGTCCTTATTATCAGGAGAAGGCTCAGTTTGCGGTAAATTGCCTCAAAGAAAAACTGGGTGATATTCCCTGGCATGTTCATAAACCGGAAGGCGCAATGTTCCTCTGGTTATGGTTTGAAGGTTTGCCTGTTTCCAGTCTTGAGCTCTATGAACGACTGAAGGCAAGAAATGTGCTGGTGGTTTCCGGACACTATTTCTTCCCGGGGATAGACGATGACTGGCCCCATAAGCATGAATGCCTCAGGTTGACCTATACCCGTGATCATCAGGATGTTGAAAAGGGGCTTTCTATTCTGGCGGAAGAAGTACTCAAACTTTACAGGTGAACCAGTGAAGCTAAATTGTGATATGGGGGAGAGTTTTGGCCCCTGGAAAATGGGAAATGATGAAGCGGTGATGCCATGGATTGATATGGCCAATATTGCCTGCGGCTTTCACGCTTCTGACCCCGATATCATGAGTGGCACCGTGAAACAGGCGATAGACTGTGGGGTCACTATTGGGGCCCACCCCGGGTACAACGACAAGGTGGGGTTTGGTCGTCGTTCTATTCCCCACAGTCCTGAAAGTATCACGCATCTGGTGGCTTACCAGGTTGGTGCACTGGATGCTATCTGTCAGCTGCATGGCACCCGTGTAAAGTACATTAAACCTCATGGTGCCCTTTATCATGAGATGATGAATAACCCTGATGTGTTTGAAGCCATTGTGATTGCGGCTGCAAATATGGATTTCAAACCAGCGATCATGATTCAGGCCATGGCTGAGAATGAATCGAATAAAAAGATAGCGGACAGGTATTCTGTATCATTAATTTATGAAGCCTATGCCGACAGGGCTTATGATGATAATGGACTGCTGGTATCAAGGTCTGTGCCGGGGGCTGTTCACCAGGAAGCAGCAATGATACTGCAGCAGGTTAAAGGCATACTGTCAGGAGAGGTTAACACGATTAGCGGAAAGCGGCTGAAGCTGAGGGCCGATAGTCTGTGTGTGCATGGTGATAATCTTGATGCCATTGCGCTGATCCAACAGATTCGACAGATGTTAAAGCCGGCAGACTATACTCCATGATGGATATTCAGCCTGTCTCAGAAACGGCGTTGATAATAAAGCTGGGTGATCATATTGATACGCAGCTAGCGGTAAAAATAGGCGACTTGGCTGATCATATCAGAAATAGTTTTTCGTCAGAGCTGATTGAAGTTATTCCTTCTTATACGACGATCTATATTCAGTACCACCCTCTGAAAGCTGATTATTATGAGTTAAAAAAAAGATTGCAGGTGTTGGTTGATTCCTTTTTTCAGACTGGTGCTCCCAACCAGAAGCTAAGTAAGGTAATTACCTTACCCGTTTATTACAACCTGGAAACGGGTCCAGACTTGCCTGAAATAGCCCGATTTCATAACTGTACAGTTGATGAGGTTGTTCATATACACAGTCAATCGACCTATGTTGTCTGTGCTATCGGTTTCAGTCCTGGCTTTGCCTTCCTTGGTGCTGTTGATCCCTCCATTGCAATGCCAAGAAAAACGGAACCAAGAAAGATGTTGCCTGCTGGGAGTGTGGGGATAGCTGACCGGCAGACAGCCGTATATCCTTCCAATACACCCGGAGGTTGGCAGATTATTGGTAACTGCCCGATCTCTCTGGTTGATTTTGATAAGACACCTATGTCGCCTTTTTCTGTTGGTCTTTCTGTTAAATTCCAACCCATATCACGGGATGAGTTTTTGGAGCTTGGAGGCACTGTGTGGTCGCACTGGAAGTAATAGATCCAGGGATGCTGGCTCAGCTTCAAGATCTTGGGCGAACGGGAATGGGTCATCAGGGTTTGGCTCAGGGTGGCCCGATGGATCTACACGCTTATTGCTGGGCAAACTATCTTCTGGGAAACAGCATGTCCTGCTCGCAGTTAGAGATAACAGGAGGGCAGGCAAGGTTTTTAGTGCATCGAGCCATCACGCTGGCTTTAACAGGGGCTGACCTGGGAGCCATGGTCAATAATCATCCTGTTGATGGCTGGCAGACCATTCATCTGAATAAAGGCGATGTTCTGTCATTTCAGTTCCCAAGGAAAGGCCTAAGGGCTTATCTGGCCATTCCTGGTGGTTTTGCTGCACCAACAGTTTTTGGCAGTGTCGCGACCGTTGCCCGGGATGGTATTGGTGGGCTTGGAGCGAACAATAGAGTTGGCTGTCTGATAGGTCAGGGAGATTGTCTTAAGTTGATCGCTGACCAAGTTTTCAAGCCAGAAATCAACCGGATGATTCCAGCCCGCTATATCCCGGAATATGAGCTGGAGCTCAGGCTGAATCTAATAGAGTCATATCAGGCGTCGGCATTCTCAGAAGAAAATCGTAAACGGCTCTATGAGTCAAACTTTACGCTATCATCAAACAGTGACCGGATGGGATATCGATTAGATGGGGCTGATATTACTTCCCCCTTCAGTGGTGTGATTTCTGAAGGCATCGCTTTGGGAGCTGTTCAGATACCTGAAAATGGTCAGCCAATTATTCTTATGCGTGATCACCAGACACTGGGAGGATACCCAAAGTTTGGTTGCGTTGCTCAGTTGGATTTGAACAAGCTGGCACAGGCAATGCCCGGAACCTCAATACGTTTCCAGCCTATCTCCCTTGAAGCAGCAGGAAAGAAATTAAAAAGCTTTTACTCCTTCTTTAATCTGTAACCCTCAGTTTTCCTATAAAGGAATACTGCTTGCATTATGGGCAATCAATTCTAAATTAACTGTATCAACTCTGCATGAACGGGCATAAAGACTACTATCAATGACGCCTGCCATCTTTGTACTCCCCGCTTCCTTTCGATGATCTTTGTACCCTGTTCGGTGGTAGTTTGCGTTATTTCCTCGGCTCTTGTTGTATGAACAGAGGTGTGACTTGATGAAAGTGTTCAGTTTACGTATTCCTGTGGTGTTAGGCGTATTGGCGGGCGTAGCCCTGTCCTCATCCACGGTTTTTGCTGCAGGCGGTAATACACCTGCAACGCCAGCGCACCTTGAACAGCCTGGTAAGTTGAGATCAATGGTACCTCTGGACCAGCTAATCGTATCAACCCGTAATAAGTTTGGAGATAAGTCTTCTGACGTGGTCGTTCATTCGGCACGGCTGCTGGAAGAAGAGCGGCAGAAGGTGTTTGTTATCGACTTTATTGATGCCAATAACAAGCTGGAACGTGTTGTTTATGACGCCTTCAGTGGCAAGCAGGTAGATCATGCCCCCATGCAGGTACCCATGCCTATGGAAGAGATATTATCAAAAGTGGAGAGCAAGTACCCAGGATCAAATAGAATTCGAACCTGGCTGGAAAGGCAGGATGGCGGTGCTGTGTATGTTATAGAGCTTGCCGACAAACAGTTTAAGGTGAAGCGTCGTCAGTTAACCATGGATGCATATACTGGTCGGGTGATCAAGGATGAAACTTATGACATGAAACCAGATGGTAAACAGATATCCCTTGAGCAGATTATCAAAAATGCACGGGAAAAGTACCGTGGGATGGTGGTGCTGAGAACCAGAAGCAATATGAAAGATAATATGAAAGTAAAAGAAATTGTCTTTTTAGATGACAACCGTATAAGACATAAGATGGTAGTCAATGCAGTAACAGGAGAGGTGGTAGAAGACAGGATTTCGCCATTAAGTTTGATGTGAGTTGTTTAAAAAACTAATCATTGAATATTTTTTAAATTCTCCAGATATAAAGGGAATGTAATTTAAATTGTGTAAACGCTTGTCGTTAATACTCCAAAATGGAGAATAACAATGAGCGTTGAAATCAACGAAAAACTGGTAGATCAAATAGCCAGTCAGATTAAAACTCAGGATGATCTTGCCGACTTCAGCCGTTTACTTATTAACAATGTGACTGGTTTCTGTTTTCTAGTTTTTCATCAGCCAATCTTTCGGTTTAATTTTCTTGGGTTTTATTCTAATAAAATAATTTCCCGTTGCGGTTTGCTTGTAGATACAAATATAACTTTTCGTGATTTTGGTACTGTCTTTTATTTTATGAGATTTTGAGGTTTTTGCAGGTATATAGTGTTTTTTATGTGTTACCTGTTTTTTTTGTTTGTATTCATAAAATATTTGAAAAGATTTTTCCTTGAACTATAAATTATCTGCATCGCAACCTTGTTGTAAATAATTCTTATTTTCATGTTATCTATGAGGGATGTGATTTACGTTCTAGTAATTACTGTTTAGTCGTTTCCATTTAATAGAATAATTTTTCAAAAGAGATGATGCAGTGAACGCGAATGGTGAGTTAGCCGAAATTCCAGGTCATGCTCTGAGAGCAATTGTCAGCGTGACGAAAGATAAAAAAAACGATCAATCCAGATCCGGTATAAGGGCAGTTGATGTGTATGAAGGTGATCATCGGGCTGATTTTTCAAATAAGACTATACACTCAGCATGCAGTTTAAAAGAACCTTATTATGAAAATTATAACCAGTTTATGGAAAATCGGAATGTGTCAGTATTAGACCATACACCTTCTCAAAATGGAGGACAGGAAAACCTGCATGCAGCTCTGTGCCAGAGTGATGGAGGATCGGTTACTTTTGATTATTCAGCGAGTTATGATGAAAAGGAGTTGGAAGCGGAGCTGGATTCATTAGAGAAATTAGAAAAAAGGAAAAAGGTTTTAGAGAAAGAGCAAGCGCTTGAAGCAAGGTTAGCAAAATTTAAAGGTATAAAAAATACGAGCAACAATCAGAAAGAAGCCGAAAAGATCCACTTATTTGAAAGAGAGCTTGCAGAGATAAGACAGCGGTTGATGAAAGAAAATCGTAAAGATAGAGATAATAGTGATTCAAGTCGTTCGAGGTTTGCCTCCCAAAACGTTAGAAGTCTGGCGGTGCCCGAATATATCGCAACACCAAGACCAGTGAGGCGGGAGCATTTATCGGTAAGCCGTTCTAAGGGGCATGCTCCTGTACATCATAATCATTCCAAATTTCATCAAAGAGATCATCCAGATTCCCATCATAGAGAAAAAACGAATGGATGTTCTCGTTCAGCATCTTTATCAAGGACGTCAAGTGTAGATCAGAAATGGCATAGAGCTGGAGCTGAGCCGCTACAGGATACAAAAGTGAAGTCCAAACAATGGGCATTAACATTTGTTCAGCCTAAGCCAAATCTTGCAGGACCGGAATCAGTATCGGTTCATATGCCAGAGCTCTGTGGGTGGACAAATAATAAAGACTTGGCAGAGTTTTATTGGTCGCGGGCTCAGCATGAACAAGGGGAGAATCAATATCAGGTCGGGAAAAGTAGGTGTAACAAGGCTTCAACAGTTAAATCCAAAACCTCTTCACCACAGGGAAATCACGTTGGTTTGAAAATCAAGGGGCTAGCCTCTTCAAGGAATTCAGCTCGCCCCCTGAAACCAGATCCTGAAAATAAACCAGAAGTGAATGTTAGAAAAAATAGGAGTACTGAAATACCAGCACCTTTAGCTGATGAGTCTCAACAACCTGACCAACTGTCGTTGGGAGAAGGAGCTGGATCTCCGCATACACGTGTGCTTCATATAGGGTTTCAGGGAAGCGCGCCAAGTAAGGCAAAATTTACTCTATACAAACCACAAAAAGGTGAAAGGCAGGAGCCAAGTTTTCCTCAAAATGGCGTTCTCCATTACCCTCATGCAGTCTGTGAGACCAGAAAAACCGATAATCACCTGGGCCTTGGAAGAGTATTGGGGATGGACGCAAGAGTTCTGAGCCAAACATTAGCATCAAAAGTAGATTTTCTGGAAAAAGAGCAAAGTGTTCTAGAACAGAGTCCTTGTAGTTCAAGTTCAGTTACAGGTAAGTATCAACAAGTAGTTCAACCAGCTGAATGCTTTTCAGGTTATCAGGCTGAAGAGGTTCATGGTAGAAATACTGGTAGTTTAACAATGCCTGCAGTAAATGATGAAGAAAACAAATCTGGTAAACATATTCGGGAAAGTCGACAGGAGAATGCACTCCATTCAAATAAACCTCTAAATAAAAGCGTTCAACAATGGGGTGGCTTAGAGTGGGATAAAGGCATTAAGGAGGTTGATATGATAGAAGAAAACAAACAACTATATAAACACTTTCTTAGGAGTTTTCGCAGGGTTTCAGGAAATCTAAAAATGGAAAGCCTGGTTTCAGAAATGACTCATTCTTCTGATTTTCAGAACTTTAGGAGTAAAGTATGGAAAGCCTGCTCAATGGATGTACTAGGTCCACAGCTAATCTGTCGAAATTTAAGTGTTGATAAAAATAAGGGAGGTATAACAAAAGATATTGTTGAAAGAGCATTCTGCCTGCAATGGGAACGGATAGCTGAATGCTTGCCACATGGAGTACACACAAACAATAACCAAAATTTTGTATTTTCAGTTGATTCATTGCTTTTGGCAGTAGTCAAGCAAGTAAAAGAACGAATAATGCAAATATTCAAGGCGTATGCTGAGGCTTGTCTTGTACCCTTGCTAATGGGTTATATTGAAAAAGAAGTCGAATTGCTTGGTCTTTCTGACTCTGGAATAAAAGATTTGGAAAGAAGGCTTAGTGCAGGTGTTAGAGATTATGTTAAGGATCGCTTTACCGTTTCTTCTCTGGCCGGAGTGGATATGCACCAAGAGGGTAAAAGCCCTTTTCATTTATTATATGATCAATACTCTAAAGCCTTTTCACCAGCATTTCTGCAAACGGGAGATATGGAATATATTGACGAGAAGGAGGCAACAGCTATCAGTCAATTTTTTGATAAACATAAAAGTACAATCAGTTACTGCATGATAGCAGGGGCGAAAGTGCTGTTGGTCGGGGCGGGTATTGCAGGAGTGATGTTTGGAATTGAAGAGGGTGCAGAAATGGCTGCATCGGCAATTCAAGATCATTGTGAAGAAGAGGCTGAAGAAGCTTACAACGAAATGGTTAACGAGGCTTCAGTTGCAGCAGAGCAAGCGGCAAAAGAAGGCATCAGGGAGTCTGCAAAAACTGCAGTGGCGCCAATAACAGAAGCCCTCAATTATGTAGTACCTGAAGTTTATGAGGAGGATGCCTCCAGGGCTGTTGAGAGTATTGCCCAACGTGCAGCAGGTCCATGGGCTGACAGTGTCGGTGAGGTTGCTTCTGAGGCGGCAGAAGCTGCGGTTCCTGCAGCTATAGGGGCTGCTGGTCTGGGTACAGTGGTTGCAGGAGGGGCGGCAGCGGTTGTTGTTGCGCCATATATTGTCCCATTAGTACCGAAACTAAGTGTCGTAACGATCAAAATGGTGATTAAAGCGTTCTCCTCTATACCAGTGAAAAAAGTGGCGGTGGGTGCTGCTGATAAGGGAAAGGAGTGGGTTAAAAGTAAGGCTAAACAGGAGTATGAATCTGTAAAGAAGGCGAGAAGAAAAGATCAGGAAAGGCAGGCGAGAAAGCGAGCATCGCCTGAATTATCGTCGCAGAAAGTTCATGCTGTAAATCATAAGCTATCTGAAGTATGTGCAAGGATTGAAATAGCATCTGAGCAATGGATGCACAGTGCTTTTAAACGCTGGGATTCGGAGATGCGGAACATAGTACGAGAAGTTGTTGAACCACTAGTTCAGGATCATATTTATGAATTACACAATTTAGAAACCAACAGATTCAATGAGGGTGTAAGAAAATCTTAATGTGTTGGATATAGCTATTGTATTTAAAACATAGTTCCCCTTTTGGTTTTTTACCAGATTAAACGGTAGGTTTTTTTATGGACGCACTCAGCTCAACTGCATTTAATGCTAGACATCCGTTAGTGGAAGGCCATGATTTTGAAGACCAAATTAACGCTTTCACTGGCCCCTCAGGATCCAGGCATCATGTCTGTCTGCGTGATCAGTCAGTGAATAGTACACTTGGTTTATTTAAAATGGAGAGTGGAAGTTATTCCGGATGGGGGCAACCAGGAAAATCACTATCAGCAAGGAATGGGGAGATGTCATCATCAGGCTCCGAGGTGAAGTCGGCTTCAGGGTTCCCTTATGTCATGATTCAGGAGGAGCTTTGTAAGCTGACAGCGCAACGTAGAAGTTTGGATGAATATCTTCAGAGTTTATCGAATCACTCTGCGGTTGATGGAGGGCAGAGCGCAAAAATAATGAGAGATGGATTACAAAAGTTCCCGCTGGTAATGAAGGAGCTAGGTGTGTCAGAAGGAGTGAGCATACAGGTTGAGGGAGCACAAAATGCCGGTAAAACCTCGTTGATAAAAGCACTGACAGGTGTTGAAGGAGAAATTCATGGTAAGATGGCAACTAGAGTCAGAACCCTCCTTCAAATGATACATAACCCGGGTATTGATTTTAAAGGTTCATTATATTTTCAGGGTGAGGAGCATGAAGTAGTACACTTTCAAGATCGTGACGATTTTAATAAAGCTGTTCTTAAACGACAAAGCAGACTACCTGCAAATCAAGTGTCAGAAAAGCTGCTGGTTCAGTCAATGGAGGGAAAAGAGTTCCCAACACTGACACTGGTTGACAACCCTGGTTATAACGCGCTAGTTCATGGGGCTGGCTCTGATTTTTTTAAGGGGGATGAGAGTGGGCGGCGTGTGCGAATGCTGGTTGCAAATGGGGAAGGAAGCATTGCTGGCTATCCTGGATATAAGGATTTTCTTGAGGATCAACAAGCAATAAAAATTATTGTGGTCACACACGCAAATGGTTGTGTAGAAGAGCAAAAAGGCTCCTTAAGAGCAGGAGAGCGAAATAACTTATTTGTTTCAGGGCATCATGACGGGATCCCGATATTTGCTGTTGACTGCTCTTTCGAATCGATAAATGAGGAGAGGGAGAGTTTAAAAAGTGGTAAGCCGTCGAGAGTGCTCATTGATAAATTACGAAGAGAATTTGAAGGCTTACAAACGGAATGGAGTCGAAAACACCCTGATCCTATTGTTTTTAACGAAGCTCAATTCAGTACGTCTTCGGTTATGAAAACATTACAGTTTCTTCAAAGTACTATGGAAGCAGAAGAATTGGGTGCTATTAATCCGCGATTGGAAATAATGCATCAACAATCGGATCATCAGTGCAAGATGAATTGGGAGAGGTGCAAGGAGTCAAATAAGCAGTTTTATAGAAGAGAACTAGAAGGATTGGCTAATCCTGAGGTTTTACGAAATGGATTAATGCTCAGATACTGAGCATCGTGAAGAATTTTCTAAAAAATTGCGTCAATCTTCTCTAGAGTGCTATTCAGTTTTGCCCAGAATCAGGCATGAAGTACGGAATGTTGAATCGCTGAAGAAAAAGTTTGAGGCTCTTAAAAAGCAAGATTGTGACCCTGATGATCTTAAAAGCCCAAAACATCGCAGTGCAGGGCAGGGGGCTGAAGAGCATCTTGTTGAAGAACCTGACATTGTGGATTCTTGCAAAGATTTCGTTTCAGAAGGCTTTGATGAACATATGGATGATTTTGGCGATGCTTTGAGAAAGCATACCTCTACAGTTGGGAATGATCGAGCAATTCAAGGGCTTAAAATTCGGCATGAAAATTTACAACAAGATTTTAATAAAGCACTACGATCCAGGCTGGCTAATAAGTTATGTGCTCATGTTGTAGAATATTTTAATGGCGTGATTGACGATTTTGAAGGTAACTTTCCAGGCGCACACCATTTTTTTGAAAAGTGCGGAGAACAGAAGCTTAAGGATGTTAAGTCCACTTTGAAAACCCAGGTTCAAAGCGATGTCAGATCAAGGCTGAGAGAAATTGAGGCTGGTCATTATGATTTGTGTGCTATTGATGAAAAAGCATTAAAAGAAGAAGCTGCAATATATTTGAAAGTTGTTGAAAATATTTTTCCAGATGGTCAGATTTATGTGGCAGATGGTGACCAGGCAATGTCTTTAATTAAACTACTTAAAGCTCATAAGGGAGATTTGATAAAAGCGGCAGTGATTACCGGTGGTCTGGTGACTGTGGGAGGGTTGGTTGTTACAACAGGAGCAGTTGGAGCTGCAACTGCTGCTGCTGTGGCAGTACCGACTGGAATGGTCGTGATAAAAAATAAAGAGCTAAGAAATCAGGCGGTAAAGACAGGCGGCCAAGGTGTTAAAGCCATTAAGGAGGGGGCTTCATCACTGGTTAAAAAGCTGACGAAGAGCGGCCGGAGTGGAGCATGTGATACTATGAGGCCTGTGGCTCATGAATCAAGAATGGGGTCCTATAATAAAGATGATCTATGTAAAGCTCTGGCGGAAGTTGGGCTTTCATCAGAGATTATTGCCCAAGAGTCTCATGACGACATACTTAACCGTTTTGTTCCTTATTGGAGCCTGTAAATAATTCTGTGTAAACGCCACCAAAACTATTACTCCTTGAACCGGTCAGGAAACATAATTTCAAACCGGTTCATGGCTGCTTTCCAGTTCCTGATCGGCATGGTCCATTTCTCGGAAGCTTTTTCCATGGCCAGATAGATTACCTTCATGACTGACTCATCAGTCCGAAAAATCTTCCGGTTCTTGATCGCCTTACGAATGACGC
>NZ_LUKQ02000893.1 GCF_001647025.1 Endozoicomonas atrinae
GTTCTTCTTGGACTTGGTGTAGGTCAGGTAAACCTGATTGTTCTTGAAGTGGTGATCCTTCCTGCTCTCGATCTCTCCCCAGCGAGCACCGGTAGACAGGCAAATCTTGGTGATCATCATCACATGGTGTCATCACCGGCGTAAAAAGTCCTCAAAACACCAGTCCAAAATGACCTGTCGTTAAGTATAGCTTTTTGGGGTGGTCTGCAAGTCTGATAGTTCCAGAAAGTTAAATATTTTACTAAGCTGAC
>NZ_LUKQ02000894.1 GCF_001647025.1 Endozoicomonas atrinae
CCTCTCGATTGGTCATGGCGCTGCTCCCTGCTTGATACCAACAGGAAAACAATCGGCCAGAAAAGGGTTAATCGGGAGGTCAAATTAAACTGGTGTTTTGAAGACTTATTACATCGGTGATGACACTCAATGGCATTCGTTGTATAAATCGCTTTTCGGATATCTTCAGGATAGTCGAACAGAGTAATCAGGTTATCCCAGTTATTACGCCAGGACTTACCAATCGATGGGAATTTCTCCCCCCAGGCTTC
>NZ_LUKQ02000895.1 GCF_001647025.1 Endozoicomonas atrinae
CTCTCGATTGGTCATGGCGCTGCTCCCTGCTTGATACCAACAGGAAAACAATCGGCCAGAAAAGGGTTAATCGGGAGGTCAAATTAAACTGGTGTTTTGAAGACTTATTACATCGGTGATGACAACATCTCGTGAATGGCTTCGGCAATATCACGGGTGGTCATGCCTCGGGCATAGAGGGTAAGGATTTGCTGATCAAGCTTGTTTAGCCGAGTCTGGCCTTTGGCTATCAGCTGAGGAACAAAGTCACC
>NZ_LUKQ02000896.1 GCF_001647025.1 Endozoicomonas atrinae
CCTTGGATATCAAGGTAGGCGACACCTCAGCGCCGTACATCTCGTGAATGGCTTCGGCAATATCACGGGTGGTCATGCCTCGGGCATAGAGGGTAAGGATTTGCTGATCAAGCTTGTTTAGCCGAGTGTCATCACCGGCGTAAAAAGTCCTCAAAACACCAGTCCAAAATGACCTGTCGTTAAGTATAGCTTTTTGGGGTGGTCTGCAAGTCTGATAGTTCCAGAAAGTTAAATATTTTACTAAGCTGACT
>NZ_LUKQ02000897.1 GCF_001647025.1 Endozoicomonas atrinae
CCTTGGATATCAAGGTAGGCGACACCTCAGCACCGTACATCTCGTGAATGGCTTCGGCAATATCACGGGTGGTCATGCCTCGGGCATAGAGGGTAAGGATTTGCTGATCAAGCTTGTTTAGCCGAGTTGTCATCACCGATGTAATAAGTCTTCAAAACACCAGTTTAATTTGACCTCCCGATTAACCCTTTTCTGGCCGATTGTTTTCCTGTTGGTATCAAGCAGGGAGCAGCGCCATGACCAATCGAGAG
>NZ_LUKQ02000898.1 GCF_001647025.1 Endozoicomonas atrinae
ACGATGCTTTTGGTAGAGCTGGAAATAACAGAAGCGGGCATGACAGTTAACTATTATGAGTGGTGTTCCCATAGTAGCTGTGAAAATAGAGCACTATTGTTTCAATCATTCAGAGAGAGCACCCTATCTGCACGACCGAAGAGTCTGCCAGGACACTCTTTGAAAAGCTGCAAAAACTTAACGCCGAGAGGGGGGCAGAAGTACCCCAGAGCATTATCATCTGGCCAATTCCCGGATGTCCTGAGATCAAA
>NZ_LUKQ02000899.1 GCF_001647025.1 Endozoicomonas atrinae
GTCAGCTTAGTAAAATATTTAACTTTCTGGAACTATCAGACTTGCAGACCACCCCAAAAAGCTATACTTAACGACAGGTCATTTTGGACTGGTGTTTTGAGGACTTTTTACGCCGGTGATGACACGAGTCTGGCCTTTGGCTATCAGCTGAGGAACAAAGTCACCATTTCGATCTCTGGGGACTTTGACTTCGACCTCACCAAAATCTCCTTTGATATTCTTTGAGGTGCTGCCGTTGCGGCTGTTGCCCG
>NZ_LUKQ02000900.1 GCF_001647025.1 Endozoicomonas atrinae
GAAGAAAGCAGGTGTACTCCGGCCGCAGGAAAACAACTCCGAGCACTAACACGGGGCAGCCTGCGATTGCCATATAGAGGGGCATATTTGCCCCTCGCCCAAAACACCATAAATGGAATGAACCTAACGCCATGTGCGACTTTTAGGTTTGCATAAGGAGACATGACTGAACCTGCTTTCTGCTATTAAAAGCAGTAAAAAGCAAAAAAGAAGGTTTCAGTCATGCCCGTTGAAGAGTTTATCACTACAGT
>NZ_LUKQ02000901.1 GCF_001647025.1 Endozoicomonas atrinae
ACGGGCAACAGCCGCAACGGCAGCACCTCAAAGAATATCAAAGGAGATTTTGGTGAGGTCGAAGTCAAAGTCCCCAGAGATCGAAATGGTGACTTTGTTCCTCAGCTGATAGCCAAAGGCCAGACTCTGTCATCACCGGCGTAAAAAGTCCTCAAAACACCAGTCCAAAATGACCTGTCGTTAAGTATAGCTTTTTGGGGTGGTCTGCAAGTCTGATAGTTCCAGAAAGTTAAATATTTTACTAAGCTGAC
>NZ_LUKQ02000902.1 GCF_001647025.1 Endozoicomonas atrinae
GAGCAAGGTGATCAACCAGATATTCCAGTGTGTCGTTCAGTAATCTGGTCTCTTCAGCAAACGACAAACAGTATACCGGCCTCTCAACGCCAGGAACATGAACTGGCAATGGTTCTGCATTTTCATGGAGCCTGTAAATAATTCTGTGTAAACGCCACCAAAACTATTACTCCTTGAACCGGTCAGGAAACATAATTTCAAACCGGTTCATGGCTGCTTTCCAGTTCCTGATCGGCATGGTCCATTTCTCG
>NZ_LUKQ02000092.1 GCF_001647025.1 Endozoicomonas atrinae
ATAACCGGCAAAGTAGAGCGAGTGCTGGACAATCAGGCTGAACCGGCAGCAAGGCAACTGGTGGCCATTGAGCATAAGCCCGATGGTTCATGGTCAGTGACCGGGGATACCACCAGTAACGCAGAAAACGGCAGCTATACGCTGGACGTGCTGACCGAAGGCGGCGATACCTTTGTGCTGGCGATAGACGAATACGGTGTGCCTTTTACCGCCACTGCCAGCGTGGTTCAGGGCGACCTGATTCATCCCACCGTTCCCAATGGTCACGTTTACCGAGTGGAAACAGGTGGTACCTTGCCAGCCACAGAACCGCAGTGGTGGATTGATACCGGCACCACTCACACCCGAACCATTGAAGGGGATATTACCCTCCGGGCGATTCCTTTCTATCGGCCTCTGGCACACGGTCCCATCAAAGCAGAACCCTTACTATGAGTTATGAGGTTCCAACCGACAATGCAGAGTTTCGGCTGACCGGCGCTCCCTATGCCGTGTCATCGTCGGCTATTGCTGACTTTTCCTTTGACGCTAAGGGGCTGACTTATTTTGCCCCGCCTCCCGGATTGGTTCGCCATTATGAAGGCCAATGGCAAGGAGCGGTCAGTCGGCAGCAGGGCTTTTCTGCGAGCTATTCAATGAGTCGGCCTGTTAGTACTATCCGGCGACAAACTAGCCAGCAGGCAACGCCTCTGCAAGCCTCACCGTTTGGCCTGTTTTGGGGAGCAGCGGCTAAAAAGGAAGTCATGGTCAGTTTTAGTCATGGCCAGAGCCAGAAAAAAGAAGCGACAACCGGCGACCGTTGGCAGCAGCCAGAACCCAAGGAAAGCGGCAAGCAGAGTGCGTGGGATAAAAGCATTCAAGCGCAGGATCAGCAACAGGCCTCCCCTTGGAATCATCCACCGGAGCGGGATAGCAATGTATCCGAAGGCATGCAGTCGGTTGACCTTTACGGCTCAAGGAAGTGGAAAAGCCCTGCCTACATTCACCCACAGCAACCGCTGAATTTTACCTTTCAAGAACGGGAGTATGAGCCACAGGCTAACTGCTCGGTATTCTTCCAGATTGGTGCCTTTGACGAAGAAACCGCAGCTGTCCCCATTGATAGCAAACGCCGCTTTACCTTCCAGAGCAACCGCCGGGAAGATCAGCTGGTCATTCTGCCATGGGGCTTCGGCCAGAAAGCCAGGGATGAAAGTGTTACCGGAAACTATGGCGGTGAGACAGACCCGGACATTGTGGAAAAGCCAGAGCCGGAACAGCCAGAGATCAGGGAGAGTTATCTGCTAATGAACATTATCACCACTGTCGTATTGCCTGCCCGGACACCGCTCGAACTGCCCTCAATGGAAATCAGTCTGGATATTGATAGCTTCTCATGGAGCTTTACCGGAGAGCTATGGGGTGC
Source organism: Endozoicomonas atrinae (assembly GCF_001647025.1). Lineage (GTDB taxonomy): Bacteria > Pseudomonadota > Gammaproteobacteria > Pseudomonadales > Endozoicomonadaceae > Endozoicomonas > Endozoicomonas atrinae. The sequence goes on from NZ_LUKQ02000092.1 coordinate 1,406, forward strand.
TTCCAATATCGCATTGGTGGAACCGGACGAGAACGGTCCGAAGCAAATAGAGGTGGATATCAACGGCTGGAAGTGGGTATTCATCATTGAGCGTTACAGCACAAACCGACGGTTCGGGGATGAGCGTTACACACTCTATGGGAGCAGCCGAACCCAACTGCTCGCAGCCCCTTATGCGCCACAGAGAAGCAAGAGCAACAGCGCCAATCTAAACGCTAAACAGGCCATTACTGAAGAACTGGCGAATACCGGATTCACCGCTACCTATCCCGACCTGAACGACTACAGTACTCCCGATTGGATTATGCCCGGAGGCTCATTCAGCTATCAGAATCAGACCGCTATGCAGGTTGTGGCCAAGATAGCCACAACAGCTGGATCGGTCATCATTCCAAGCCGTGATAACGACCAGGTGAGCATACAGCCCCGTTATCCTGCCAGCCCTTGGCACTGGAACACCGCCACAATGGATAAGATTCTACCTGCGAGCATGGTCATTAGCTTAAGCGCCAATTGGCGACCGGAGCAGGCTTACAATGCGGTCTATGTTTCCGGCACCAATGCAGGCGTGGCGGTCAACGTCAAACGAACTGGGAGCAATGGCGATAACCCAGCTCCCGATATTCTCGAAGACTGGCTAACGGAAACGCAGGTCAATACCGAGCGTGGCCGAAATGAGCTGGCCAAGGGCGGCAACCAGAGCATTACCACCATTGAACTGCCATTGACGGACACCAACACCGCACCCGGGTTAATTGAGCCTGGGATGCTGGTGGAAGTTCAGGATACTCTTTTAGGAGAGAGTGGAAACTGGCAAGCCCTCTGCCTGGCGACCAGTATCAGCGCAAGTGGCGTGGGGAATGTTGTTCAGTCAGTAGAACTCGAGCGGCATTATTAAAAAGTGCCCAGTATGGTAATACTGGAACTTAAGCGCATTGGTTTGTCATTAAAACGACAGGTTAAACATAGTCTATGGAGGGATTATGGCAACCACCAATATCTGGCAGCAGTTCAAGGCTCTGATTCCTGAAGGCATGCGGGTCATCGCCACCATTACTGCTAACAATGGCAACGGCACCAGCCAGGCAGAGCTAAGAGATGGTTCAGTGATCACCATAAAGGGCGAGTCGGTGGGCGTTGGTTTAAAATCATTTGTTGACGATGGGGAGGTAAAAGGAGCTGCGCCAGATTTGGCGCAGTACGAAGCAGAGGTTTAAGGTGGGTCTTCATCAAAAAGCTGCAGGTAGTGAGCTTTAAAATCTTCTACTCCCGCAGGCATATCCCCCCAGTAGCGCCAATAGCTGACTATCTCCCTCACTTTAGACATATCAATATGGTCACACTCGACCATTAATTTCATCAAATCTAACGACTTTAGAGTCTTGATTCCAAAAGTTTCAGCGACAGCCAGCATTTTGATGTCATCTGTAACTACAGTGATTCCAAGAACGTAGGCATAAGCAAGATAACGAGCATCAACGGGAGAAGGCCCTTTTTCTACGGAAATAATATGATTCCAGATATAGCCAAATGCAGTATCAACTTCCTTGGTCTGCTTTTTACTGATGACAGGAAAGTGCTGCCGGTTAAGCCGGTACTCTTCCTCCTCAGCCCAGGAGAAATTATTTTGCAATCGCTGGCTTTTGCCAAACTCTTCATCCAGTTCTGGCAATACATACAGGCAGTATTCATCTTTACCAAACGTCTGAGTATTCATCTTTACCAAACGTCTGAAAGAGGAGAGGGTGGATACTTCTGGCAAGTCGCAAATAACTGTTGGTGTCGACCAGTACTTTCGATTGGGGCATCAAGTCAACTCATGGTGTAAAGCTTTGGCATCCACCAGACCGATATCCAGTGCTGTCTGAATAAACCCTTCGGTTTTTTTGGTTTCCTTAAGGTAACTGGAAAGTGTCTTGAAAAAAGGACTTTCAAACACTTCCGTTACCAGTTTTACATAGCGTTCCGGTTGAATGGGTGCTTCAGCGATCAGGCTATTGATCAGGTCCGGGAATGCTTTGTTGAAATTGGTAGTGGCTCCGTGAATGTTTTTCAGCTCCAGTGGTTCCAAACCATTATGCTTCGCATAGGCTTGAACCTGAAGAAAAATTGCCAGGGGCGAAATAACCAGCTCTTTAGCTATCTCTTTAATTGTGTTTACCTGGATACCAGGATGTTTACCTTTCAGTTGTCGATAGCACTGTTCTGCCCGTTGATTTGGAAACAGTAATGCTCCGGCAAAGGCATCAGCAAAGTCTTCGCCTTCTTCGCCACGCAGGTCTGGAGCGAGAGCGTGCCCTAGCTCATGGGCCATCCAGAAAAGAAAGTCATGAATATTGACGTCCAGATTCAAATAAATCCAGGTGGTCATGGACTCAGGCAGGTAAACATGGGTAGCGTTTTCATGTCTCGCTTTTTGTCCCCACATCACCGGTATCAGAACTGCCTGTAACTTCCGGAAGTAGCGAATCAAGTGCTTAAAGTCTACGGTGTCGGTCGGAGCAAGGTTGATTTCCTTGCGCACCATTACAGAGACTTCCTGAAGGTAATCGTAATCAACCCTGGGGTTTTTCAACACCGGCGGCTTGGCCAGATTATCAAAGGGCAAATAAGGAGCCAGCTCTTCAAGATAGCGTCCCATGCTGTCAAATCTCTGAAAATCGGCCTCTGTAGTTTTAGTCCCCTTCCTTTTACGAAAAGCCACCACAGGTGCATTAGGGTCTTCCTGAGTAACCAGTTCATTGAAAGGAAGACCCAGAACCATACCCAGTTTTAACAACTTGTCTGGTTTAGGAAAGGAAGTCTGTTTAAACCATTTGGATACAGCTTCCCTGGAGACCTCAAGAGTTTGGCTCAGTGAGGACTGGTTGAAGCCTTTTTTAGTCATCGCGGCTTCAAGGGCGGAAATGTTCAGTGATTTTTCCATAGCGCGCCAATGATAAGGGGTTGTCAACTTTTGTCAACTGTGTTTTTTAGTATCGTACAGGGGAGGGAATTATTCAATCAGAAATGCAGGCAGAACCCGCTAAAGCCCTTCCACTTCCATCCCATGTTCTGCAATCCATTGTTTTCGCTCAATATAGTCGGGCATAGCACGTTCGACACGATGCCAGAATTCCGAAGTATGGTTGGGTTCGTGCAGGTGAGCCAATTCATGAACCAGTACATACTCGGCCATTTTTGCGGGCAACAAAATGGTTTTCCAATGAAAGTTGAGCCAGCCTGACCGGGTGCATGAGCCCCAGCGGTAGCCAAGATCCTGTATTTTAATACCTGCTGGTTCCACCTCCATGCGGCGATAATATTCTTGCGCTTTTCTATCCAGCCAGCCTTTGCCTCGAGTGGCATACCAGCGAATAAAAGTTTCTTTGCTGTTTCCTCTGTCAACAACCTCTTTGTTCAGGCAAAACCTGCCATGAGTTAATGACAAAGGTTGTTGCCTGTCTGAAGGTTCTACCAGCTTCAGGCGATAGCTGCGGCCCAGGTACAGAAACCCTTCACCGTTAACAAACTGCTTCTGTTGAGCGTCTGACCTCAATTGCTGTTTTTCAGCCAGCTTTTTATAAATCCAACGACACTTTTCCCGCACGAAATCCCGTGCCTGTTGATCATTGGCTTCGGGCGGCAGTGTTAATACCAGGCTGCCATCCCGCTCAACGGTAATCTGCATGGTTTTACGCTTGGGGCTGACGTTTACCCGGAATGAAAGATCATCAATAGTCAGAGGCGTTTTCAGAGGCACTGCTCCGTTAAATGTTTTCAAGTTTATAGCTATTGGCCCTGGCCAGATCCAGCATTTTGTCCACCAGTGGTTCCACATGATCAAAGTCCACCAGCGCAGTATCCATCAGCTTCTCGAAGATATGCTGCTGCAACTCTTCCTGCATGGCTTTACGGTGAGGTTGCCAGAAGCTGGAGGTTTTCACTTCGCTGCTGATGTGATCCACCAGTTCAGTCACCAAGTCTGTCAGTGTAGCGGCTGTTACCAGATCCGGCTCTTCATGGCCACAGGCAGCGATTTTCAGCATACGATAGAATGGCAAGTAATGTTCATCCACGTCGGGTAATCCTTCTTCATGAACCGTACTGCCTGAAACGATTTCATCAATGATTTGTTGTAAGGCCGCAATAATTTGATCCCATTGCTTGCCCATTTTGCTGAGAATGTCTTCCAGTCGCTCGCTGAGCTTACCGAAATACACCGGGTCCTCATCCAGGTGCTTACTGATGTGTGAGCGGACGGCATGTTCCATTTCAGAGGCTTTTGCCCGTTCGCTGGGTTGCTGCCTGATGTGCTCCTCAAATTCCATATCCGTCAGGGCAATAGGCGCAACCTTTGGATCAATGCCCAGGGAAATCACATGATCATCAATCAGTTTGCGAACTTTGGCGCCCACATCCTTGCCCAGTACCGGCGTGTTTTTATAACGGTTTCGGGCGCGGGCATAAATATGGGCCAGCTTTTTCGCATCTTCGGTATAGGGCAGCCCTTCCGGACGAGGGAGAACCAAATCCAGTGATTCCAGAAATGCCTTGAGCTTTACACTGAATTCAGCCTGCAGTTTTTCCGGCTCCAGTGCCTGTACGCAGGCTTCGGTATCATCCAGCCCATCAATACCCTGACTACTCAACAATGCCATCGCCGCCTGGTAGCGATCTTTCAACTTGGGCAGTTCATCCTTCAGGCTGCGCAACGCACCTTCCACATCATCATCGCTGTAGGCGGCCAGAGCCTCTTTCAGATGATGAGCCACCCCGTAATAATCAACGACAATGCCTGCCTTTTTCCCATGGCCGGTCCGGTTTACCCTGGCAATGGCCTGCAGAAGCTCGGCTTCGCGAATCGCGCGATCCAGATACATCACGCCTTCGATAGGCGCATCAAACCCGGTGAGCAACATGGATTTAACGATCAGAAAAGCAAGTGGGTCACGCTTCTTGCTGTTGTCATGAAAGAGTGGTTTTTTGAAACGCTCAATCCGATGCTCCTGGGCACGTTGCTCCGTCCACGGTTTCCATTCAGGCGCATCGTTATTGCTGCCGGAAAACACTGGGGCAAACTCGATGGCTTTCAGGGTGTCGAGGTAACGCCATGCCTGCACAATGGCCTGAATTTTCGGGCTGCGGTGGCAGAGTTGTTCATCGTCCAGTGCTTTCATTTCCGGCGACAGGGTTTCGGCCTGTTGCACCAGTTCATCCCGAGCCTGTTTGAACGCTTCAAAATACCGCAGTGTGGCCAGTCGGCTGCAGCACACCACCTGAGCCTTGTAGCCATTGGGGAGAATATTGGCCACATAATGACGCAGCATATCTCTGGCTTTCTCGGCAATTAGCAGGGGCGCTTCCAGCACATTGCCTTTGGTGGCGTACTTTTTCTTAATGGCTTCCAGCTCTTCTTTCGAATGATTATGGAAGAAGTCTTCAAACACTTCATCCAGACTGGCACCGTCTTTTATTGCCCCTTTGGCCGTTCGCCCTTCGTAGAGCACCGGCACGGTTGCGCCGTCGTTTTCGGCTTCGGTAATGGTGTACTTGTCAATAAACGCCCCGAAAATTTCATGGGTGCGTTTTTTCTCGCCCATGATGATCGGGGTGCCGGTAAAACCAATACGGGCACAGTTGGGTAGCCCGGCCATCAGGTTGGCGTGGAGGTCACCGGCCTGGGTTCGATGGGCTTCGTCCACCATCACCAGAATGTGCGGGTCGTCGTTGAGAACCTCATAGGCATGCTGTGGTGTTTTCACGGTGTAGCGGGTTGGTGGTTCTGCTACCTGTAATGGCGGCAGCTCATCTTCGTTGGCTGACGAGTCTTCTCCATCTGCATCGTTATCCCGGTACTTCTGGATCATGGCGAACACCAGCCCCGGCCCTTTGCGCTTCAGAGTGCTGCGGACGGAGTGGGTGTTTTTGGCGACTTCCACAATGTCACCAGAAAGCTCCGCCGTATCCGCCAGTTGTTTCTGTAAATCTTTCCGATCCGTGACCACCACCACCTTGAACCGGCGCAGCTTCGGGTCGGTGCGCAGTTTGCGCACCAGAAACACCATGCTCAGGCTTTTACCGGAACCCTGGGTGTGCCAGATAATCCCGCCACGGCGGTCGTATTCACCGTCTTCCTGTCGGGTTTTACCCGTCCGAAGTCGTTCTATGGCTTTGACCACGCCCCGGTACTGCTGATAGCGACAGGCGACCTTGATGGTTTGTCCACCTGCCTGCATATAGAGGGTAAAATGACGAATGATATCCAGCAGGTTGGTTTTATCGAGCATACCGGCAATGGTGCGCTGTTGTTCTGACAGCCGCTCAATGCCCAGCTCTGCCATCACGGCTTTTTCCGTTCGTTCAGGGTTTTTACTGCTGGCGACAGTTTTCCAGGGGGCGAAGTGCCCGGCCTGGGCGCCGATGGTGCCGGCAACGCACTGGTCAAAGCTGGTGGCGATCAGCAACTGGTTGGTATAGAACAGGCTTTCGTTGCCTTCTTTCTCCTCCACTTCATGGCTTTCGAAGCGCTGGTTGGAGTAACGACGCAACTGGTCGATGGCTTGAGCCAGCGGTTCCGGTGCCGCCGGGTTTTTGCACTCCACTACCACCAGGGGAATGCCGTTCACCAGTAATACCAGGTCGGGAATGATGTGTTTTTTGTCCGAATCGTAACCCGGCGGGCACTGCACCTTGTACTGGTTGATTACGATAAAGCGGTTGTTTTCCGGATGATCCCAGTCGATAAAATGGATTGTACGACCACGGCCACCGTCCCAGCCTTCGACGCCTTCCACAGAAATCCCTTCCAGCAACAGCTCGGTGCCTTTCTGGTTCGCTTCCATCAATTTGCTGGCGGCGATACGGGTAATGGCACCTACCGCTGTGCTGATTCGGTCGTCGCCCAGCCAGGGTTTACCGTCCCGCAGGTTGATCGTTGCCAGTTGCTGGCGCAGCACACCGGTCTGGATAACCTCGGCAAAGCTGTCACGACCGGTCATGGCCGGATCGTCCAGATCGCCTTCGATAAACTCCCAGCCCTGATGCTGAAGTTGCTCAATAAATGGCTGTTCCGTGGTTGTGTATTCCCATTCCATACGTCGGTTGTCCTGTAATAGCCTGCGGGGCAGGCAGTCATGCTCTGGTGGTAAGGGTTAAGCGGTTTACAGAAGTGAGGTAACCCGGACTTTGCCGGTCAGGAGGTCGTTCATCAGGCCGGATTTTTGTTTTTTGAGTTTCAAAAGATTATCAATTTCGAGATTGAGTTTCATCTCATGTGCTTGAATACAACCAAGGATCTTAGATTGCTCTTTAGCTACTGGAATCGCAGCCAATACACCAGTTAGCTCGCCACGAGTTACGTGTAAAAAAGAATCCTTGAAGCCGTGAGCTGTGTCTTCAATAGCGGTTTGCCTGTATTTGAAGATGTGAAGCAAAAACTCTTTTGAAACAAGAGCTTCATTTGTCCATACCTTGAAAATATGCTGGTTGAGTACACCTTCCGGACCGTTCCAAATGCGTGCTCCAAAAGATACTCCTTTCTGACCAGACCACGCAAATAGTAAATCTCCTGAGAAAATATGCCAGCGATCGTCTATTGCCCCTTGATAGTAATTAAATGAAGAGTCGCCATTTAGGTTTTGGATTCTGATGATTGGTAAACCAGATGTTTTCCAGCTCGCTGCATTGAATGAGTAACCATTTGTGTATGTAGCTAAGTCTCCAAAACTTCTTGTCATCCACTCCTTTGGAATCCACCCCAACGGTGACTCTTTATAAAGCTCCGGGGCAAGATGCTGAGGCGGGCGAAGCTGACCGCTGTCGTCAATGCCACGGGTTAGCAGATCATGCAAAAGCCCCTTTTTCACTTGTTGCAGCTTGGCGATAATGGCTTCGGTTTGGCGGATGGAGGTTTCATGGTTATTTAGAATTTCAGCAATCTGGGTTCTTTCTCTATCATCCTCAGGGATATTTAAACTGATCTTGCGAAGCTCTCCCTGATTGAGCTTTGTCCTTGTTCCGCCAGCAATGAACCTGCGAATATCTTTATGAACGAGACTCCAGAAAATAAAGTCCTGATTGTAGCCAGCTTTGGCTTTAATTATATGGGCATGGTTATTGACCCATGAGGGACCACTAATTCGGTATGCTATTGGTCGTGTTTCAAAGTCATCAAAGTTCCCGCCATCCTCTGCTAACAGGATTAAAGGCTCATCGAATATTGGCCTATCAATCCAGCCCTGTTGACCATTGGCTCCATAATATGGAACCTTTCCTGATCTTTGAGCGCGTTCTTCACTATTCACAGGTATGCGAAGGTGATCAAGAACCTCTACGATATCTTCGAGAGCTGTACGGATGAAGCCAGGATGTAAACTGTCTACAGAATGTAGTTGTGTGCTTAAAGTCATAAAAATTTCTAACCCCGATACTCCTGCCCAGCCAACCACTCTTCAGCAGCCTGCTCGAGCAAAATACGACGGGTTGTAAAAAAAGAAGGCCAGCGGTTACGAAACCATTGCTCAGCCAGCTGTGTTCTGAACTGACGATTATTGCTTTTGCGAGCCTTAGCGAAAGCCCTGTTGAAGTCATTCAATATGACGCGCCGGTCGTCTATCAGGCGTGAACAGTTCAGGTTCAGAATACGAATGGTTTCTTCCACCAGTTGCACCAGAGACTCATACTGGTTATTCACATCCGCAAGTCGGGCACAGGCGTCCGGGTCCGGGCTGAGTTCGCAGGTGCGTTTATCGAATTTGAACAAACAGGGTGTATTGATAATCCGCAGCGGGTTGAGCACATAGCCTTCGCAGGCTTCGGGTAGTATTCCAATGTCGATCAGGCGTCCTTTGTAGGAATCACAGCTCAGGTTCTCGGGTGTCGGGTAGCTGCCTTGTTTAGAACCACCCAAGCAGACACCGATCATATTATCCCAGTCCAGCGCCCAGTTATGGGCCGGGTTTGCCTGATCGGATTTCGGGTGAAAGTGTTCTACCCGTTGGTGGCTCGGGCGATCTGCTGGTAATTCTACTTCACAAAAAGCGCAGAGATGCCCCTGATCCTCAAATAGCGTCTGTTTGATGTTGGTATAAGGGCCGGTATCTCTGAACTCCTGCCATTGGGCGTCGGGGTGTTGCTGTCGAAATTCTGTGAGTGCATCTGGCTCGGCACTTTTACTGATCTTCTTCACCGTCTAACTCCCATTGACGGTTTTCGATGTAGAGGTCGGCTTCGAGCAGTGCGGGTTCTTCACCCTGGAATATCTCGTCCAGCTTCTGTCGTTTCTCCGACGCTTCTTTAGACGACCATTGGTCCGCATAAACCAGATCAAGATACTCTTTGAGCAGCAGAGTGTTAGGGTCATGCTCCGGACGGGATTTCACATGGAAGACCCGGTCCAGAATGCGAGAAGCCTCTGCTCCCTTGGTGCCCTGAGGTGCATCGTAAAACACGCCATTATCCAGTATGCGAATGGATTCTGACGCCACGGTGGAGAGTACATGGGGGCTGTGAGTGGTCAGAATAAACTGGATAGCCGGAAACGCGTCTCGTAACGAGTCCACCAATGTCTGCTGCCAGGATGGATGAAGGTACATATCCACTTCATCAATCATAACCAGGCCACGGGTTTTTTTGGCAGCAGCTTCTTTAAACTGAGGGTTCAGCTTACAGCAGCGAAAAGCAATATCCGCCGCCAGGCCCAGCACATTTCGAACACCGTCGCTTAACATGGAAACCGGCATGCGGCCAATATCCGGATGTTCGGCGGCAATCTCATCCATGGCGGCATCGTACATCACCGAGTGCCAGCCGGTATGCGCCAACAGTTTATCAACGGTTTCCTGCACCACATGGATGGTGGCATCGTAGGGTGTGCTCAGGTCGGAACTGCCCTGCTGCAGTTTTTCCATTTTCAGTTGCAACTGCGCCTGAAACAGCTGCTTAAACCAGTAGGCAAACTCTTTATAACCGGAAACGGGGTTCATGCTCTCGTGGTAGCCAAGGGTTCGGCTTTCACTGAGGGTCTGTCGTTTGGTTTTGGTGAGCCGGTTGGCTCCCCAGAGTCTTCCGGCACCGTAAAGTGCCAGCACGGGAAGCGGCTGATCACTGTTGGTTCGTATCTCGTTTTGCAACTGCTTCGCTGTGTCGGTGCCGTATTTTGCCTCTCTGGTGGTGGTGCTGGATTTTTTGCCGGTCAGGCTGCGGCTCCACTCCTTTGATGCGTGTTCAGGTAGCAGGGCTCCGATCGCACTGATAGTGATTGGATACTGGGGTTCGCAGTCCGGAGAGTCAGGGTTGAGCCTTTTTCGATGGGCATCGGATGGGTTGAACCCTGTGCCCTTGCCTTCATCAAAAGACCCGATAAAGGTGCCCATCGCCACGGCAATGCCTTCCATGGATGCGGTTTTACCAGCACCATTCGCCCCCACAATAACGGTGAGGTGTTTATGAAGCCTCAACGTTGCCTGTTTAAAGCTGCGGAAATTCTGATATGTGATTTGATCCAGTTGCATGGTGTTAGCCTGAGATTTCCGGGCTGATGAACAGCTTGTCGACAGCTGAGTATAAAGCTTTCCACTGTATCGGATTTCGGGGGGTATCGCATCTTTTACCGTACAGTTCAGACATAACCCAGCCCGCTGAGAAATCCTTGCAGTTTTTGAGCGGCAGCATCCCGCTTTTGTTCAATCTCGGTCAGGGTGACTTTGTATTTATCCCACCAGTTTTCCACTGCAGCCACAATCTGCTGGCGCTGGCTACTGATGTAACGTTCAACAATGGTGCGCATATCCTGATGCAGAATGTTGAGCAACAATTCAGCGGCGGCTTCGGAGGTCAGGCTATCCACCGACTGGTTTAACTGGGTTTCAAAACCTTCTTTTTTGGTTTTGATCTGTTTGACCAGGTCGGTGCGTTCCTTTTTCCAGGCTTTGATTTTTGCTTCATCGACGGGGCTTTCTTCCATTGCACCTTCACCTGCATCGTCATTGTCGTCAGCGTCCTTTGATGCCTTGGCTTCTTCTGCCTTGATCTGGCTATCCAGCTCGGCTTTTCGGCTTTCCAGAGCCGCCAGTTCGTCCACGTAGCCACTGAGGATCATTTTGACCAGTTTGTGTTCCAGTGGGTTGTCTTTGCTGGTTTTGTCCTCCATGGCTGTGACTATGCTGGTGCGCCAGCCATCCACGACGCCTTTGGAATCCCGGGCCATCAGGGATAGGAAGTCGTAGCGGTTCTGGTACCAGAATCCGGCGATGATGCCACGTACCTGAAAATGGTCGAGCATACCGGTTTTTTCCATGGATTCTGCGAAGCTGTTGATCAGTTCGGCACGCAGAGTAGCGTATTCCTTGTTTTTGGCCAGGGCGGTGATGCTGAGTTTGTGCCTTTGCCACCAGTTTTCGAAGGCGGCCCGAAGAGTTTGCTCTTTGTCGATAACGCCGGGGTTTTGCTCCACCAGCGTTTTTATTGTGGCTTTGCTGTTGATGTCGGCCTTGAATTCAACGTAGTCGGCATCATTGGCTTTTGGGGTGAACAGATCCAGCGGATTAAAGCCGTGGGCGTTGAACAGGGCTGCCTTGGCCTCAAGCTCTGTTTTTGGAATACCGCCAATAAGGTGAGCCCGAACATCGTGGGGTTCCGGCGGCGGTGCATTATCGGCATAGCGACGGATGTTCAGGTTGTAACCATTCTCTGCCAGTGTCTCGTTGCTGATGATGGCGGAGAACCCCGGTACTTCAGCATAATCATCGTAGGTGCTGACCATCTTTTCAATATGTTCTGGCAGCAGATGGTTTTGCGCCCGGCCTTCGAAGTACTCCCGGTCGGCATTAATAAACAGGACTTTGCCCTGCCGCGCTGGTGGCTTTCCGGATTCGCTTCCACCCGGAGTGGATTTACGCTGACGCATCACCAGCACGCAGGCGGGAATGCCGGTGCCATAGAACAGGTTGGCGGGCAGACCGATAACCGCTTCAAGCAGGTCGTCCTCAATCATGCCAGCGCGGATGGTTTTTTCTTCGCCGCCTCTGAAGAGCACGCCGTGGGGTAACACCGTTGCGAGAATGCCGCCCTCCGCCAGTACGTGAACCATATGCTGCAGAAACATCAGGTCGGCTTTTTTAGAGCCGATGGGAACGCTGCCATAGTGGTATCTTTCTGGATGGTTAGGGGCAAAATGTTTCTGGCTTTCTTTGTCGGTTGGGCCGTAGTTAATGGAGAAGGGCGGATTGGTGAGGATGCGATCGAAACGGGTCAGTTCTCCACCTTCAACATGTTTCGGGTCGGTCAGGGTGTCGTCATTCTGCAGGTTGGCGGTGGTGATGCCATGGAGCAGCATGTTCATTTTGGCGATGGACCACACGGTGCCAGCGGCTTCCTGACCGTAAACATCGAGCCTGCGACCTTCGCCACCGCGCTCGTCGATGTATTCCTTAGCGGCAATCAGCATACCGCCGGAACCACAGCAGGGGTCATATACTTTGTGGCTGATTTCCGGCTTCACCAGACGGGTCATCATGCGAACCACGGTTCTTGGTGTGTAGAATTCGCCGCCTTTTTTCCCGGCAGAATCGGCAAAGTCGCCAATCAGGTATTCGTATGCTGCACCGAGCAGATCCGGGAATTCAAAGTCTTCATTGCGCAGGCGGTGTTCGTTAAAGTGCATGATGAGTTCACGCAGCTTTTTATCGGGCAGTTTGCTCTGGCCGATTTTGCGGGTGAAGTCGATATGCTCCAGTACATCCTGTAAGGTGCTATTCCCCTGTTCCAATCCGCCCAGAGCCTTGTTAAGTGCATCGCCTACATTCTTATGAGCTTCGTTGACCAGGTATTCCCAGCGGGATTCGTCCGGGACATAAAAGCTGGTTTTGTACCAAAGTCGTGCATCGGCAATCTGCCAGGCTTCTTTTTCACTTTTGCCTTTGGCTTTTTGTTCTGCGACGACTTCTTCGCGGCGCTGATCGAATACATCGGAGCAGCGCTTGAGGAACAGCATGCCGAAGATGTATTCCTTGAATTCTGAAGCGTCCATTTTGCCTCGAAGAATATCGGCGGCTTTGAACAGGTGACGTTCCAGCTGGGGGAGGGTTAATGGCATAAGGGGGTCCGGTGTAAATATCTTAAAGTGGTCAGAACTGATTATTTCTATTTCTTAAGCATTGTGGGTTCTGAAACAAAGGTTCATGTGAGGCATTAATCTAAAAAAACGTAATGTCGTTCCACCAGGTAGGCGAAGCAAGAGTGATTTTAGTGAAAATCAAGAGGTTTTGAAACGAGTCTTAATGTAACTAAGCATCTCTTTACCTGTAAGTTTATCTGTAGCTGGATTTGTTCTTACATAAAAATCCTGGCCGTCAAGCAAACAGGGGTCATCAGACTTTTTGCAGTCAACTACGAGTATTTTTTTGTTTTGGATGTTTATGAGCCTTGAATTAAAGTAAGGATAAAACTCTGCACCAATCTTTGAGTATATTATGTTTTTAAAATGCAATAATAACTTGTCGTTATTGTCTTTGTGGAAAGCTTTCAGCTCATCATTCAGGCCGCTGATGGTGCCATTGTCACTGACACCTATTAGTAAGGTACCTCCATCGGAATTAATAAATCCGGCTATTGTTTTTAATGAAGTGAGTTCAATGCCTGGCTCTTTCTTAACAGTGTAACTTTTATCATTAATTGATCTTTTAATATCAAGAGATAGTGACTCTTTAAATTCTAATGTTTTCGATTCTCCCTGTCTGATCAGAGAGTAAATTTTATCAGCTTCGCTAAGCTGACTTATGCTGTCCAGCATACCATCCAATCTACCAAGTATTGTTGATGCACCATCAGGATTAAGTGCCAGCTCTTGAGCGAACTCTTGAATTGCTAAGTCAAGTTTTTTTAACTTTTCGCTGGCAGAAATGCTTGTTTTCTGGGTGCTTAGGGATGGAATTGCTATCAAGCATTCATTTTCTAGGCTCTCTTTAGAAATTACTCTTGTGAGCGTTTGAGAACCGATGGAGTTTAATATTAATCGACCAATTTCAGAGGTGTAAAACTGGCACGCGAACTCAGCTAACAACCTGTTTGGATTGAGTTCTATTTTATAATAACGTTCCTTCTTTGCATTTTCTGAAAGCTTATTGGCATATACAGGCATATTCGAGATTTCAGGTATAAAAATGCTATTATCATATATGCAGTCCTGACTATCGCTTCTCAATTTGGTGATGCTTAAGGTAGTGTTGCTATTTGATAAGAGCTCCACTTCATAATCTTTGAATTGTTGTTTTAGCTTTCGTAATTGATGTGCTTCTGGGGAGTTGTCTGCGTATTTTCGTATGCTTATATTAAAGTTGTTTTCTTTTATTTCTTCGATATTGACAACTTTGCAGTAAGGGAATTTTGAGTGGTAAGAACTGTAAGCCTCAATTATTGAATCTATATCTTCATTTCTTATTATATTTCTTGTCTTCTTTTTCTCATAGTCCGATGACGCATCAATAAACAGGACTTGCTTTTTTCTTTCTTGCGGTTTGTTTTTTCGGAAGACTAAAATGCATACAGGAATACTAGTGCCCGGGAAGAGGTTTGGCGGCAAACCGATTACAGCTTCAAGGCTGTCCTGTGCTATAATTTGTTCTCTTATTTTTTGTTCGCTACCTCCCCGGAACAAAATGCCATGTGACACAATTATAGCCATGCGACCGTTATGTCCCATGGACTTGATCATATGTTGAACCCATGCCATATCGGCACAGTTTTTTGGTGGTAATCCGGTTACATTACGGCCATAGATATCATTTTCCCAAAGCTCTGAACCCCAATTTCTAATGCTGTAGGGAGGATTAGAAATGACGCAATCAAATTCTTTTAGCGTTTTGTTTTCCTGATATGCTGGAGCCATCAATGTATCAGCACAAACTATCTTAAAGTCACTGATATCATGAAATATCATGTTCAATCTGGCAATCATACTGGACGAAGGATTTTTTTCCTGACCATATAATTTTAATGTTTCAATGTGCCCACTATTGCGTTTCACATGATTAAGGCACTCAATTAACATGCCGCCAGTACCGCAGGCAGGGTCGTAAATGCTATCTCCTTCTTGTGGATCAAGCAATAACCCCATCAATCTTACAACCGAGCGAGGGGTATAAAATCCGCCAGACTTCTTGCCAGAAAAATCGGCAAAATACATAAGAAGGTACTCATAGACTTTCCCAAGTAAATCTGGGAATTCGAACTCCTGATCTTTCAAATTAATCTGGTCAAAGCTTTTAACAAAATCAATCAGGGTATTATTTGGTATGCATTGGTGTCCCACTTTCCGATTAAAATCGACAGCTTCGGAAAAAACACTACTCAGAGCGTCAGGGTTATAAGTCTCTAAATTTATCAACGCTTCATTCAGTTTACTGCCGACAGCGTTTTTACAGCACTTGATACTTTCCCAGCGAGATTCAGGGGGAACATACAAATATTTTCCTGTGTAGTTTTCACTGCTTTCAAGGCGCAAGTCAATATCACTATCACTTATGCCAAGGGACTTATACTGCTGTAATAGCTCATCACGTCGTTGATCAAATAAATCATTTGTACGTTTTAGAAACAGCATGGCTAGAACATATTCTTTATACTCACTAACATCCATATGCCCTCTTAAAATATCACAAGCATTCAAGAGCAATGTTTCCAGAGAAGAAAGTGTTAGCTTTGTAGTCATCAGAAAGTCACCGAAAAATAAATTGAGAAACGGAGCCAGGTCGAGGCGGTGAATTTTTATTTTGGTAGTATGCAATCGAAATTTACGGTCAATGTCGAAAAAAGTCGGGTAGTCGGGGCGACATTACTGCCACCCAGCCCCTAAGAGCCGTACGTGTGACTTTCATCGCATAGGGCTCAACTCTCCGTGATAAGTAATAAGTAAAACTTATCACGCATCAGATACGGTCTTGCCGCTGCCGATCATTCACAGCTATCGTTTAACTTGATGGGTTAATTGATTGCTATGTGAACATCTCCCGGTCGGTTCAGTGCAAAAGCATTGTATAAACCTTCCCGGAAGCAAACGACTTGGCACTACTTGTCTGTCGTTGAGACCAGTCGGAAGTATGCATCTTTTCGGATGGGGTCAAAGTTCGAAACCCTATCTGCCTCAAAACAAGATAGCATTCGCTTTGTCCGACATTATTTACCCTCTGCACCGCCCCCTTTGCTAACAGTCAGGATACCTTCTTTTATGAAGAGATGAGTAGGGCTTACCCAGTTGATATGCTTGAGTCAAATGAACTGGGGTGGGTGGATTCTTTACTCTGGCAGGCATAATAACATCTTCAGATTTAGCGCACAGAAGCTCTTATCCTGACAGCATCCCTTTTGGGGCTCTGCCTGTCAGTCTCCTTTGGCAGATTTTCAGTGACGAAGCTTTAAACACTTCACTTACATTCACCCGTCCGGCTCGCTTGTGGCCCGCTGCTGGTTGAGACTACCAGCTTAGAGGCTTTGTCCCCGAAGCTTTACACCATGGATCACTCCGCAGCAAGTCCGGTTAGGAGCATCTGGATGTACAGAAGTCCGAATCACAAAATTAATGTGTCGACACCTCAAACTTACCCTTATAAATCAGGCTGTACGCCCGATTTACTGGTCGCAAGCACGCTACCGCCCGTGGATTTACCGTTACCTGAAATTGAGGCCGGGGAGCATGGGACCAGATAGCTCGAAGGGGGGTTTTTGGGAAGGTCATCATTGTACGCCTGTAAGGTGATAGGTGGTAGTCGTGTATTTGTGAAGTACTGCGTGGAGATCCCCACGGCCATGCAGCACTACACCCTGCTGGAACGGAACCTGCTCTACACCGGCGTGACCCGAGGCAAGCAGATGGTGGTGCTAGTGGGCCAGCCCAAGGCGGTGGGCATGGCGGCCCGGACCCGAAAGTCCAACCGCCGGTTGACTAATCTGCAGGCGAGGTTAGGAGGGTCCTGATTCATCGTTACCAGTATTCAATGCATCCGGTTTCCGGATATTGATCAGGCGCAGTGCCATCGCTGGCGAGTAGTCTTATCGTGGGAATGTGGTCATTTATTGTTTCAATAACCGTTATAGCGAATTCCCATTTATCGCCCAGGTCAAAGATAAACTCGATCTGCTTACCCAATTCAAGTCCTAATTGCTCAAGACGTGTGACATCAGAGGTTGCTTCACCTTGTAACAACTCCGGATGAATAACACGGTAGGGAATACCAAAGCGATCTTGACACTGAAAGAAATAGAGGTGTTCATCATCGTCAAAGCCAAACACTTGCAAGATGGACATACCCAGCTCGTCGAGAGTATGTCTGCCGTCGACGGCCAGGGTACGAGAGCAATCGTGGTAGGGCAAGGTGATTTGAAGATGATAGCTTGCCGCTTTTTCCATAATGGGTAATGAGAGAAATTTTTCTACATCGGATCGAAGAGAGGGAATAGTCAACAATATGGTATCTTCTTGGAACGAAGAGTCTGTACTCTCTGACTGAAAGCGAATTCTTTCTATCAGTTTCCTGTATTCGTACAGGATGGACAGTCCAAGCGGCGTTAACTGGAATTTACTTATTTTCAGATTGTTATCGGTGAATTCTAGTCTGGCCAGCCCTGTGAGTTTCAAAAGAGCAAGATTAAAGGCTCCTACTTCAAAAGGCAGATATTCAAGCCATAATGAATCCAGTGCTTTTCCGTCAAACAGCTCATTACGGAGTCTTCCTACCCCCGCGCTGGCTATAAAACGATCATCTCGGTAGGCTAACTTTTCTCCAATCAGTGAGGCATGGCCCCTGATCAGCCAAGCAGATAGCAAGTTGAAATATTTCTCTGCTGCCGTTAGTTGCTGCCATTGGGACAGCATGTTCTCGTCGATAGTCAGAAAGGATTTGTTGGCTGAATGCTTGACCAGTTTGATGATTCCGCAGGCTCTGCCCATCAGGCAGAGTCCCAAAATGGTCGGATAGTGAATGGTAAAGGGGCGGCTCAGAGTGACCATCAATGGGGAAGCGAGCTCTTTATTGAGAACGGCAGCCCATTTTTGAGTAGGTTGTTTCTTGCTTTTGGTCAGTGGTGCCGGGTGCTTTACGATGTAGCTGATGAACTTGTCAAAATCATAAAGAAGAGTGCCAGGAGTTGTGGGAGTGATCTCCAGTGGTTGAATGAGCGACTTGAGTTTGGAAGGTTGCGGCATCGAATCAGTATCCTGTTAAAATGCATAGTTCAAATTCGTATAACGTCTGTTATGACTTGATTTGGTTCTTAATAGGGAAGCATTACAATATGATGTTTTCAAAGTTGGAAAGTGATCCTTCTCAATTGGAATGTACTGTACCACTGGGACTTGGGCAGAATCACAAACTATCGGTTCAGATCAGTGGTTGCCGAAACCCACTATGTGATTGCCAGGAAATTCAGGTGGAGCTGCTGTCGGATAGCCTTCCATCTGATGAGAAGATGGTATTGAATGTAGATTTTACAAAAAGAGAAGTGTCAGCGGAGCGAATAGGAAATAATGACCTCTGTCCCATTATTATTCATGGTATGGACTCTGGCGATTGGGAATTATTGGAGCGTCAGTATTTTATCTTCAAGGCCAGTAATACTGTACACGCAGACTTGGATAAGCTGGAGCCTGTATTTCCCATTTATGACGTTGAGAAAAACTCAATTTTGATTGGTTATGAAGAGGTGCTGCCATTTCATCCAATCATTAGCTTCAGTGTTGGGGACATTCGTTATTTTGCCCGAGATCTGTATTGTGTGAACCGTCATTGTCACTGTAATCAAGTGCATCTTTCTATTTGCCTGGATGATGAGTCTTGGGATATGGACAGGGACGGTTTGCTGGCAGCCCTCAATTTGAAGACTGGAAAATACAATGTTGAAGAACAGAAAGGTCTGGCTAGGGGGGTAAAAACACGAGAGGTTGTTCAGAGCATTCTTCAAGCGATCCCAATCGAAGAGTTGAACAAGCGTTACCAACGAATGCGGAGATGGTATCAGTCTCATTTTGACAGGATACAAGTTCAGGGGAGGCTAATTGATGTTGTTCGTGGCAAGCCTGCTTTATCTTTGGTTCCCGAGGATGTTTCAGTACCGTCGGTGGGTAGGAACGACCCATGCCCCTGTGGAAGTGGGAAGAAGTATAAAAAGTGTTGTTTGAATTAAGGTGGGCTGTATTTTTATGGCAAATTGAAGTTCTTTGATAAACTATGGTTTTGAATTTGTTTTTATCAAAAAATTCCGCGACCGGTTCCCTCCCCACCGCCATACAATGAAACCCTTACGATACTTGTCGTAAGGGTTTTGTCGTTTATAGGCCCTGTAAAAAAGGGTTAAACGCACTTCGCTGGACGATTCGCCCTCCCCACAAACAAGCTATTTTCCATCGTCTTTTGCCGTTTTCTCTCTGGAAAAGTGGAGGAATTGGCCCTTCGAGTCCTCTACTTTATTAGTCTTTTAATATCATTACATTAGTTTTAATTTTGCTTGAGGTCGCGCCGGTGGTTCGCAGGCGTTTTTCCGATAGGGGCTAAGAACCATTATTGAAACATTAGCAAACTAGTATTTTTTTAGAGAGAGCTGATAGTATCCTGTATTTAACTGGGTTTTATGCCTAAGGGTAAACGGTGGGAAAGTCTAAATCGCTAAGCTTGATTGCTTTCACGGGGATGCTGTCTTTTTTATTGAATAGCTCAGAGCTTTCTGCTGCCGGGATCATTTTCGTACCAGGAGGCTCAACTAAAGTTGAGGTTGATATTCAGTCTATAGCAGATGGTGATTACACTGACTCTAGTATCTTGATATGTAGTGATGAGGGAAGAAAAACGTATGAAATTACATTTTCTGACCAAAATGCATCAGAGATAACAACTAACTTTTATGTAAAAGATAGAGGGGTGAACCAGCTTTATGGTTTGAGATTAGCTCCGAAATTTATTCCTGAATATCAGGTTTCCAAAAATTCACCAACTTATCTCTTCTTCAATTCACAATGTAACTCCGCTCAGCAAGCGGCTCGGCTAAAGCTTACGTTTAGCGGGCTGAAAAAACTGCCAGCAGGAACCTATAGAGACACTCTAAATATAAGTTGGCGTAACATTGTCGAGTTACCCACGAATACTGGACACTTCATTAAGTTAGATTATCTTCTAACGGTGAGGTGAGTCATGAGTAAACACAGACATCCTGCTTATACCGAAGAATTCCGCAAAGAAGCTGTCCGCATGGC
>NZ_LUKQ02000903.1 GCF_001647025.1 Endozoicomonas atrinae
CATCCTGAGTTTTAATCTGACTGGCTATTTGATCTACCAGTTTTTCGTTGATTTCAACGCTCATTGTTATTCTCCATTTTGGAGTATTAACGACAAGCGTTTACACAATTTAAATTACATTCCCCGTCAAATACCTCCCCTTTTTGCAATTGCTCTGTTAGCGGAGCAAGGTGATCAACCAGATATTCCAGTGTGTCGTTCAGTAATCTGGTCTCTTCAGCAAACGACAAACAGTATACCGGCCTCTCAAC
>NZ_LUKQ02000904.1 GCF_001647025.1 Endozoicomonas atrinae
AGGCCATCGAGATACAGGATGGGGAAAAGTCTGTCCAGCGGGCGATTCTGCCAAGTCCTGACCTCATCGTAGACAGCATCAGTTACCTTGGATATCAAGGTAGGCGACACCTCAGCACCGTACATCTGTCATCACCGGCGTAAAAAGTCCTCAAAACACCAGTCCAAAATGACCTGTCGTTAAGTATAGCTTTTTGGGGTGGTCTGCAAGTCTGATAGTTCCAGAAAGTTAAATATTTTACTAAGCTGACT
>NZ_LUKQ02000905.1 GCF_001647025.1 Endozoicomonas atrinae
ACCGGGTACCTGGGCTCCTTTACCCCGACGGTCAGCAACAACACCACCAGTGACGGCACCGGCCAGGTAGACTGGACCTTCACGGTGCCCGATGCCGATATTGATGACCTGGCCGCGGGTCAGGTGCTGACCCAGACCTATACCGTCACGGTTAACGATGGCAACGGCGGTACCGTGGATCAGCAGGTGACGGTGACCATCACCGGCACCAATGATGTACCGACCATTACTGCGGCCACCGATGTCACTGG
>NZ_LUKQ02000906.1 GCF_001647025.1 Endozoicomonas atrinae
TCACGTATCGCTCGGAAGTTACTGGCACATAATATTGGTTCTTATCTGAATATAATTGCTGGTCGTCCTGCAATACAATTTGAGAACCTTATTTCCGAA
Organism: Endozoicomonas atrinae; assembly: GCF_001647025.1. Lineage (GTDB taxonomy): Bacteria > Pseudomonadota > Gammaproteobacteria > Pseudomonadales > Endozoicomonadaceae > Endozoicomonas > Endozoicomonas atrinae. The sequence continues at coordinate 100 of NZ_LUKQ02000906.1, forward strand.
GATTAAAAAAACGGAAAGCGTATAGTTGGAGCCTGTAAATAATTCTGTGTAAACGCCACCAAAACTATTACTCCTTGAACCGGTCAGGAAACATAATTTCAAACCGGTTCATGGCTGCTTTCCAGTTCCTGATCGGCATGGTCCATTTCTCG
>NZ_LUKQ02000907.1 GCF_001647025.1 Endozoicomonas atrinae
GTCAGCTTAGTAAAATATTTAACTTTCTGGAACTATCAGACTTGCAGACCACCCCAAAAAGCTATACTTAACGACAGGTCATTTTGGACTGGTGTTTTGAGGACTTTTTACGCCGGTGATGACAGTAAATCCGTTTCAGGTCGCTGGCGACGCATTTACGGTCCTTGTAGGAGACGTATTTCAGCGAGTTACGTACCTGATGCACAATACACAGCTGAACCTGAGCCATTGGGAACACGGTGTTAATCGCT
>NZ_LUKQ02000908.1 GCF_001647025.1 Endozoicomonas atrinae
CATCAGGATAAACGGGTTATTCGTAAAACCGTGTATGTTGCTCTTGGCGTGAACACTGAAGGCCATAAGGAACTTTTGGGTCTTTGGCTTGCCGAAACAGAAGGTGCCAAATTCTGGCTTTCTGTGCGAGCCTGTAAATAATTCTGTGTAAACGCCACCAAAACTATTACTCCTTGAACCGGTCAGGAAACATAATTTCAAACCGGTTCATGGCTGCTTTCCAGTTCCTGATCGGCATGGTCCATTTCTCG
>NZ_LUKQ02000909.1 GCF_001647025.1 Endozoicomonas atrinae
GTTTCAGAATGGCTGTGAGGCAAGTTCATCTACGGGCCATGGCTGATATCACAGGCATGTCATCCCCTGCGATATATCGAATGATTGATCAGATCTGGAAACACTGCATAGCTTATACGGCCTACAGAGAGCGAAAACTTCAACATATTCTTAAAGATAGGTATCTTCACATTGCGGTAGATAGACAGGAATATACGGTCAACTGGAAAAGCCGTTATGATCGTCGCTTCACTATATTGCTTGGCATAGC
>NZ_LUKQ02000910.1 GCF_001647025.1 Endozoicomonas atrinae
CATGTTGTAACTGGTATCCCGCATCGGTCTCATAACGAACCGTTGCCAGGCTTGGGCGCAGCGCCCGTTTGGGATGAATGTATTCACGGAGAAGGGATATCTTGCCGGTGTAGCCCATGGATGTAATACCAATTAAATTTTCTAAACCCGTTGTGAGCATGGTGATCCGGGTAGGAAGGCAAGGCAAAGTGACGAGTCATAGCCGAAGCTATGGCAAGGAGCTTTAACGTAGAATTTCTGTCCGGATCAA
>NZ_LUKQ02000911.1 GCF_001647025.1 Endozoicomonas atrinae
TCTCGATTGGTCATGGCGCTGCTCCCTGCTTGATACCAACAGGAAAACAATCGGCCAGAAAAGGGTTAATCGGGAGGTCAAATTAAACTGGTGTTTTGAAGACTTATTACATCGGTGATGACAACAGAGAGCGAAAACTTCAACATATTCTTAAAGATAGGTATCTTCACATTGCGGTAGATAGACAGGAATATACGGTCAACTGGAAAAGCCGTTATGATCGTCGCTTCACTATATTGCTTGGCATAGC
>NZ_LUKQ02000912.1 GCF_001647025.1 Endozoicomonas atrinae
AGTGCCACCACTGATGTGCGTTTGCAGTCTACCAAGGCTCGCAGGCTGGTCGATGATGCCATGGGCGCAGAGCCTTACACCGGCCTCCGGGCGTTTACTGGCAAAGACTTTTTTGATGCCCTTGTTATACCAATTTCATTTTCAAAATATGTCACGAATTCTGCGATTGCCTTTATACTTTAAATAGCCTGTTGTTCATCCCGTTAATGTCATGCCTAAAACTCCCGATTTTCCTGAAAACTTTCACGAT
>NZ_LUKQ02000093.1 GCF_001647025.1 Endozoicomonas atrinae
TAACACCGTGTTCCCAATGGCTCAGGTTCAGCTGTGTATTGTGCATCAGGTACGTAACTCGCTGAAATACGTCTCCTACAAGGACCGTAAATGCGTCGCCAGCGACCTGAAACGGATTTACCGGTCAGCGACTGCTGAAGAAGCAGAAATGGAGCTGGAAGCCTTTGAAGAAGCCTGGGGGGAGAAATTCCCATCGATTGGTAAGTCCTGGCGTAATAACTGGGATAACCTGATTACTCTGTTCGACTATCCTGAAGATATCCGAAAAGCGATTTATACAACGAATGCCATTGAGTCCTTGAACAGCGTCATTCGTAAGGCGATTAAGAACCGGAAGATTTTTCGGACGGATGAGTCAGTCATGAAGGTAATCTACCTGGCCATGGAAAAAGCTTCCGAGAAATGGACCATGCCGATCAGGAACTGGAAAGCCGCCATGAACCGGTTTGAAATTATGTTTCCTGACCGGTTCAAGGAGCAGTAGTTTTAGTGGCGTTTACACAGAATTATTTACAGGCTCGTATTTGATCCAATGATTAATCCTGTTTTCACTTTTGGTGTTTTGAATATGACCTTTGGTACCTTGATTCTGTAGCTGAATATGCCCTGTTATCAGAACTGTGGACTATCTGTATGCTTTCTGGCACTAAAAAAAGCGGAATATAATGTGAGCGCTGTGATGGCCAAGTGGTAAAGTCTCTTGCTGATTTGGCTCTGACATACTGTTTCATCTCAACTTCATCAAATTCGAGTCTTCCCTTGATGTAAAGGTTATTTCTGGCATTTCTGTATCGCATGTCCTTTTCAAAATCGTAGTCAAAAGACACTTCGATGTGGTACCGGCTCTCTGGAATTTTGAAAATGGCATAGTCATCACTGCAGCCTGGTTCACAATATGAAGTCTTTACTTTGATCTCAGTGCCTTTGAGTGCGTTAAGCCGGCTTATGATATCAGCATGACTTGGCTGTTGATGGTTTTCAGTTCTGGAGGAGCATCTGCGGGTAGAGTGATTCTGTGTCGAGTTGTTTCTGGATTCCGTTAGTTTCCAAGGGGTTGTTGTGGACTTATAGCTATCACATATCTCTATTCCTCCTATAGTGCCTGGAGAGGGTATTTCTTCGTCTGAACTTTCAGTTCGCTCATTGTGTTTTGGTATTTGACGTATGCCTGCGCATATTTGATCTTCTTCATGAGTGTAGGTCGGAAAAGAGGGGTAGTGAAAAGATCTTGCTACTGAATGAACCGGGGAAGCATCATTGTTGTGAAAGTCAGTATGGCTTACATGTTGTGCTGGGGGATCGGTCTGCTCTTCGGGCTCTGCTATTTGATGGATGTCTGCGCATATTCGACTTTCTCCATGACTATGGTTTTGAAAAAGCGGGGAGTGAAAAGGTCTGGCTTCTGCCTGAACCGGGTAAGCATTGGCGTTGTAAGAGTCAGTAGGAGTTACGTGTTGTTCGGGTGTATCAGTCTGCTCTTCAATTTTCGGTATTTGATAGGTGCCTGCGCATATTGGTTGTGCTTCATGAGTATGGCTCGGAATAGGTGGGGGCAGCAAAGATTTTGCTTCCCCCTGACTCAGGGGAGTACCAGTGCTATGAGAGGGAGTTGGGTGATGGTATACCAATCTATGTTGTACTGGCGCATGCATCGGCTGAGTTGAAAGAAAAGGGGGGTGTCTTGGACAAGGGATAGGCTGAAAAGATCCTGTTGCCGCCTGATCCGGGGGAACACAAACGTTTTGAAAGTAACTTGGGTAAGGGGGTACCAACCTTTGCTGTGCAGGTGTATGCACTGACGGAATGACAGGGAGGTGTACTTGTCCTTGGCCTGGATTAAAGCTCCCCATCTGCCACCTCAACCACGATGCATGTATGGCTTGTGGGTGTGTTTGTTGATTGGGAGGGGGCAAGAAGAATAGGGGCACCCTTGGCGTTTGATCCATAACTGTGAGTATTACCTGGTTGACGCTGATTTTGATACTGTTTGTAACTCATTAAGAAAGCATATACAGCAAATAGTTCCCGGTTTGTTTTTCCGATAGCAGAAAGTCAATGAAGAGCTGGATCGTGAAGGGCGGCTGGACTTGCCTACCTGTGGCGTTTTCCTGTTATTATTGGCGCTTTTTCCAAGGCATCAATAAGCATGAACCAGGCGACACTGACCTTTGATAAAGTGTCTGACCCGAATGTTGTTATTACCCTGCAGGGAAGTTGGACGGTCAGTGGTGCTCTACCGACCCTGGATCAGCTTTCTGCGTTACTGAATTATGATCAATTAAAGACTGTTGCCTTTATTACCGGTGATGACTTTTCATGGGACTCCAGGCTGCTGGCCTGGTTGATGGCCTGCCAGCGTATGCTTGAACCCTCCCGTTGCCAGTTTGACCTGAGCGGCTTACCTGAGGATGTGGGAGATTTGTTCAGGCTGGCCAATACCGTGCCCCCCAATAAGGCGCTGCCTGAAAGGCATACATCACTCTTTCAGAACCTCACCAGCCGGGTTGCCCGGTTGGGTGATGAGGCAATGGAATTGCTGGCTTTCACCGGAGAGTTGGTAATTACACTGTTCCGCTGGTTTTCTCGAAAAGGGTCTGCACGATGGTCGGATATCCTTAGCTACTGCCATCAGTCTGGTCCTTCTGCGTTACCCATTATTACCCTGCAAAGTGTGCTGATCGGGATGATTCTAGCCTACCTGGGAATGGTTCAGCTCCGACAGTTTGGTGCAGAGGTGTATGTTTCCAACCTGGTGGGTGTGGGGATGGTTCGGGAGATGGGGGCGCTGATGACTGCGGTCATCATGTCAGGCCGAACCGGTGCCGCCTATGCAGCCCAATTGGGTACCATGCAGGTCAATGAGGAAATTGATGCACTGACGACGCTGGGTATTAAGCCCATGGATTACCTGGTATTACCAAGGACACTGGCGTTGATTATGACGATTCCAATGCTTTGTCTTTACAGCAATATTCTGGGGATGTTTGGTGGAGGGCTGGTAGCCACCAGCATGGATGTCACCTGGACGATGTATCTGTATCAGCTACGGGATGCCATCACCTTTGGTGATATTATGACCGGCGTTTTTAAAAGCGTTGTCTTTGCGGTATTGATTGCCATGGCAGGCTGTCGTGCAGGTCTTGCCTGTGGTCGCTCATCAGCAGCGGTAGGCCAGGCCACCACCAATGCAGTAGTGACCGCCATTATCTATCTGGTGGTGGCAGACGCTGGGTTGAATATCCTTTTTTATCACCTGGGAATTTGACCATGAGTCAACTGCGACAGGACCGTCAGGACGTAGTGATTGAAGCCTGTGGATTGACCATGAAATATGGCAGCAACCTGATTCAATCCAACCTGAATTTTCAAATCTGCAAAGGTGATGTGTTTGTCATTATGGGGGGGAGTGGCTGTGGCAAGAGCACGCTCCTGAAACATATGATTGGACTCTATGAGCCAGCAGAAGGGGAAATTCTGTTTGGCGGGCAGAGTTACTTTACCGATTCACCCGAACAGCAGTTGGCAATGCGTAAGCGCTGGGGTGTGACCTATCAGGGAGGCGCTTTATTTAGTGATAAAACACTGGCAGAAAATGTTGCCCTGCCACTGGAACAGTATACGACACTGACGAGTAAAGATATTCGGGATATGGTGCGTTATAAGCTGGCGCTGGTTGGTTTGGCCGGTTTTGAAGATTTTTATCCATCCCAGATCAGTGGTGGTATGTGTAAACGTGCCGGACTCGCCAGAGCCATTGCCCTGGATCCGGATATCCTTTTTTTTGATGAGCCGTCGGCTGGGTTGGATCCACTCAGCGCCAGACGGCTGGATGACCTGATTCTGCAGCTAAGAGATTCAACCGGTGCCACCGTGGTGATTGTGACCCATGAGCTGGCCAGTATTTTTGCCATTGGCAGCAATGGGGTCTACCTCGATGCCAACACCAAAACCCAGCTGGATACCGGTTCTCCGAAACATATGCTTAACCACAGTAAACACGACCTGGTCAGGGAGTTTCTGTCCAGAGGAGAGTGTGCAGATGAGGAAGAGTATAGAGCGACTCAAAAAATGAAGGTTAATGAGGCCCGCTTGTCTGAGAGAAGTCTATGAATAGAAAATCCCTGTCGGTATCCGTCGGCCTTTTTGTCATTCTGGTCATTACAATGACGATTACTCTGGTGTTGTTTCTTAATGCGGATGGTTTTTCCCGAAAGGATGTCCAGCGTTATCAAATCCTGTTTGACAGTTCGATAAAAGGCTTGAATGTTGGCGCTCCTGTGACGCTGCGTGGCGTAAAAATTGGTGAGGTGGTCAGCATCAAGACCAAGCTGTATCACAATCACCAGAAGGTCTTGAATGTGGTCACTATTGATATGTACCCGGATGCGATCAGCGAACAGGGTAAAAGCAGTGATCATAATGTGCTGGGACAGTTGATGAAGCAGGGGCTCAGTGCCCAGATTGGACTGCAGAGTGTATTAACCGGGTTGCTGTATATCGAGGTGGATTTCTTTGACTCTCTTCCGGAAATGCAGCCTGTGTCTACCGAATACCCACAGATTCCTACGGTGCCCAATAACCTGGAAGAGTTTATTGAGAAATTTGAGAGTATAAACATGGCGGAAATGGCCAGTAGTTTAACAGAGGTTCTGGATAATCTGGCCAGGCTGACCGGAGATGGTCGACTGAATAAACTGATCGACGATGTTGATCAGGCATTTGTCAGTATGGAAGCCATGTCCAATGAAATGAGTTCAAGTATGGCGGGTATTCGCCGGGAGTTTGCCTCCATGTCGCGGGATGCGGGGGAAGTGACGGCATTATTGAAAACCGAGCTGCCTGCAGCTACACAGCAACTGAATGAAACCATGCTTCAACTTCAGGAGACCATGGCCGCGGCAGAAGAGACACTGGCCCCTGACTCACCACTGATGTACCAGCTGACGCAGAGTTCAAAAGACATTAGTCGTGCGTCCAGGGCGGTTGATGACCTGGCTGACATGCTGCAACGTCAACCCGATTCCATTATCTTCGGCAGAAAAGCAGGAGACTCCCGGTGAGCCGTTACTTACGTATATTGAACCTTGTTTTGCATCATAGAGCTGCTTCCAAGGCTTTCTTTGTGGCCTTGTTGGTTAGTCTTATGTCAGGTTGTTCCATCAAGAACCCAACCTATCACGACTATGCACTGGTACCGGCAACGATTTCACAAGAGAGTAAAGTGCTTTCAGAGCTGCCCGCTACACTGGGGGTTTTTCCAGTGAGTGTTGCGGGCTGGCTGGACAAGAAAAATATCACCTGGAGCGATGGTGGTGTGCGCTTACAGACTGCTGTTAACGATCACTGGGGAGAGCCGTTGCCAGAGCTGCTGACACAAGTCATGGTACAGAATATGCGTAGTCAGGTTCGCTCCAGTAGCTGGGTAAGCTCGGGTCCCTGGGTTCGAGATAAACGCCCGGACGTTGTCGCATTTATTGATGTTCAGTCGATAGTGGTGGTGAATGACCAGCTGCAGATAAATGTGGCCTGGTCTCTGGAGGGGCAGGACCGGCAGGTTATTATCCAACGGGAAAAGGTCTATGCCCTGTTGCTGGAGAGCGGTGATTCTACACAGGCATACGTTCAGACATTAAGTCAGGCTTGGGGATTGGTTGCAAAAGATATGGTTCAGGGGTATTCCAGACTTCGGAAGCAAGAACACAATTGAGGAGGAAACATTAGGAAGCTGCCGGAAATAGGAGGCTGTCGGAAAATAGAGCTTTGAACAGTTTCCTATCCTGATTTGTGGGAATTGCGGAGGTTACGCTTTCTGCAGCCTCTGAAGTGATTGTTGTTAATGTGTTCAAGTAGTACAAAATCTCCAAGGGCATTTAAATCAAGAGTTTTCAGCTGATTGTCAGCGAGGTTCAGGTAGAATCCATTGGCATCAGCAGCACTCCGAATAGTACCAGAGTTATTTACTGAAATGACTGGCCTTCGCAAGACTCTGGCGAGCAGAGGGGTGATTACCGTATACACCCACACACCATTGCGATTAATTGCGTCCAGGCCTGTCATGCCATGGTGGTCAACTCTTTTTGTTAAATAGGAATAAAGGTCGTCTTCTGCCACTGGATTCCGGCAACTTTCGTATTCATTGAGGTTTAAATGGCGATTCATTTCGTATTCATAGAGCCATTGTCTTGCTTCTTCATGAACCCGTTGACGTAGGGTGTGAGCGCTCCAGTCAGGGCATTGCACCGTAGCGGCATGGAAAAAACAATTGCCATCGCTTAGAACATCGACAACTTCGTACCCTTTGCTGTACACAATGCTGGATGTGCTCTCAGACTGACCGCTGAGCCTTTCTCTCGTCATATCGATACCATAGGACGATGTTGAAGGAGTGCTATTTTTTGAAAAGGCAGAGATGGCACAGGCTGTAGAAACCACGGTAATAGTTCCAAAGACTGCCGCTGTGGTGAAGAACCCTGCATAGATCGCGCTCAAAGCAAAGGCTGCGGACACGATGGCGGCAGCCGTTGAAAGTATACGGACTGCCCAGCGTTTCCAGCTTACCTGTGGTTTATCTGCCGGTAAGGTATCACCTGATCGATCCGCTAAGTTGATGGATGACGGTATTGGTAAGGCTTGCATCTAACGGATGCCTCTCCTGAGTATTATGTCAGTCCAATCTTAGTCCCACATCCATAGAGGTTCCTGATTCAATAGTCGATCAGCAAAGCCCCGATATCATCAATCAGTGACTCCCAGAAGGCGTCTTGCGGCTCCAATCACCGTATTAATTGCGTTGGGCTCAACGTTGGCCAGCTTTTCAGTATCCGGGGTTTCATTGCAGGTGCGGTTAACGATGACTCCAGCCACACAACCGGCTTTAAGTCCCATGGCAGCGCACATGGTCAGGAGGGTTGCAGATTCCATTTCATAGTTAAGCACACCCATCGATTGCCACTCTTCCATAGAGCCCTGCAGCTCTTTTCTAACCCGCTGGGTGAAGGTGTCATAGCGTTCCTGACCAGGGTAGAAGGTATCACTGGACGCAGTAATACCGGTCCAGTAGTTAAGTCCGCTTTGCCCGGCAGTATCTACCAGTGCGCGGGTACACTGGAAGTCAGCAACGGCAGGGTAGCTGAGAGGGGCAAAATGTCGGCTGGCACCATCCAGTCGAACGGAGCCGGTGGTGATGATCACGTCACCCACATTGATATGTGGCTGGATTGCGCCGGTGGTTCCAACTCTCAGAAAGGTACGGACCCCCAGTTGTGCCAGTTCTTCCACTGCGATAGAAGTAGATGGCCCGCCGATACCGGTTGAGCAAACGATTACGGGCTGTCCCTCCAGCTCCCCCCGCCAGGTTGTGAACTCACGGAGGCTGGCCAGTTTTGTCGGGTTATCCATCAGTTCAGCAATTCGCTCGACCCGTTCCGGGTCACCGGGGACAATGGCCAGTCTGGCCCCATTCAGAGCCTCGCGGGTCAGGCCGAGATGAAAAACGTCGCTGCTACTCATATATCCCTCCGGGAATTGCCAGTTAAGACTTCCACCATAGAGTTCATCATAGACCCATCCATTGTGGGTGTTTATCGATCTGAATCAATAGTTAATCCACTGGAGAGCTTGTCTGCTATGGAATCCTTCGTGGTCTATCCGATGATATAAGTATCAGTTTGCGTCTATGCTGATAGGAATCTGCTGGTCAGTACAATTCGGCTTAACAATAGAAAATGGACAATCCATGCAGCCTGAAAACAGAATCACTTCCAATCGAGCTTTTATTTTCGCTATTGCCGGGGCTGCCATAGGCTTGGGGAATATCTGGCGTTTTCCTTATGTGGCGGGTGAAAACGGAGGAAGCCTGTTTTTCCTTCTGTATATCGTTTTTGTTGTGCTACTTGGGCTGCCGGTAATGATTGCCGAGATTGTTGTTGGGAGAGCAGGACGAGCATCACCCGCCAGCAGTCTGCGGCAGCTGGCTGTCAGCGCCGGTCATACAAAGCACTGGAGCAAGCTGGCTTGGCTGGGAACACTGGCTGCTACAATGATTCTTTCTTTCTATAGCGTGGTGTCTGGCTGGGTACTTCACTTCTTTTTTCAGTCGCTTTCAGGCGAACTTTCTGCAAACAGCATTCGAGCGACATCGATAAATTTTCAACAGCTACTGGAATCCCCGTGGCAGGTGGTTTTATACCACGGGATGTTTATTCTCATGACGGTTGCCATTAGTGGTCGAACTATTTCAAAAGGTATTGAGCAGTTGAATAACTGGCTAATGCCCCTGATGTATCTGATTCTGGTCGTTCTGCTGATATACGCAAGCCAGTTCAGTGGTTTTACGCTAGCCCTGGATTATCTGTTTGCCTTCAAGTTTGAGGCCGTTAGCGGTGGAGTGGTACTGGAGGCCATGGGCCATGCTTTTTTCACCCTTGCCATTGGTGCATGCTGTTTGATGGCTTATGGTGCCTATATGCCAGAGCGGTTGTCAGTGGTTAAAGCTGTACTGATTGTCGCTTTGCTTGATGTCCTGGTGGCGGTGATGGTTGGTGTTGCAACGTTTGCCGTGGTGTTCAGCGAAGGGCTTGCAGTTGCTGGAGGTCCCGGGTTGATGTTCATCACGCTACCGGTTGCATTGGCTCAAATGCCGTTTGGTTCAATGATTCTGCCCTTATTTTTCCTTCTTCTGGTGATGGCCGTCTGGACTTCTGCAGTCAATCTGGCTGAACCCCTGGTGGTGATGATGAGCCGTCTGTGTTCAGGGTTCCGCGCAGCAGGGGCCTCAATAGCAGGTGGTATTATCTTCCTGGTTGGGCTAATACCCGGCCTTTCTTTCAGCGTCTGGAAAAATGTTTCTGTTGATGGCAAAAACCTTTTTGACCTTTATACGGCCTTTGCTACTCAGGTCATGCTGCCGGTAGTAGGGCTTCTGGTGCTTTATTTCTGTGGTTATATCATGGAAAGGAAGGTGCTGATTGAACAGTTGGGAATGCAGGGCAAGTACCTGCAAACCTGGCAGCTTCTGATTCGCTGGGTCAGCCCTGCATTACTTTTGGCGGTCATTATTAGTGAGCTGTTTAAATTTTGATCAATTACATCAGGCTTTTGATCAGCGCAGCAACCAACATCACAAAAATTAATACCATGGCAATTTTGGAAAGCTTGCTTTGCTGCTCATTGGTAAGTGGCTTGCCATGGAGCTCTGTCAGTTTAACCACAACAAACAGGGTGATAAACAGTAGTACCAAAATTGAGATCAGGTTCATAATTCACAAATAAATAACGGGCATTAATACTGCGCGTTATTGTAACCAGCCTGAAGATTTATTTCTTGGCTTGTTTGCTGTCAGCTGCTTTCTTGCTCTCTTCTTTACCTTCGATGCTGATCAGCTCAACATCGAATACCAGAACGGAGCCAGCTGGAATCGTGCCGACTTCCTGGTCTCCATAGGCCAGTTCAGCAGGGATCGTCAGGCGATATTCAGAGCCGACGGGCATCAGGGCAACACCTTCAGTCCAGCCCTTGATGACGTTAGCCAGAGGGAACGTTGCTGGCTGGCCTCTCTGCTTGCTGCTGTCGAAGACAGTGCCGTCAGTCAGAGTACCTGTGTAATGAACGGTAACCGTGTCAGCCGCTACTGGTTTTGGTCCGTCGCCCTGCTTGATGACTTCATATTGAAGGCCGGACTCAGTCACGGAAACACCTTCTTTCTTGGCGTTATCTTCCAGATATTTGGCGCCAGTTTTAAGGGTTTCCTCACGCTTCTCCTTGGCTTTCTCCTGAACAACGGTGTTCATCTTCTGCTCATGAGCTCGGAGGGCAGCACCCATCTCCTCGTCGTTCATTTTGACCTGATCCGAGAGCGCGTCCAGCAAGCCCTGCTGAACCAGCGCACGGTCAAGCACAACACCGAGCTCATCCTGCTGCTTCAGTGTCTGACTGGCAAAGTTACCAACAGAAGCACCAATGGCATAGGCGGCTTTCTGGTCATCAGTGTTTAACTCAACTTCAGGAGCCTGAGTAGTTTTTTCCTGACAGCCTGCTGCTAAAAGTACAGCTGCTGCCAGAGCAGATATTTTAATAACCTTCTTCATATCAGTTTCCGTTGTTTCTGGCCAAAAGCCTTATTGGCCAAGACGATCTTGCCTGTATCAGGATTAAAGTTAAGAAAAACCTTATTAATAATGGCACAGCCTTTACAACAGTTGAACCAAATAGCAATAATTTTTCAAAAAAATCACATTATTACCTTACGGTATATCATCGTGCGTTTATAAAAAACGATTCTTTTGAATTTAAATGGTCGAAACTATGCTGGCGTACTGAGCTGTAAAGAGAGAAATAGATATATAGGACCATTAATTCTCTGAGCAAGATATTAATTGAATGGTTCACCATTCGATTTCCGGAGAAATAGGAGGCTGAAAGGGCTGCTGGGGATTAGAATTCTGCTGTTCAGTCTTTAAGGCCAGGAACCTCGGTACCGGAGCAAAATGCGCTATATTTTCATGGTCATTGTTTCTTTGTCCTAGTTTAAAATTCTGGTTTCAATTTATAAAGCTTATCGTTATCTATTGTTTGCTTTGGAGCTGTTGCTTGGAGTCTGAAGTCAGCATCACTGTTTTTATCCAGTCCAGAAAGTGGTCTGAGATCCTTTTGTGCAATAAAGGTACAGGAAAAGACTTATCATTATCGGTTGGTAGCTGGATGGTTTGGTATTTTCGGGTTTTAGCTCTCTTTGTTATTGTCATGGGCCTTTCTCTTGTGCCCTGCCATGCACACGGATCAGAAGTTATGGTAGAGACGGATGATCGCCGAATGGAAAAGGGGTACCGGCCGGTCTGTATTCATGACCCAAAGGATGGTTGGCAGTCGTTGCGCCATGGTTTTCGACTGATGGCTCACTATAACAATGAGAAGGTAGCCGAGCAGCTGAAAGCATTTCCCCAATATTATTTTAACCGCCTGTCTGAACGCATATTGGTGCATCAATTTTATTTGAACAAGAGGATTCAGGAGAAAGGGTTGCCATCAGAGTTGGCTTTGCTGCCTCTTATCGAAAGTGAGCTTAATCTTAAGGCTCGATCATCTGCCAGGGCTATGGGCCTCTGGCAGCTGATGCCCAGGACAGCCAGGGCTTACGGGCTTAAGGTATCGAAAAAGTGTGATGAAAGAACGGATCTCGAAAGAGCCACGGATGCCGCATTAACCTATATTGAGTACCTTTATCGGCGAACCAATGACTGGATTTTAACCATTGCCGCTTATAATGCGGGCCTTTATCGGGTGAAGCAAAGCATTGATTTGGCCATGGAGTCTGGAGAATATTCAGATGCAGGTTTCTGGAGCCTTGATCTGCCTGCTGAGACACGAAAACATGTTGCCAAGTTTCTTGCCCTCAGCCACGTGGTTCTTCTGCCGGGCAAGCATGGTATCAAGTTACCATCACTTTCTGCTGTAGAGGGTGGAGGCTTTTCCAGCGTCAAATCTGGCTATCACTCCCCTGAATGTATTATTCCCGGTGTTGGTTGCCTTTATTGTCGCCAGTTGGTGCTTATGGTGCTTTATATCTATTTTCAATCTTTTTAGGGTCAATTGACGTTTCGTTGCGAGCCCAGCCAGGCATCGTGTCCTGGCCAGATGTGCTGAGCACCTAAAGAAACGTCAGCATGCTCTTGACTGTTGTACTTTTTAAGAATACCCACACTAAGTGTCTATCATCTTCAACTGAGAAGGACTGCGCAGTGCTCTGATAACCTTCCCCGGACATCCTGTCAGGGGGGAGGTGAGGAAGAAAGAGGGAATACCTTATATATATTCAGTTATGCTTTGAAGGGGTAGACATAGCCCGTTTACCATCCACACTGACGCCCTTTGTTTTGCTCATCCAGGTATTCCTGAAGCGGGGCGAAGTACTCCAGAATTGCTGAAGCATCCATTTCGTGTTTACCGGTAATCGTAGCCAATGCTTCCTGCCATGGACGACTGGAACCCATTTCAAGCATTCTGTTCAGATGACCACCAGCCTCTTTTGAATTGTAAATCGAGCAGCGGTGGATAGCCTCTTTATTTCCTGCAATATCACAGAGGGCTCGATGGAATTCAAACTGCAGAATATGTGACAGAAAGTAGCGTGTGTATGGTGTATTCCCGGGGATATGGTATTTGGCTCCCGGATCAAAGTGCTCCTCAGTACGGGCTACGGGTGCCTCAACCCCCTGATACTTTTTACGGAGCTCCCACCATGCCTTGTTATAGTTCTCCGGGGTTATCTCCGCCGAAAACACTTGCCAGCGCCACTGGTCGACCAAAAGACCAAAAGGCAGGAATGCAATTTTATCCAGCGCCATCTGCATCAAAAGGCCAATATCTTTTGAGGCATCAGGAAGCTCGTCAAGCAGGCCAATATCCTGCAGGTAACCGGGAGTGACTGACAGGGCGATAGTGTCTCCAACCGCTTCATGAAAACCATCGTTGGCACTTTGCTGATAAAAAACGGGTTGTTTCTTGTAGGCTCGCTGGTAAAAATTGTGCCCCAGCTCATGGTGTATGATTGAAAATGCTTTTCCAGTGACCCGGATACACATCTTGATTCGCAGGTCATCCTTACTGTCAAGGCTCCAGGCTGAAGCGTGACACTGCACATCACGATCCCGGGGCTTGGTAAACAGTGATCGTTCGTAGAAAGAGTCCGGCAGCGGGGCAAAACCCATGGAGGTAAAGAACTTTTCAGCTCTTTTGACCATTTCAAGTTCATTGTAATTGTGCTGTGTCAGCAGGCCTGTCAAATCATAACCGGGATCAGCCTGCTCCGGAGCAACGATGTCGTAGATGTTGCTCCAGATCTGGGCCCACATGTTACCCAGAAGATGGGCAGGAATAGGCCCATCCTGAGGAACTCGCTCGTCCCCGTATATCTCACCCAGTTTTGCCCGAACGTGGCAGTGGAGAGACTGATAAAGTGGTTGCACCTGTCGCCAGAGCTGTTCCAGCTCTCTGGCAAAGTCGTCAGCGGGCATATCGTATTTGGAACGCCACATCGAGCCGGTATCTGTATAGCCCAACTCTTTTGCCCCCTGGTTGGTCAGGTTTACCTCTTGCATATAAAGAGGGCGCATGGGCTTCGCAATTTCATGCCAGCCAGTCCATAGCTCCATAAGTTCCTCATAATTACGGCTGGTGGCCATTGTTGCTGATATTTCGCTCAGACTGAGGCAGGATTTTTCATCTCGACAGTATTTTCCCTTACCATAAAGGCTACTTAGTTGAGTGGTTACCCCTGACAGCTCATTGTTCTTCTCATCATCCATTGGTGATGGGAGTGTGAGAGCCAGTTTCAACTTTTCCAGCTTGCGCCGTGTATCGTCACTTAGCTCAATATTATTAAACCGGGCCGCTTCGTGTGCTAGTCGAACGACAGCCGCTGTTTTTTTTGCACTCGTTTCAGCGACCAGAGAAGATGTATCATAGGTGATAAAATTGGCATGAATCCATTTGGCTCGATTCACTTTCTTACTCAGCTTTTTCAGAGACAGTTCAGATTCTTGCAGAAATAGTAGAGCGTCTTTTTCAGTGAGTTCATCCCTGCTGGAAGCAGTCCTGTTGCCTTCTGGTTCCTGATGGTGGTCCGCAAATGCGATCAATGAAGCGAAAACAAAAACAGGCAGTAACCTGCTGGATGTTATGATTTTCATGTTGTAACGTCATGCTACCCGATTGAATTGGTGGCTTAATCATAGCCGAAGCGGTGGATATCACTGTTTGTGATAGCTGGGGAGCAATTCATTTCAAATCAGAGCTTTTTTGGCTGTTGAGAATGACACCTGATTAACGTTCCTCACCACAACGGCTTGGTAACATATCATGTTGCTATAGGTAGAAGACTTACAGGGTTGTATTAATTTGGGGGGGGATGATTAGAAAACTCCAGCCCAGGGTTTCACAGAATGAATTCTGGGCTGGATAAGTACCGGTCAAATTTGAGGGAGGGTAGTCAAACACTTACGTTTTATATTAATGCCTATCAATCTTTGATAGCAGGCATGTATATTGTAAATCCAGCAAAAATTAAATCCGGATCTTTAATTAGAGGCGTGTTATTCTTCCAGATAGCTTTCCAGTGACGGCTTGTACCGTAGGCATTTTTGGAAATGGATGTTAATGTATCTCCACGCTTGATTAGATATGGATCGCCATTTTTGCTTTGAACAAATTCTTCAGCTGGTTCTGGGAAAGTTAGTGTCATTCCCTCTTTGATTATATTGTCAGATCCGACTTTTTCAGGATTTGAATCCTTGATGACTCTCCATTGTTCATAATCACCGTATATTTCGAAAGCGATTTTCATCAAAGTGTCATTTTGATTAACGGTGTAGGAACCTTGACTATAAGAAAGATTATTTATCTCTGAGCCAGAGGTGGCAAAACTTGAGAGCTTATAGGATATGGGTTTGTTACTCTGTCTTCTGGATTCTGACTCTTTATAACTATTGGAAAGTGAATTGCTTTCTTTATTTGTTGAATCAGCTAGTTTTCTGGAATCTCCAGAAAATGGTGATGATTCTTTATCGCTGTTAATTGTGGCTTCTTTTTGTTTTGAGTCAGAGCAGGCAGCCAGACCAAATGCCAGTCCAATTATCAATAAGCTTTTCATATAAACACCTGACCAGAATATTTTTTGAAATTTATTGATTTTATTGTTGGTTAGGAAAATCAATAAATAAAGGTAGGTTGGTTTATTTGTCTGGGTAATTGCCAAATGACATTAATTAATGGACATCACTATGTTTTATTGACAGTGCTACCTGTTATCGGAAATAAAAGTCATTTAATCTGTATTCCAAATTAGGGTGGTTCTTCGTGGGTAGGGTTGTAGTAACGTTAATGCATTGAATATAAGGCAGTAAAATCGAAATTTTCGGGAGGGAGAGCAGCGGATGCTGCTCACACTGATCACCGTGGCCCCCTTAGCGATGGCCCAGAAATTCCTGATTATGATCCGGCATTGCCAGTGAAATGATGGCGGTGAGCATAATAAAGAGAGAAGAGATCCACAGGCAGGCTTCCAGTCCCCCCCATTGAAAAGTCCATCCCGAAAGCACTGTTCCGGTTAAACGTCCCATGGCGTTGGCCATGTAATAGAAGCCAACATCCATGGATGCGCCTTCCTCCCGGGCAAAAGAAACAATCAGATAAGAGTGCAGGGATGAGTTAATGGCGAATATCCCGCCAAAAATCAGCAGGCCGACAATAAGGCTCAATTGTGGATACCACTGGAATGTGATAGCAAGTGCCAGCAGGACAGACACCAGCAGTAGAGTTGCTGACCATAAGACAAGAGAGGTGCGACCCTGGATATGCTGACTCTGAGTCCCGGTAATTGTTGGCGCAATACCCTGGACCAGACCATAACCAATCACCCATATGGCCATAAATCCTCCCGTTTCCACAGAGCTCCAGCCAAAAACGGCACTCAGAGAGATAGGCAGGGCGATGACAAACCAGACATCCCGGGAGGCGAAGAGAAACAGGCGGGCAGCAGAGAGAGTGTTGATTGCCTTGCTCTTAGAGAAGATCTGAGTGAATTTTGGCTTACTGCGGGCTTTCCCCAGGTCTTTTTGCAGCCACATCAGGCTGCCTGCTAATACCAAGGTTAATATAGAAGCCATGGTAAGCATGGCAATCTGGAAACCAACCAGACTCAGCAGGGCTCCACCCAGAAAGAAGCCTGCACCTTTCAGGGCATTTTTTGATCCTGTTAAAATGGCTATCCAGCGATAGAGCTTTCCAGACTGCTGGCTGCTGACCAGAGTTTTTATGGAGGTCTTCGCGCTCATCTTATTCAGGTCCTTTGCAATACCTGAAATAGCCTGGGCAAACATCACCAGTGGTATTGAAAGGAAATGTGAAGGGACTGACAGCATCAGCAAGGCGATGATCTGCATGAACAGGCCGGTATTCATGGTTCTGTTCAGGCCGATGCGGGCGCCCAGCCAGCCGCCAATCAGGTTAGTGACTACCCCGAAGAACTCGTAAAAGAGAAACAGCATGGCAATTTCCAGACCGGAGTAGCCCAGCGAATAGAAGTGGAGAACCACCAGCATGCGCAGGGCTCCATCGGTCAGGGTAAAGTTCCAGTAGTTGAACGTGATGAGCGCGTAATTTTTTATCTGTTGCTGCTGGAGATGCTTGCTGTTTTCAACGCGGGGAGTCTCAGTCATCAGGAGTACTCTCTGCCAACCTTCAGCGCCAGCTCGGCAGTGCGACAGGCATAGCCCATCTCATTATCGTACCAGGCATAAATTTTGACCATGCGCTGGTCAACCACCATGGTGGAAAGTGCATCAATAATTGAAGATCGCTGGTCACCACGGTAATCGATAGAAACAAGGGGTCTTTCCTCATAACCGAGGATGCCATTCAATGAGCCCTCGGCGGCCGATTTCAACAGCCGATTAACTTCCTCTACGGAAGTATCTCTGGAAACGTCAAAGACCATATCGGTGATTGAGGCATTAGCCAGAGGGACCCGGATGGCATGACCATTCAACCGACCCTCCAGATCGGGGAAAATCTGGGTAATTGCCGTAGCGGAACCCGTTGTTGTCGGGATCAGGGACATGCCGCAGGCACGGGCTCTTCTCAGATCCTTATGGGGAGCATCCAGAATTGTCTGGGTATTGGTCAGGTCATGAACGGTGGTGATGGCTCCCCGGGTAATGCCAAGTCTTTCGTGAATAACCTTTACAACAGGAGCTATGCAGTTGGTTGTGCAGGATGCAGCTGTGATGATGCGGTGCTGGCTGGCATCATAGAGCCTGTCATTAACCCCCATGACCACATTCAGAACACCTTCTTCCTTGACGGGGGCGGTGACGACAACACGTTTCACTCCCTGCTCAAGATATTGGTTGAGTTTGGCTGTTGCCCTGTGGATGCCCGTCGCATCAATAACAACATCACAGTCTGACCAGTCGATGGCACTGATTTCTTTTTCCTGAGAGTACTTAATGCTCTGACCATTAATGAGAATATGCTGGTCATCGGATGAAATGGTTTCCTGCCAGGTACCCTGTACAGAGTCAAATTCCAGCAGGTGAGCCAGTGTTGCGCTGTTACCGGCAACGTCATTAATCCTTACAAATTCCATTTCCGGCCAGTGCCATGCTGCTCTGATCGCCAGCCTGCCAATACGGCCAAAGCCATTGATACCTACTTTAATAGTCATGCGATTACTCCTTATTTCAACAGCTCTTTGATGAAGGGCGGTTGGGCATTGACTCCAGCCGGTCGGTATCCTGCTGGTACTCGCCCTTCAGACATTTTGAATGGCGAAGACCATCGACGATTTTGTTCATCCAGCCGGGTAGATCTTCTGCTATAGAGTAGAAAATCCATTGATCTTTACGACGGGTGTTTAACAAACCGTGGTTTCGCATTTGTGCCAGGTGTCGGGATATTTTGGGTTGAGGCTCATCAAGGGCAGATACCAGCTCACAGACACACAGCTCACCTTGACGGGCTATCAGAAGCAGACAGCGTAGCCTGATTTCATCCGCCATCATTTTGAAAAACTCATGAGGCAGCATAAAAATTCCTCATATATTTGAATATGCGAATGTTCGCATGTATAGGAGATAAAATGCAATGTCTGGCAGCTGTTTTTTGGTGAGTGAACAAGGGGTAGAGGATTGCTTGCTACCTGTGCAGTTAATTTCCCGGAAAAATGCTGAATTGCAGCCATAATGAATGGGTTCTGCTAATGGTGTCGTTCTCTTTGGGTTAAGCGCTACAGGTTGAGACTTTCCTCAAATTACCTGAGAAGAACTATCCAGCTCTGTACAGAAAGCGTATTCATTTTTCTGTGCGTGGCAGTACCATTTTAGTAACCGCGGATAGCCCCTATGATCAAAACATGGAACCAATACTCACTGACAACCAAGGTTCTGATAGGAATGATTACTGGTCTTGCGACGGGTTTGGTTATTCGCACTTTCCTGTCTGAGAGTTTCTTTGTTTCTCAGTACATAACTGATGGCCTGTTTCATATTATTGGTCAGATTTTTATCTCTTCCCTGAAGATGCTGGTAGTACCACTGATTTTTACATCCATCGTCTGTGGCACGAGCTCTTTGACTGATGCCTCGACTCTCGGGCGTTTAGGGGCGAAAACACTCCTTCTTTATCTTTTTACAACGGCGGTTGCGATCACTCTGGCCATTGTTGCCGGGCTTATTGTCAAGCCTGGGGATGGTGCTAACCTGGAAGCTGCATCCATATTTGTTCCCCAGGATGCACCGGCAATCAGTGATATCCTGATTCATCTGTTTCCGGATAATCCGGTTGAGGCTATGGCCAGTGGCAATACCCTGCAGATTATTGTGTTTGCAGTGCTTTTTGGTATTGCTATCGGGGCTGCAGGTCAGCCGGGAGAACGTATAGCCCGTATCTTCGACTCAATGAATGAAGTAATGATGAAGCTGGTGGCTTTGCTGATGAACATTGCTCCTTATGGCGTGTTCTGCCTGATGGCCAAGCTGTTTTCTACCATTGAGCTGTCTGCTATTGCCAGTCTGGCAAAGTATTTCACGCTGCTGCTTTGTGTCTTACTGCTGCACGTTCTGGTGACTTACTGCGTTTTGCTGAAAGTGTTTACCGGGTTAAGTCCGTTGACTTTTCTGAGCAAAATGGAAGATGCCGCCATGTTTGCTTTTAGCACTGCTTCCAGTAATGCGACGATTCCAGTGTCTATGGAAACTGTCACTCACCGGTTTGGTGTGGATAATCGTATATCGTCGTTTACTATTCCACTGGGCAGTACGGTGAATATGGATGGTACGGCCATCATGCAGGGTGTCGCTACCGTCTTTATCGCTCAGGCCTTTGGCATTGATCTGGGCATCAGTGATTATTTGTCAGTAATTCTGACCGCAACACTGGCCTCCATTGGTACCGCTGGTGTCCCGGGAGTGGGTATGGTTATGCTGGCAATGGTGTTGCAGCAGGTTGGCCTGCCACTGGAAGGAATAGCGCTGGTGATGGGGGTTGACCGACTGCTGGATATGGTGCGAAGTGCTGTGAATATCACTGGTGATTGTGCGGTAACCTGTATTGTTGCCAGGTCGGAGGATGCAATGGATACTTCGGTCTTTAATGATCCTGAAGCAGGTGTCAAACAGGAAACCATAGACTTTCATCATATACGTTGACAGTTAGTTTATTAGCGCTGGTCTTTTGCAATTTTCAGGGTAATAGATGGGTATTTGAATACTTACCCAATAGTTCAACTATTTCCTGATACACGACATACTTCATTTTTTATTCAATTTTTGACTATTGATCTCTCTGACGGCTCTTTGGCTATGGCTATACTCATACTACGCTATCGGTTGCCCCTGCAGGTAAATTCTTGAATGGGCATAGATTCAGCGAAAGTACCCAAGAGAGTCTTTGATCACACCAGTCATTGTTTCTGACTATATCCCGCCTTTTATTTCCGCTATTTCTGAGAGCCCAACTATGGCCACAGTTTCTAACTCTCCCACCAAACGACTGTCGATAATGTCCATCGCGCTGATGACATCAGCAGCTGTTATAAGCTAGCGGGGACTGCCGATGATGGCTAAGGAAGAGATGACGATGTTCTTCTACATCGGCTTTGCAACCATTCTTTTCCTGATACCGGCAGCACTGGTTTCCGCTGAGTTGGGTAGTGCTTTCTCAAACATGGGGGGAGGAGTTTATACCTGGGTTGAACAGGCGTTTGGTCCAAGGGCCGGGTTTATATCAATCTGGCTGCAGTGGATTCAGAACGTCGTCTGGTATCCAACGGTGATGTCATTTGCTGCGGCTGGGATTGCTTACCTGGTCGCCAGGCCTGAGCTGGCTAATGATCAGTATTATGTTGGCGTTTTTTGTATTGTCTTTTACTGGCTATCAACATGGATGACCTTTAAAGGTACCGATGTTATTGCCAAGGTCACCAGTAGCAGCTTTCTGGTGGGTACGGTTTTACCGGGTATCATTGTTATTATTCTGGCACTGCTCTGGGTCGATCAGGGCAACCCGGTTGCCTTTGAGCATTTGACAACTCAGGACACAGGCTTGTTCCAACTGGAAGGGGGTAAAGTCCATTCACGCTTTTGGCCCGAGTTTAACAGCTTCGGTAATATTGCTTTCCTTGCTGGAATTATTCTGTTGTTTGCCGGAGTTGAAGTGCATGCGGTTCACGCCAATGAAATGGGCAACCCAAAGACAGAGTTTCCCCTAGCGATGTTAATTGCCGCGCTGATTATCTTTGTGCTCTTTACCCTGGGATCATTAGCCATTGCTGCAGTTATGCCTGCGGAAGAGATTGATCTTCAATCCGGTCTGATGGCGGCCAGTCAGATCATGTTGAATAAAATGGGTATTGGTGATTGGAACCGTTTATTCTGCTTGTTGCTTGCTCTGGGGGCACTGGGTGGTGTGATGTCATGGATCAGTGGTCCCAGTAAAGGCCTTCTCTGGACTGCAAAACTGGGTCACCTGCCTCCGGTTCTGGCAAAAACCAATGACAATGGAATCCCAAAGAATATTCTGTTGGTTCAGGGGGGGCTGGTGACCTTGCTTTCCTGTATTTATTTTGTGTTCAAGAATGTCAGTGTGGCGTTTTTTCTGATCAGTGCGATGACAATTGCACTTTATTTAATGATGTATATGTTGATGTATGCAGCGGCAATACGGCTCCGTTTCACTAAACCTGATCTGGAGCGACCATACAAGGTACCTGGTGGCGAAGGGGGGATGATTATCATCGCTGGCCTTGGTTTTCTGGGGGTGCTTTTCGCCTTTGTTGTCTCTTTCTTTCCACCCAGCAATTTACCGATAGGAAGTCCATCTACTTATGTGGGTATTGTTGTGGCTGGTACTGTTATCTTTCCGGGAATTGCTTTTGTTCTGGATATGATGAAGAAGCCATCGTGGAAGCAGACAGATAGCTAAAAACCTTTGAGCTTTGACGAAATGGAATGTTCCCAGGGAAGGGAGAAAGTATCCAGCAGCCGTTTCACATCAAATAGAGCATGGCCATAAAGATAAAGCCTGGTACAAAGAAACCGACCAGAGCGCCAGATTCCCGGTCTCCCCAGCGTTTTTCTGTGAAGACGCCAGCAAAATGAATGATGATTATCCATAGCAACAGGCAGGTGGAAGCGATTATCCATCCGGTTACGGTCATTTCTTCAAGAATTTTCATCAGGTTAAACATAGGCGGGCTCCTCTACTTCAAGCGTCTTTTTATTACTGATTCGACTTGGCTGTAGGAAGCATAGACGCTTTGTCAGAAGTCTGCCGTTAGAGGGAGAGTGGTTTGTGGGAACCGAAGCAGAGTCTGAGTAGATAAAAAAAGGGGCAAAAGCCCTAGCCGCTACGCTAATTGGTGGCGGCTAGGATAAGTATTAAACTTCCCACAAATGACATATAAGGCATTGTTAATCAATAATATTATTTATATTTGAGGGGTGGCAGGAGCATCCATTTTTATAC
>NZ_LUKQ02000913.1 GCF_001647025.1 Endozoicomonas atrinae
CCTCTCGATTGGTCATGGCGCTGCTCCCTGCTTGATACCAACAGGAAAACAATCGGCCAGAAAAGGGTTAATCGGGAGGTCAAATTAAACTGGTGTTTTGAAGACTTATTACATCGGTGATGACAGACTCGGCTAAACAAGCTTGATCAGCAAATCCTTACCCTCTATGCCCGAGGCATGACCACCCGTGATATTGCCGAAGCCATTCACGAGATGTACGGTGCTGAGGTGTCGCCTACCTTGATATCCA
>NZ_LUKQ02000914.1 GCF_001647025.1 Endozoicomonas atrinae
CCTGTCTTCAAGCCACTGGTGTCGCTTCGCCTTACTGGTTGGAAACAGTGCTTCCGCTGCTCCAGCTAAATATTCAGATGCATGATAAAAATCGAGTATCTGCCCAGAGGTATGTTGTTTCAAATAACTCCAGTTTTCTCTAGCCCCGTCAGCTACCCCGATGTATGTGGCATTTGGGTAGAGTCGTTTTAGATCTGCAATCTCCTCGTCGAGCTTGCTCATAAAGCTTTGTTTACCATACTCTGGCGAA
>NZ_LUKQ02000915.1 GCF_001647025.1 Endozoicomonas atrinae
TCAAACAAAGCATTTTCAGGTTATGAAAATATTGTAGATTGTTGCTGTGAAGCTTGGAATAACCTTTGCAGCGAAGCTGGTCGACTGTTCAGTCTGTGCTCCCGTGATTGGGCAGTTATACAGTAGTGTCATCACCGATGTAATAAGTCTTCAAAACACCAGTTTAATTTGACCTCCCGATTAACCCTTTTCTGGCCGATTGTTTTCCTGTTGGTATCAAGCAGGGAGCAGCGCCATGACCAATCGAGAG
>NZ_LUKQ02000916.1 GCF_001647025.1 Endozoicomonas atrinae
TGAACCTGAGCCATTGGGAACACGGTGTTAATCGCTTCCGGGAATCCGGTAAGCCCATCAACACAGGCAACGAAGACATCTTCAACTCCACGGTTCTTAAGCTCTGTCAGCACAGAAAGCCAGAATTGTCATCACCGGCGTAAAAAGTCCTCAAAACACCAGTCCAAAATGACCTGTCGTTAAGTATAGCTTTTTGGGGTGGTCTGCAAGTCTGATAGTTCCAGAAAGTTAAATATTTTACTAAGCTGAC
>NZ_LUKQ02000917.1 GCF_001647025.1 Endozoicomonas atrinae
TCTCGATTGGTCATGGCGCTGCTCCCTGCTTGATACCAACAGGAAAACAATCGGCCAGAAAAGGGTTAATCGGGAGGTCAAATTAAACTGGTGTTTTGAAGACTTATTACATCGGTGATGACATTTGGCTATCAGCTGAGGAACAAAGTCACCATTTCGATCTCTGGGGACTTTGACTTCGACCTCACCAAAATCTCCTTTGATATTCTTTGAGGTGCTGCCGTTGCGGCTGTTGCCCGTGTTATGGCCC
>NZ_LUKQ02000918.1 GCF_001647025.1 Endozoicomonas atrinae
GGATTCCCGGAAGCGATTAACACCGTGTTCCCAATGGCTCAGGTTCAGCTGTGTATTGTGCATCAGGTACGTAACTCGCTGAAATACGTCTCCTACAAGGACCGTAAATGCGTCGCCAGCGACCTGATACCAATTGAATTTTCTAACTACTGTATAACTGCCCAATCACGGGAGCACAGACTGAACAGTCGACCAGCTTCGCTGCAAAGGTTATTCCAAGCTTCACAGCAACAATCTACAATATTTTCAT
>NZ_LUKQ02000919.1 GCF_001647025.1 Endozoicomonas atrinae
ATGAAGATATTATCAATAAATGCTGTGAGGCATGGAATGAATTACTTTCTGAAGTTGGCCGATTGAAAAGTCTATGCTCCCGTTCATGGGCTGTTATTTCATAATTTAAAAATGGAATTGGTATTAGGTACCTGACGGTAGAACCGATGTTTGTCGGTATCGAACAGTGATTGTCGTTCATCTCGCAGTGTTTTCAGCTGGGCTTCGGCATCCACCCACTGCTGGAAATAGTTCTCTACATCCTCTGCA
>NZ_LUKQ02000920.1 GCF_001647025.1 Endozoicomonas atrinae
ATCAACATCATTAAAACCTTCGGGTAGCTGTGGTCGACGAGACATCTGTTCTAGATAATGCATGGTAATGATGCCTAAGCATAGTTGGCGGCAGCTTAAGGATTTAGAAAATGCGATTGGTATTAGCAACCCGGTTCGGCGGCATGCTGCTGTATATCCCGCAACAGATGGCTGCCCGGATCCGCAACCAGGAGATCAGGCTTGCCGTCTGGGCAGGAGAACACAAGCAGGCCATCGGTCAGCGGTACG
>NZ_LUKQ02000921.1 GCF_001647025.1 Endozoicomonas atrinae
CTCTCGATTGGTCATGGCGCTGCTCCCTGCTTGATACCAACAGGAAAACAATCGGCCAGAAAAGGGTTAATCGGGAGGTCAAATTAAACTGGTGTTTTGAAGACTTATTACATCGGTGATGACACCAATGATGCGGTTCATGACTGGCTGCATCGATTTAAAGAGGGTGGCCTTCCAGCTATGAAGGATCAGGGTGGGAGGGGGCGAAAGCCCATAATTCCTGAAGAATCTCATGATGAGTTTAAAGAA
>NZ_LUKQ02000922.1 GCF_001647025.1 Endozoicomonas atrinae
AGTGAGCCTACTAGATATTTTTATAAGGAATTGGTAACAATAACTGAGCGTCAGAGTAGGCGAGATCGTAATATTCCAAAGCTTTAGACTTAATGTAACTTCGTTCAGGAGCCGCTAGTATCATAAAGGGAATGTAATTTAAATTGTGTAAACGCTTGTCGTTAATACTCCAAAATGGAGAATAACAATGAGCGTTGAAATCAACGAAAAACTGGTAGATCAAATAGCCAGTCAGATTAAAACTCAGGA
>NZ_LUKQ02000094.1 GCF_001647025.1 Endozoicomonas atrinae
TGCATCGTGAAAGTTTTCAGGAAAATCGGGAGTTTTAGGCATGACATTAACGGGATGAACAACAGGCTATTTAAAGTATAAAGGCAATCGCAGAATTCGTGACATATTTTGAAAATGAAATTGGTATAACCAGCCCGGTGCTGATTCCTGGCCAATGACTGCTGCCACTTTCATCCTTATGCACAAGGACCAGATCGATGCCAGCCGCGCCAGAGAGATCGTCAAGTTCTTTGACTGGAGTTATGAAAACGGTGGCGAGCTGGCAGAAGCACTGGATTTCATCCCCATGCCAGACAGTGTTATTGAACTGGTTGAAAACACCTGGAAAGAGCAGCTGACCCATAAAGGCACGGCCATCATCCAGTAACCCAGTGACGTTTATTCAATAAAGTAGGAAGGATCTCAGGGTAATGAGCTCGACGACTCATTGCCCTCCTGACAGTTATGCATTCCACTACCAGTGCTCTCACATTACGACCTGGCGCAATCAACGGCGATTCCATTTTCCATCGCCTCAGCTTTGCCAGCGCCGTATTAATTTTCCTGGTGCTGATCGGCATCATTCTCTCCCTGATCGATGGTGGCTGGCAGGCACTTGCCAAGTTTGGCCCTGGTTTTATCTTCAGCAATACCTGGGATCCGGTCGGTGGTGAATTTGGTGCCGCAGCCGCTATTTACGGCACTCTGGTTTCATCACTGATCGCCATCGTCATCGCTATTCCCGTTGGCCTTGGCACTGCCATCTTTCTGGCCGAACTGGCGCCAGAGTGGATCAGCAAGCCCGTAGGTATGGCCATTGAACTGCTGGCTGCTGTGCCCAGTATTATCTACGGTATGTGGGGACTGTTTGTCTTTGCCCCCTGGTTCTCTGAAGGTTTCCAGTTCTGGGCATTAGAGAATCTGGTCAATATCCCCCTGATTGGCCCCTGGTTTGATGGTCCTCCCATCGGCATCGGCCTGCTGACTGCCGGTATCATTCTGTCGTTTATGATCCTGCCCATCATCACCGCCCTGACACGAGACGCCCTTAAAACCGTGCCGAATGTGGTTCGTGAAGCAGCCTACGGCATTGGCGCCACACCCTATGAAGTCATTACACGGGTACTGCTGCCTACCATCAAAAATGCCGCTGTCGGTGCCGGCATTCTGGGTCTTGGCCGTGCCCTGGGTGAAACCATGGCGGTCGCTTTTGTGATTGGCGGAGCCAACCGCATTGAGACATCGCTCTTTATGCCAGCCAGCTCCATCTCCTCCACTATTGCACAGCAATTCAATGAGGCCACCAATGAACTGCACATTGCGTCTTTGATCAGTCTGGGGCTGGTGCTCTTTATCCTGACCTTTGTGGTGATGGGTGCAGCGCGCATCCTGTTGAGAAAGCGTTAAGGAGTCGGTGATGTCATTACGAAAACTCAAAAATCAGGCCTTTATCGGTTTCTGCATACTCTCAGCACTGTTTGGTCTGGTTGTTTTATCCAGCGTACTGTACAGCCTGGTTGGCAAGGGCATTGCCGGCATGGGACTGCATATTTTTACCGAACTGACACCCGGGCCAGGCAGTCATGGCGGACTGAAAAACGCCATTGTTGGCAGCTTGATGCTTACCACGCTGGGTATTGTTATTGCCACACCGCTGGGTATTCTCGCCGGTACTTGGTTATCCGAGAGCAATAAGTCATCAAAAGCAGCGGAGATGCTCCGCTTTCTGAACGGCATGCTGATGAGCGCCCCATCAATCCTGATCGGTCTGTTCGTTTATAAAATCGTGGTGGTTACCACCGGCTCGTTCTCTGGCTGGGCAGGTGCAACCGCTCTGGCCATTCTGGCATTGCCCATTATTGTCAGCACCACTGAAGAGATGCTGCGTCTGGTGCCAACCACATTGAAAGAAGCGGGCAGCGGCCTGGGTGCCCGCCGCTGGCAGGTCATCACCAAACTATGCTATCGCGCTGCCGGGCCCGGCATTATCACCGGCGTACTGCTGGCCATGGCCCGTATTACCGGTGAAACCGCACCACTGTTATTTACCGCACTGAACAGCAACTACATGACCACAGACATGAGCCAGCCCATGGCCAACCTGCCTGTGACCATTTACCAGTACGCCATGAGCCCTTACGAATCATGGAACGAGCTGGCCTGGGCCGGCGCTCTGCTGATCACCACCTTTATTCTGATTATCAATATTCTGGCCACCGTGTTACCTCGCTGGCTGAAAGCAAGAAAGGCTGCCAAATGACCATGAATGTAGCGATCGAGCAAAACCCGACAAACCAGCCAATAGAAAGCGCGTCTGTCACTGAGCTGAGTAGCGCCAGTCCAATGCCGCGCATGGAAGTCAATGGCCTGAATTTTTTCTACAACAAAGGCGCTGAGCCTGCGTTAAAAAACATCAATATGCCCATTTACAACAATCGGGTCACCGCACTGATCGGCCCATCCGGCTGTGGTAAATCCACACTGCTGCGAACCATGAACCGTATCTATGACCTGTACGGTACTCAGCATGCGGAAGGTGAAGTATTATTAGACGGCGAGGATATTCTCAAGAACAATGTGGACTTAAACGCATTGCGTTCCAAGGTCGGCATGGTTTTCCAGAAGCCAACCCCGTTCCCCATGTCCATCTACGACAACATTACCTTTGGCCTGAAGATGCAGGGTGGTATGTCAGCCCCGCAAATGGCAGTTCGTGCCAAAAAGGCACTGAAACGTGCCCACCTTTGGAAAGAGGTCAAGGACAAACTGGATGCCGACGCCAGCAGCCTGTCTGGCGGACAACAACAGCGCCTCTGCATTGCACGTACTATTGCCCTGAAGCCCGAAGTCATTCTGATGGATGAGCCCACATCCGCACTGGACCCCCTGGCCACTGCAGCCATCGAAGAACTGATTACCGAGCTACGGGAAAAGTACACCATCGTAATTGTGACCCATAATATGCAGCAGGCAATGCGCATCTCTGACTACACGGGCTTTATGTACATGGGAGAATTGATGGAATTCGGCCCTACCGAGAAAATCTTCCATAACGCCGACCACCAGAAAACCCGCGACTATATTGCCGGTAATTTTGGCTGACACCCTACCCGGCATCAGGAGAGGAGCCTCAACCTCTCCTTCTTATACTCTTTCTTGTACTTCTTTTATTCTCTGCCAAAATTTCAATCCATAATTCCCTATAAATCCAACCTTCTTTACTCAGGACTCAAAGGAGTACAGATGAAGTTTGCTTTTATCTATGCCATGCCCGGATTACAGACATCGTCAATTCAGGAAAATATTACTGAGGCAGCCCATTTTTACTGTGCAGCAGTAGATATGGCCCATAAGGAAACTGCAGCAGATATTGCCAGAGAGCTGGTTGAGAAAAACGGTGTCCAGATGATTGAACTCTGCGGAGGACTGGCCAGTGCTGAAATTATTGCATTGGTTAAGGAAGAAACCGAAAACAGGGTGCCTGTAGGTGCAGTATTTTACGGACCTGAAAGCAGAAGACCCCTGGTTGACTTGCTAGGTCTTTAGAAATACAAACCACAATTATTCGTGAAGTTCACAGATGATGACGATAATAATACGTTAGGGGAGTATACGGCATTTTTTAATTGAGTAGCTCCCATCTCTGGATGTTAAAAACCAGAAGTGGGAGCAGAGAGAAAGCAGAGTACTTATCAGTTAGTATCCAGCTCTTTGAATGACTTCACCAGCTCATCCAGTGCTTTAATCTGAGCCAGGAATGGCTCAAGCATGGATAAACGCAGAGCGGAAGGACCATCACAGCGGGCATTGTCAGGGTCTGGATGGGCTTCCAGGAACAGTCCTGCCAGACCAACCGCCATACCGGCACGGGCCAGTTCAGTCACCTGATGACGACGGCCACCGGAAGCAGCCCCCATTGGATCACGGCACTGCAGCGAGTGAGTCACATCGAAGATCACCGGTGCACCACCGCTCACCTGCTTCATGGTGTGAAAACCGAGCATATCAACCACCAGGTTGTCGTAGCCAAAATTCACACCACGCTCGCAGAGAATCAGGCGATCATTGCCTGCTTCACGGAATTTGTCCGTGATATTACCCATCTGGCCAGGACTGAGAAACTGCGGCTTTTTGATATTAATGACTGCACCGGTTTTTGCCATGGCTTCTACCAGATCCGTCTGACGAGCCAGAAACGCAGGCAGCTGAATCACATCCACCACTTCAGCCACAGACTGGCACTGATGAGGTTCATGAACATCGGTAATGACCGGAAAGCCAAAGGTTGCTTTCAGTTCCTGAAAAATTTTCAGCCCTTCATCAATACCCGGACCACGATAGGAGGCAATTGACGAACGGTTAGCCTTGTCAAAAGAAGCCTTGAAGATATAAGGAATACCGAGTTTTTCAGTAACCCTTACATACTCCTCAGCTACTTTCATGGCCAGGTCTCTTGATTCCAGCACATTCATCCCGGCAAACAAGACAAACGGCAGATCATTAGCGACCTGAATTCCATTAACATCAACAATTTTGTTTTTCACAAACGTTCCTTCTGACTCTCTACAAAAGCAGGCATTCTCAACTGGCTTCAGTTAGAAGCGTGCTTGAAAGCCTGCGCTGCATTAATAAAGGCAGAAAACAAACCGTGGCCATCACGAGGCGTTGAGGTAAATTCCGGATGGAACTGACAGGCTACAAACCATGGATGATCTTTAACCTCAACAATCTCTACCAGGCTGTTGTCTTCTGAACGACCGGCGATAACAAGACCAGCGTCTTCCAGTGTCTCAACGTAATGGTTATTCACTTCATAACGATGACGGTGACGCTCGGTAATGACATCCTGACCATATGCTTCACGGGAGTGAGTACCGGCAACCAGGTTACAGTTCTGAGCACCCAGGCGCATGGTTCCACCCAGATCAGAGCCCTCGTCACGCTTTTCAACCATACCGTCAGCATCGATCCACTCAGTGATCAGACCAACAACCGGATGGGCCGCCTGACGATCAAATTCAGTACTGTTAGCACCTTCCAGACCAGCGACATGTCGAGCGTATTCAATGACAGCCACCTGCATGCCAAGACAGATACCCAGGAAAGGAATCTTGTTCTCACGAGCATAGCGCACGGTTTCAATCTTGCCTTCAACACCACGGTGACCAAAGCCGCCCGGTACCAGAATGGCAGACACACCTTCAAGAGCGGAAAGGCCATCCTGCTCAATCGTTTCAGAGTCGATATAACGAATATTGACCTTGGTACGGGTTTTCAGGCCGGCATGCTTGATCGCCTCAATCAGCGATTTATAGGCATCCAGCAGTTCCATGTACTTGCCGACCATGGCGATGGTGATCTCTTCAGAGTAATTAAACTCACGATCTACCACGTCATCCCACTCGGAGAGATTCGCTTCCTGACAACCCAGATTGAAGCGATCAACAATAATCTGATCCAGCCCCTGCTCATGAAGCATGCGTGGGATTTTGTAAATACTGTCGGCATCTTCCAGGGAGATAACCGCACGCTCTTCTACGTTAGTAAACAGCGCAATCTTGCGGCGGGCAGAGGCATCAATGTAATGCTCACTGCGACACACCAGAATATCTGGCTGAAGACCGATAGAGCGAAGCTCCTTTACGGAGTGCTGGGTTGGTTTGGTTTTGGTTTCACCGGCTGTTTTGATGTAAGGCACCAGCGTCAGGTGCATCAACATGGCACGCTGAGAGCCCAGCTCCACCTTCAACTGACGAATGGCTTCCAGGAATGGCTGGGATTCGATATCCCCAACAGTACCACCCACTTCTACCAGAGCGATGTCCGCATCACCAGCACCTTTAACCACACGGCGCTTGATCTCATCGGTGATGTGCGGAATAACCTGTACGGTACCACCCAGATAGTCTCCACGACGTTCTTTACGCAGAACGTCCTGGTAAATCCGGCCAGAGGTAAAGTTATTACCCTGCTTCATGGTGGTACGGATAAAACGCTCGTAATGACCCAGGTCCAGGTCAGTCTCTGCACCATCTTCGGTAACGAAAACCTCTCCATGCTGGAAAGGGCTCATGGTACCCGGATCAACGTTGATGTAAGGGTCCAACTTGAGCATCGTCACCTTGAGACCACGTGCCTCAAGAATGGCGGCGAGAGATGCCGATGCGATGCCTTTGCCTAACGAGGAAACAACACCGCCGGTGACGAAAATATAACGCGTCATGCTTACCTGCTGTGAATCTAAATTAAAGCGGGGTGAAAAGAGAGTCTCAAGATGGGATATCAGGATACCAAAACCGGCGGTAAACGTAAAACCGTTATACCGCTAATTGTTGGATAATCAGCCATTATACCCCCTCGGTTTTCCGAAAGGCATTCGCGTTGTCAGGCGCTTTTCCAACTGAGAGAAATACCGTCAACATCGCCTGAACCATCATCAACACAACGCCAGAGACCGGGAGCGGCTACCATTTGCTCACCATCAAAAATAAACGGAAGATACTCTCTCAACCAGGGTGGCACTTTATAGTCCTGAAGCCATTTTTTCAGTGTTTTTCGACCTTGCCGTCCAGCGATGGCAAACTTTTCATCACCTGATATGTGGCAACGACGTTTCAACAGCAATGATTTTTGTGGCAGTTGAATGACTCTACCTTCTTTCTCCTGAACGGAACGACAGATCAGAGAGCGATCTCCCAGCTCCAGCACAGGCTCTTTGCGCCAGTCCCATAACATGGGTTCAAATGCGTTCAGGCGAATTTCTTCATCCAGTACCACCAGCATTTGTTGATAGCGAGTCAGTGTAAAGCGATTTGAAATTCTCAGCAGAGGCTCTGCATCAACTCGAGCCTCAACCACTTCAAAAAATATCTGCTCAAGCGTTTCTCTGGAGGGGGGTTTTATTTCCTGCAGTTTCAACCACTCACGAACCACGCGTCGCTGGGAACCGATATCAAGCAACTTCATAGCGGCTATGTTAATCAGCGGTTGCTGATCAAGAAGCCATTGCGGACGATAATCAATACACGTTTCCAACTGATCGGCAGTTTGCTGCTGCACGCTCTGATTCATCTGCCCCACTTCCCGCACAAACTCAACCAACCGTTCAGAGGCTCCCGGCCAGCGCTCTTCAACCATGGGTATCAGCCGCTGACGGAGAAAGTTTCGGGAAAAGCGCTCATCCTTATTGCTGTCATCTTCAATAAACTGGAGGCTATTTGAACGGGCGTAATCTTCAATCGCCGATCTCGGCACATTCAATAAAGGGCGGAGCAACAGCCCATTACCCAGGGGTCTTTTTCCAGGAATACCCTGAATGCCATCAACACCGGTTCCTCTGAACAACCTGAGCAGAACCGTTTCAGCTTGATCATCACGATGATGCCCTTGCAGCAGGCAGCCACCCTCTTTTACGGCATTCACAAATACCTGGTATCGAGCATCCCTTGCTGCCTGTTCCAGACCATACCCCTCATTTTCCAGAGACACTCTGGCTATTGCCAAGGGCACCTTCCAATGCTCACATACCGACTGACAGTGCTCAGCCCACTGATCAGCGTAGCAACTCAAACCATGATGAACATGAACGGCAGAAACATCAGAGATATCGCCCTTATCACGCAGGCAGATCAGCAAATGGAGTAAAACGGTAGAATCCACACCACCACTGAATGCAACCGTTAAAGGGCATTCAGGTATTGGCAGCTGCAGACTTGAAGATAATTGACCAAGCACCCACTCAGGACTGAGTGGGTGACAGGAGACGATCTCTGAACTTGATTTTGAAATCGTTTTTGAAATCAAAGTGATCCAAAGTCCCTGATCTTCTGATAACGATTTTCCAGCAGGGTATCGCTGTCCAGCGTTGTAAGTGTATTCAACTGACTCACCAGTGTTGCTTTCAAACTGGCAGCCGCCGCTTCAGGGTCACGATGTGCACCACCCAATGGCTCTTCCACCAGGGTATCCACCAGACCCAGCTCTTTCAAACGACCGGCGGTCACACCCATGGCTTCAGCAGCGGTAGAGGCATACTCGGCTTTTTTCCAGAGGATAGATGCACAGCCCTCAGGTGAAATGACGGAGTATGTTGAATAACCCATCATCACCAGATGATCGCAAACGCCGATGGCCAATGCCCCACCGGAACCACCTTCACCAATAACTGTGGAAATCACCGGCACTTTCAGACGTGACATGACCGCCAGATTGTAGGCAATCGCTTCACTCTGCCCACGTTCCTCGGCCCCGATACCAGGATACGCTCCCGGAGTATCAATAAATGTCAGGATAGGCATATTGAAACGCTCAGCCATTTCCATCAGGCGGCAGGCTTTGCGGTAACCTTCCGGTTTTGGCATACCAAAATTCCGGCGAACCTTCTCCTCGATCTCACGCCCTTTCTGATGGCCAATGACCATAACCGGACGACCATCCAACCGAGCCATACCACCAACAATGGAAGGGTCATCAGCAAAATGGCGATCACCATGGAGTTCATCAAACTCGGTAAAAATATGGCGGATGTAGTCCAGCGTATAAGGCCTTCTGGGATGTCTGGCCAGCTGTGCTACCTGCCATGATGAAAGGTTGCTGAAAATAGAGTCCGTCAGACTGCGGCACTTATCCTGCAGTGTCGCAATCTCTTCTGTAATATTCAGTTCTGCATCGCTGCTGACCAGCCGAAGCTCTTCTATCTTGGCTTCCAGTTCAGCAATTGGCTGTTCAAAATCCAGGTAATTCGGGTTCATGAAATCCACTTATCTATTCAGAGACGCTCAAGGCTGTTTGCCACCAGCACAACCCGCTGCCCGGCAATCCCAACGACTCCCTCGTATCTGACAGTTTTGTCTGTCCTGTCATGGGTGACCGGATTGTCTCTCAGGCTCCGCTTAATCATGGCCGGATAGTAAATAGGGATCAAAATACGTAAACACCGCCGGAAAGTCGAGTTAAAAAGCGTAATCGCCTGTAAACAAATCAACGGTATTGTAGTCCTCGGGCACAATAAAAGAGCAATACTTTAAAGAATGGCCATTTGTGCTCGCCACAAAACTACCTCGGACTGGCTCTTTCTATCAGATCTCGACAGGCAATTCCCACCGGTAATGTGCCATAGGCCAGCCCGACTCTATTCAGTCGCCCCCTCAGAAAGCTACTGGCCACGAGTCCATTGCCGGACTGCAGCAACAGGCTTGCCTGCAGACAAATCGCCAGACTTTCAACCAGTCGGCGAGCCTGATAGTGAGTGTTAACGGGATTTACAAGGTCATTTTTCAAGTCGGTAACACACTGATCCAACTGAGTGTCCGCTCCGGAAGACTTTTCCAGCTCAGCAAACAGGACATCCAGTGAATCAGGCTGTCGTTGCAGTGTTCTCAGAACATCCAGACACTGAACATTTCCGCTGCCTTCCCATATGGAATTGACCGGTGCTTCACGATAAAGCCGAGGCAAAATTGACTCTTCCACATAACCAGCTCCACCAAGACACTCCTGAGCCTCATTAATATGTCCGATCGCCCGTTTACAGACCCAGTACTTTCCAACCGCTGTCGCAATTCGACAAAACAGCTGCTCGGACTCATCATCAGGACAATCAAGGCTCCGGGCAACCCGCAGGCTGAACGCCAGAGCAGCCTCACTTTCCAGAATCAGATCTGCCAGAACATTCTCCATCAGTGGCTGCCCGGTTAACACTTTACCGGCAACCTGACGGTAACTGCAGTGGTGTACAGCTTGAGCAATGGCCTGGCGCATCAGGGCTGCAGAGCCGGTGATACAATCAAATCGCGTCAGCGCCACCATCTGAATAATGGTATGAACCCCACGCCCCTCTTCGCCAATCAACCAGCCATGGGCGTCCTGAAACTCCAACTCAGCAGAGGCATTGGAGCGATTCCCCAGCTTGTCTTTCAACCGTTGAATATACAAACCATTTTGCTGGCCATCCTCACGCCACCGGGGCAGTAAAAAACACGACAGTCCTTTTGATGCCTGGGCCAGCACCAGAAATCCATCACTCATTGGGGCCGAGCAGAACCATTTATGTCCGGTCAGAGCGTAAAGCCCCCCCGGCCCACCTTTGCCAAGCGGCACTGCACGGGTCGTATTGGCACGTACATCAGTTCCGCCCTGCTTCTCCGTCATGGCCATGCCCACCGTAACACCCGGCTTTTCATACCAGGGTTTATCGTCTGGATCGTACTGCCGGGAGGTCATCAACGGTAACCAGCTTCTGGCCAGGGGCTGCTGATTCAGAACAGGCACTGCAGCAAAGGTCATGGTGAGAGGACAGCAGGTACCGGCTTCAACCTGATTATGCAGATACATCATGGCAGCTCGAGCGACGTGAGTACCAGGATTCGTATTACTCCAGGGTAATGATGGCAGGCCATGTTCTATGGCTGCTTTCATCAGCTGATGATAGGCCGGATGAAAATCAACCCGGTCAATTCGGTTGCCAAACCGGTCATGGGTTCGCAACAGGGGCAGGTTTTGATTGGCAAGGAAGCCCGCTGAAAAAAATTCATGACCTGCCAGATGACCGTAATCCTTCAGCAGAGGCTCAGCCCAGGACAGTGGAGACAACGCTTCCTTTAACGACGTATCTGTGGAAAAGAGATTATAAGGATCCAGAGGTGGAGGCTGATTGAAAACGGTATGAGTTCCAGCGGTCACAGAGGGGCTATTCATAAGCATACTCCCCATTCAGCTTTCTTATGTTTTTCTATGGAAAGGGAGAATGCAAAATCTCTGCAGCTCCCACTTCAGATCTACTTCAGTCCAGTCCGCACCGTCATTATTTTCTGTCAGGCATACTCAACTTTCGCAGCATTCTTGCCAAGCCACTGCCTGAGCTCCAGCACCAGTTCATCACTGGGGCTAACTAACCATTGCTCGCCCAGCATCAGGCTGGCACAGGCATCTTCCCGACGGTAATCAATTCTGACTGGGAGTCGCCCTGGCTGTTCGCTCAGCATGGACGACAGCTTTCGTCCAAAATGACCATCAATCTGCTCATGAGAAACCTCAAGCACCAGGCGGCGGGCATAATGGCTGCGGGCATCCACCACTTTCATTACTTTCTTCGAGCGGACTTTCAGGCTACCGGAGTAATCATCAAAAGTAACTTCACCTTCTACCACCAGCACAGCATCTTTATGCAGAAGGTGCTGATACTCGGCAAACACATCAGCAAAAAACGACACCTCAATCCGTGCGGTACGATCATCCAGGGTAACAAATGCCATTTTGTCCCCCTTCTTGTTTTTCATAACCCGCATATCCACCACCAGCCCGGCAATATTCTGGCTATCACCGCGGGCGGGTTGCAGATCCTTTATACGGTTTCGGATAAAGTGCCGAATTTCACTTTCGTATTCATCTATAGGGTGACCAGTCAGATAGAGGCCTAAGGTATCTTTCTCGCCGCCAAGTCGAACCTTATCCGTCCATTCGCTGGTTTTCAGATAAGTGTCGTAAACATCTTCTTCTCCGGCAGGCACCAAAGCGCCAAACATATCCATATGACCGGAATCCAGACTTTTTGCCGCCTGATCTGCCGCCTTGATCGCCTCAAGCTGACTCGCTTCAAGTACGGCTCGATTAAAATTCAACTGCGCAGGCTTTTCAGGCGCAGGGCCAAGAAGGTCCAGCGCTCCCGACTTGATCAACGCTTCGAGCACCCGTTTGTTGATGCTTTTGGCATCCACTCGCTCACAGAAGTCAAACAGATCCTTAAATGGCCCACCTTCATTTCGAGCCCTGACAATAGCCTCAATAGGACCTTCACCCACCCCTTTAATAGCCCCCAGACCATAGACGATATGCCCATCGTCATTAACGCCGAACATATATTCGCCGCTGTTAACGCTGGGAGGAAGCACGGTAAGCCCCATATCCCGACACTCTTCGATAAAGGTCACCACCTTATCGGTATTCTGCATATCAGAGCTCATTACCGCAGCCATAAACTCCGATGGATAGTGAGCCTTCAGCCAGAGCGTCTGATAAGAGACCAGGGCGTACGCTGCAGAGTGAGATTTGTTAAAGCCGTAACCCGCAAACTTCTCTACCAGGTCAAAGATCTTCATGGCCAGCTCGCCATCAATTCCCTGGCTGATAGCACCCTCTTCAAAGACCGCCCTCTGCTTGGCCATTTCTTCCGGCTTTTTCTTACCCATGGCACGACGAAGCATGTCCGCACCGCCCAGGGTATAACCAGCCAGCACCTGGGCAATCTGCATAACCTGTTCCTGGTACAGGATAATACCGTAGGTGGGCTGCAGAATTGGCTGAAGCCACTCATGCTGATACTGGGCATCTGGGAAAGAGAGTTCCTCCCTACCATGCTTACGGTTAATAAAGTTGTCCACCATTCCTGACTGCAACGGACCAGGACGAAACAGGGCTACCAGTGCGATGATATCTTCGAAGCAGTCAGGCTGGAGTCGCTTAATCAGATCTTTCATTCCACGGGATTCCAGCTGGAATACCGCCGTGGTTTCAGCCCGCTTCAGCATGTCGTAGGAGCTTTTATCTTCAAGGTCAATGGCTTCAATCGCCAACGGCTCTTCACCCCGCTGCTCACGGCGCGGGTTAATCAATTTCAGGGCCCAGTCAATAATGGTCAGCGTACGCAGGCCAAGGAAGTCGAACTTAACCAGGCCCGCGTATTCCACGTCATTCTTGTCATACTGGGTTACCACCCCTTTACCGTGCTCATCACAGTAGAGCGGTGCGAAGTCCGTCAGCTTGGTGGGCGCAATAACCACACCACCGGCGTGCTTACCCACATTTCGAGTCACACCTTCCAGCTTAAGCGCCATCTCCCAGATTTCAGCGGCCTCTTCATCGGTCTCCAGAAATTCCCGGATCGCCTCTTCCTGCTCATAGGCCTTGCTGAGAGTCATACCGATTTCAAAAGGGATCATTTTGGAAAGACGATCCGCCAGACCATAGGATTTACCCTGGACACGGGCCACATCCCGAACCACCGCCTTGGCCGCCATGGTACCGAAGGTGATGATCTGGGAAACCGCGTTACGCCCGTAGGTTCGGGCCACATAATCAATGACCCGGTCCCGCCCTTCCATACAGAAGTCAACGTCAAAGTCGGGCATCGATACCCGTTCAGGATTCAGGAATCGCTCAAACAGCAGGTCATACTTGATTGGATCAAGGTCGGTGATTTTCTGGGCATAGGCTACCAGAGACCCCGCACCGGAACCCCGGCCAGGGCCCACCGGAATACCATTATTTTTGGACCACTGTATAAAGTCCATTACGATCAGGAAGTAACCCGGAAACCCCATCTGAAGAATGGTATTCAGCTCAAAGTCCAGTCGGTCCCGATAAGTTTTTTCGATTTCCGGAAAATCGGGTGCCGAAGTATCAAACAGAAACTCCAGTCTTTCGGTCAGGCCGTCATGGGAGAACTCACGGAAAAACTGATCCATGGTTTTCCCTTCAGGCACCGGATATTCCGGCAAGAAGTACTCTCCCAGTTTGACATTCACTGAACAGCGCTGGGCAATGGCAACAGAGTTGGCCAGTGCCTCAGGAATATCCGAGAACAGTTCAACCATCTCTTCTTCAGATTTCAGGTACTGCTCTTCACTGTAACGATGTTCACGTCGAGGGTCATCCAGAACCACACTCTCACCGATGCATACCCGGGACTCATGAGCTTCAAAATCATCCCGGGTCATGAACATCACATCATTGGTCGCCACCACAGGACAGTTTAATTCCGCCGCCAGATTCACCGATCCATGAACGCATTCTTCATCCCCTGCCCGGTTGGTACGGTGTAATTCAAGGTAGAAGCGATCAGGAAACGCGCCCATCCACTCCTGGAGCAAGTCACTGGCAAACTGCTTCTTACCAGCCACCAGTGCCCGACCAATCTCCCCTTCCCTAGCACCAGAGAGGGCAATCAGCCCTTCCGACTGGGCCATGATCCACTCACGTTTTACCAGGGCCTTCTCATGATGCTGATTTTCCATAAACGCCCTGGAGATCAGCTCTGTCAGGTTGTGATAGCCCTGCTCATCCATACACAGCAGCACCAGACGGGACGGTGCATGCTCATCCACCGGGTTTTCTACCCAGAGGTCAGCGCCACAAATCGGCTTGATACCCGCTCCCATGGCTCCCGAATAGAACTTCACCAGCGAACAGAGGTTGGACTGGTCGGTCACCGCGACTGCTGGAGCACCAGAGCCCGAAATGGAACTGATCAGCGGTTTTATACGCACCAGCCCGTCGCTGAGAGAAAACTCGGTATGCACCCGTAAGTGGATAAATCGTGCTGTCATGGATGGGGAAAGTCCTGAATGGCAATCAGGTTATGATAACAATGAAGGGACACACCTAACAAATTAATATTTAACGAAATATTCAACACTTATTAAATAAGTACGCAATAAATGCAAAAAGGGAAATGACGCATATTTGAAAAGCATCAGTCAACACTATAAGATTCCCAATACTAAAAAACCAGACA
This sequence comes from Endozoicomonas atrinae, assembly GCF_001647025.1. GTDB lineage: Bacteria > Pseudomonadota > Gammaproteobacteria > Pseudomonadales > Endozoicomonadaceae > Endozoicomonas > Endozoicomonas atrinae. Next base: position 14,489 of record NZ_LUKQ02000094.1, read on the forward strand.
CAAACAATCCACCATTAATAACAATGAGCAATCCAATTAATACGCCAACTAAAATACAACATCTTTCAAAACAAGAAATATTATGCACAAACGTGCAGAGAAATATCGCAGACATTAAAAACAGAACAAATCAATTGCAACAAAAAACAATAACAAATCCAAGTATGGAAACACCATTAGCACGAAGAAAACAAGTTACTCAAAAAGCCAACCCAAAACATCTAAACGATCGAAAAGATAAAGAGGACACGATAAACCTGAAAAAGCCAACGCATCACATACCTTATATCGAGCAATTACCACACCCAGAAAGCCAGCTACATCTTATCAAACAAAAAATTGAACATACGCCACTTGTGTTTCAACAGCTACTTGATAAAACAATCATAAAAGCCAAAAGCAAAAACCATCAAATCAAAAATAAACAAAAGAAAAGAAATAAAAAGAAGAAAAAAATAGTTCTTACAAAATATTGGGACAACAAAGCTCCATTATTTTCTCTTGGGAAAAATGCTGAAATCCTTAAAAAATCCTTAAGACAAGGAAAAAACAAGACCAAAGTAATATTACCGGAACAAGTCAAAAAATCAGTACGCGCTGATTTTGAAAATCACAACCTACTGAACCCAGACTATTGGGGCAAAACCATTGAGCACTGGCTATCCCTCAGTGCAAGTGGCCGCAAGAACTCCATTGATGCCTTGTTACAGCCCATAACCATAAATAATTCAGACCCACGCCAAAAACTGCATGGGCAGTACGGTGTTCTTGCAGCCAGAGATATCCCCCCCTACTCTGTCATTGCACCTTATTCAGGGGTCTACTGTATTGGCTCCGATATTCTCAGGGAAAAAGCTTATTATGGCTCAAATGTTGGCCGTTATGCAGTTGACTGTTCAATTGATAGTATGCAGATTGATCTGTGTGGTTATGGACATGGAAATATCACGCTCTGTATTAATGCAAACACCACATATTCCAAAGATGACCCGATTCTAAACGACAATGCCTGCTTCGCGCTGATTGTTTACCAGGGCTGGCCCTATATATTTGTCATCAGCATCAGTGAAATCCAAAAAAACACCGAAGTGCTTATCGACTATGGTCAATATTACTGGAAGGGCTGCTAGCAGGGCCAGCACAAATATAAAGCCGTCACCACAGGTTATACAGGGAACCAATTTACAACACTTCGATCTAAACCGTTATTATCCGATGCCCCTGGTATCAACCCGTGAGAGCAATCTTTCCCATGACCATACGAATAGTTTTTCTACTTTCCATTTTTTCAATAAGCAGTGTTTATGGCGATACGTCAGCCTATGAAACAGATCAGGTGGCTGCTCATACCCCGAAAAACAATAACACCTATCACTTTCAGACAGGTGAAACAGACACCTCCAATCAGGTTTCAGAAGAACAGATTTTGGACGAGATAGAACGAGTCAGTAAAGAACTGGACAAACTGGAGCAGTCAGGCCAACTGGACTCTCCCACCAAATTTGCAATTTCAGGTTTACTGGGTACCATTGCCTATGGTGTAGCTCATGCACAGATAGCCTGGTTTTTCAGGCCCGAATTCTATACCGGAATGGTAGTCAGCGGTTCAGCATGGATAAATGCCGTTTTGATAGGAATCATCAATACGGCAATACCAGGTCTTGCTGTGGGTGCTCTTTTAGGATTGTCCAACTACTTTCCTGAAAACCTGCCCCAACTCCCTGTTGAAGAACTGGTTACGCCAGGACTGATTACCATCGTTTCTACACTGGGCATGACACTTCTGGGGGCATGGCTCTTCCCTGCCTGTCATCACTGTGTCAGCCTTCCAATGAGAATGCTTTACACAGCACATGTGACTATACCCATAAGCACTCTTGGACTGATGGCAACCATTTATTCAAAACGGGTAGATCTTTATAAAAATAAACAACTTGAGCTTAAACATCGATTACAGGAAGCCCGAAAAACACTTCAGAAAAAGAAAGAAGCCAAACCTGTCCTACAGAGTTCGGTCGTTCTTTCACAGTCCTGAATGAGTGACGATTTTATAGGAAGATCCCAGCCAAATTACACGCCCCCTTATTCTCGACAGAACATAAGCAAACCTGCCATCAGCAACGCTTACAGGCAACTTCTGCAAAATCAGAAGTCGCTGAAAACTCCGGGGGACAATTGCTGGCTTTATGATAAGTTCCTTACAGCAGGTGAGTTTCGGGTACTAACAACTATTGATTTATTCTTAGCCAATAAGTTTGATAACTTAACCATTATCCAGCTGAAAACCTGTTGTTCAAGACTGCTTGACACAGTACCCAAGCTTTCCCATAAGCCGATTATTACAGCACACTCATACCATCCTTAGGGAACTTTATACCAATGGCAGACAGCCGATATTACTCTGTCAGTTACCTTAAAGGCCTATAAAATGGGAATAAAATGCCAGGACAGTAATCAACTGCTGCTAACTGGCAAAGACGCCAGTATATATGCCTACCAGACAGCAGAAAGTACAGCCCAAGGAATAAGACGAGGCTTTTTGGCATTTTTCAAAAAGAGAAGGGTAACCCATGAAGCAATGGCGCACTTATTGATTAATCACCCAAACCTGGAAAAATCAACCATATTCAAAACGCTGCGTTCTGTTTCTGCAAGGGACGCATCAGTAAAAAATCTGATACAGGATGTAAAAAAAATAGACCAAAGATACAGTTCAAATTACTGTAGAACAGGACTGCCTAATTTTAACAATACGTGTTTTATTAACAGTGCAGTCAAACTGGCCTGTCTTTCCATAGATAGCAAATATGTTATAAAGGCAGGAAGAATTTTAGAATCTGAATTACAGAGATTACATCAACAGGAATATAGCTCTGGAGCAGAGCGGAGTTATGCACAAAAAGAGAAAACACTCAATAAACTGGCTCTGGTGTATGCCTTTATCGAGCTACAAAAAAGAATAAAACACGACAGTTCTGACAATATAGATGAGATCATCTTAAATTTTATCCGGCGCTCTATAGCTTATGGAAAATATGAGCCTCAATTCAGAGACTTGTTTGATTCAAGATATCCTCGGGGAATAAAACAACAAGACTCTCAACAGCTCTACCTCTTATTAAGCGAACTGCTATTTCAGGCCAAGCCGGACAGATTTAATGTATTCTGTCGTACTGTTAATAAAAAATCTGCCCATTGCCATGAAGACAATCAGTTTACAGCTGAAAACCATATCTTTGTTGAGAAGGTTAAGAGTGGCACACCATTTACTATCCAGACAGGGGTTTCTCTCGCCTTAAAAGATACGACCTATCCTGGAGATGATGGAGAAATTAGTAAGACCTATTATGCCAATCTGGAGGAACTGAATAGATTAACTGTCTGTTTCAAACTAGTCGAGTGGACTGGTAAAACCATATCAAAAGATGTCAAATATGGAAAATCCATGCATAACGATTTTGGTCAAGATATAAAAATCAAACTCAGACATCGAGGTGCAAGCTCTGAATTTTTGCTAGACAAGCTTTATGAGCTAACCCTGCGACCCAAAGCTGTCTGTCTCCACAGGGGCAGAAAGGCAAACAGAGGGCATTACGTGGCAGCCATTCGAGAGGGTGAAGCCGGGTGGCGGCTTCATGATGACGAAAAAATCGGAAGAGTTGAAGGCGCTATCAGCGCATTTCCCAAATTTTTGCCGCACTATGCAATATATGAAGTGGTAAAAGTATTGGAAGCATCAGACTGATAGATCAAAAACAATCGGATATCATGGCAATCCTGTTGAACTCTACCCACATATTAGATTAAACCTTAACTGACCAAATCAGATATGAGTTCTCGAACCGGCTTGAAGGAACGACGATGAACGGGTGCTGGACCCAGCTTTCTTAACGCCTCCATATGAACCTTCGTAGGATAACCTTTATGCCCTGCGATTCCATAACCCGGCCACTCCCTATCCATAATCACCATTTCCCGGTCGCGGGTCACCTTGGCAATAATAGATGCCGCAGCAATCTCAGGAACACGACTATCGCCTTTTACAATAGCCTCAGCACGACAGGAAAGATTTGGGCAGCGGTTACCATCAATATAAGCCAGCTCTGGTTTAACCGATAAACCCTCAACAGCCCGCTGCATGGCAAGCATGGTTGCATGGAGAATATTCAGACCATCGATTTCTGCGACATCTGCCCTGCCCAGAGACCAGGCCAGGGCATCTTGACAAATAACGTCAAATAGCTCCTCGCGCCTTTTTTCCGACAGTTTTTTAGAATCATTCAAACCTTCAATTGGGCGAGTAGGATCCAGGATTACTGCAGCTGAAATCACTGGCCCACACAATGGGCCTCTGCCAACTTCATCAACGCCGGCAATAATGATTCCTGTCTCACTGGTTTCACTCCAGTCAAATTGATTTTGCATCATTGACTATCTACCCGCTTAAGCCCATTAGCCTGCTGAATGACTGACATAACCGCTTCAAAAGCCAACCTGCTGGCATCCTGCTTCAGTTGATGGTGAATTTCCATGAAAGACTGTTTCAAAGCCCCCCGGTACTCCTGATCTTCAATCGCCCTTTTCATAACAACTCGAAGGTTCTCAGGTGTAGCATCGCCCTGTAACACTTCAGGTACCAATTCTCTGTCTGCCAGAAGGTTTGGCAGAGAGACATATTTGACCTTAACCATCCGGCTGATAATGGCAAAACTCAGCGGTGCCATTTTATAACTGACAACCAGCGGCTTTTTATGCAGTGCAGCTTCAAGAACAGCAGTCCCCGAGGCGATCAGAATCGCATCCGATGCGGCCATGACCGACTGCGCCTGACCATCATAGACCGTTACGTCAAGATCCGGAAACTCATTGACAATAGGCAGGAGCTGCTTTTTTCGTCGCTCATTGGCACAGGGAATTAAAAAGCGGGCATCTGGAAAATCTTTCCTGAGCAGGCGAGCTGTCTCAAGAAATAATTGACCAAGTTTAGAAACCTCGGTTTTACGACTTCCTGGCAGGAGCCCGATCACCGGTCCACCACCATTACTGACACCCAGAGTCTGTCTGGCAGCGTCTTGATCAGGGTTCATCGAAATCTGGTCAGCCAGAGGGTGACCAACAAACGTCACCGGTACATTGTGATCCCTGTAATAATCCACTTCAAACGGCAGCAGTGCCAGCATATGATCGACAGAGTGCCGGATTTTCTTCAGACGACCTTCACGCCAGGCCCATACCTGAGGGCTGACATAATGTACTGTTGGAATACCGGAAGCTTTCAGCTTGCGCTCAAGGGCCAGATTAAAATCAGGGGCATCAATACCAATAAATACATCGGGCTGATCAGCAATCAGCCGCTCTCGTAACTGTTTTCGAATACCAAGCAGTTCACGAAGACGCCCCAGAACCTCAACCAGCCCCATCACCGACAGCCGCTCCATCGGGAATAAGCTGTCAAAGCCCTCTGACTGCATTAAAGGACCGCCAATACCATAACAGTAAGCATCTGGATAATGTCGCTTAATTTCCCGGATCAGCCCAGCCCCAAGAATATCCCCTGAGGCTTCCCCTGCAACCACTGCAACACGTAATGATAACCCGGAGAAAGAGTCAGTCGATTGCATCACCGGGTAATACCACGAGTTGATGACTTCAGAGAGTCAATCAGAAGCTGAATTTCTGGCAATGGTTCCATACTCTCCAGGCGGTCAATCGCTTCAGCCGTTCTCAACCCCTGACGATAAATGATCTTGTAGCACTGTCTCAGTTTGCTGATCAGTTCTGGAGCGTATCCCCGACGACGCATGCCTTCAAAATTCATACCATGGGCTTCAGCTGGGTTACCACTGGACATAATAAATGCCGGCACATCTTTAAAGAGGGCCGTATGGGCAGCACTCATACTGAAGGAACCAATTTTGCAGAACTGATGTACGGTTGTGTAACCACCAAGGATTACGCTATCACCAACAATAACATGGCCAGCTAGCGCCACATTATTGGCAATAATACAGTTGTCGCCTATCACACAGTCATGAGCCACATGAACGTAAGCCATCAGCAAATTGTTACTGCCAATGGAAGTCAGCCATTGATCCTGGATCGTGCCTCGATGGATCGTGCAGCCTTCCCGGATAATATTGTTATCACCAATCACCAGACGAGTTGGTTCACCAGCGTATTTTTTATCCTGACATTCCTCACCAACACTGGAAAACTGGAAAATTCGGTTATTTTTCCCGATAACCGTTGGCCCCTTGATCACCACATGAGAGTTGATACGGGTACCCATACCCACTTCAACACCTGATCCAATATAAGTCCATGGCCCAACTTCAACGTCTTCTCCAATGCGGACACCCGGCTCGACAATAGCCGTGGGATGAACCTTAGCGGTTGGATGAATATCTGCTTTAACAGCCTTAGCAGCTTCAGAATCAGTAACGGAGAGTGTGTCGCTCAAGATTTTATTTCCTTTCTTGCACACGTAACTTCTGCAGAGCAGACAATATTACCATCAACCACTGCCTCACAGGCAAATTTCCAGATATCCCGTTTCAGTGCCAACAGTTTTGAACGGAGAATCAATTGATCACCAGGGACTACCGGCGTGCGAAAACGCACTTTATCCACTCCTGCAAAATAGTAGATAGTGTCGCCATCCGTCTTATACCAATTCCATTTTTAAATTATGAAATAACAGCCCATGAACGGGAGCATAGACTTTTCAATCGGCCAACTTCAGAAAGTAATTCATTCCATGCCTCACAGCATTTATTGATAATATCTTCATAGT
>NZ_LUKQ02000923.1 GCF_001647025.1 Endozoicomonas atrinae
TGAAAATATTGTAGATTGTTGCTGTGAAGCTTGGAATAACCTTTGCAGCGAAGCTGGTCGACTGTTCAGTCTGTGCTCCCGTGATTGGGCAGTTATACAGTAGTTAGAAAATTCAATTGGTATTACGTCCTCGTAATGGTTTTTGTTTCCAAAAGTCATCCTCTAAACGTCTGCCATCAACTTGGGTGCCTGTACTTCTATAGGATTGACAACTTGAGACGTATTTACTGTTACATGTACTTTCTGAAC
>NZ_LUKQ02000924.1 GCF_001647025.1 Endozoicomonas atrinae
TGCGCTTCAAGATCCTGATTTGGGTGTTTTGATCTGCCAGAAATCCACGACAACTTTACTCTATGTAGTAGCTTATAAACTGTCCGTAGGTCGCATTCAGTTTGGAACTCCTCCTCCAACAGTTTAATACCAATCGCATTTTCTAAATCCTTAAGCTGCCGCCAACTATGCTTAGGCATCATTACCATGCATTATCTAGAACAGATGTCTCGTCGACCACAGCTACCCGAAGGTTTTAATGATGTTGAT
>NZ_LUKQ02000925.1 GCF_001647025.1 Endozoicomonas atrinae
ATCAACATCATTAAAACCTTCGGGTAGCTGTGGTCGACGAGACATCTGTTCTAGATAATGCATGGTAATGATGCCTAAGCATAGTTGGCGGCAGCTTAAGGATTTAGAAAATGCGATTGGTATAACAGTAAATACGTCTCAAGTTGTCAATCCTATAGAAGTACAGGCACCCAAGTTGATGGCAGACGTTTAGAGGATGACTTTTGGAAACAAAAACCATTACGAGGACGTAAAATCACCCCAGCTGAT
>NZ_LUKQ02000926.1 GCF_001647025.1 Endozoicomonas atrinae
TGAAGATATTATCAATAAATGCTGTGAGGCATGGAATGAATTACTTTCTGAAGTTGGCCGATTGAAAAGTCTATGCTCCCGTTCATGGGCTGTTATTTCATAATTTAAAAATGGAATTGGTATTACTGCCATTGGCCTATTAAGGAGTGCTTTGATGAGGATTACTTCAAGCAGGCCACGGCGGAAGAAAAGCTCAAGAAATTCAAGCTCGGTGTTCCTTACTTTACGTGGGATGCCAAGAACCGCCGA
>NZ_LUKQ02000927.1 GCF_001647025.1 Endozoicomonas atrinae
GGCCAATTCCCGGATGTCCTGAGATCAAACTACCAACAGCCTTCAATATTCATTTGAAAGAGGGTGATTTGGGTACGAAATCAATGGGTCTTCAGCTCAGTATTGAGGCCAGAGTAACTCATGAAAAGGGAATGTAATTTAAATTGTGTAAACGCTTGTCGTTAATACTCCAAAATGGAGAATAACAATGAGCGTTGAAATCAACGAAAAACTGGTAGATCAAATAGCCAGTCAGATTAAAACTCAGG
>NZ_LUKQ02000928.1 GCF_001647025.1 Endozoicomonas atrinae
TCAACATCATTAAAACCTTCGGGTAGCTGTGGTCGACGAGACATCTGTTCTAGATAATGCATGGTAATGATGCCTAAGCATAGTTGGCGGCAGCTTAAGGATTTAGAAAATGCGATTGGTATAAGGTTGACACATATCATCGCTGAACGGGTTTCTGCCGATAAGGAGGTCGAAATGAAGCCAGGTATCTATGACAATCTGCCGGAAATGGACTATCACGGGGGCGCTGGCCTCTCGGCGTCCACACT
>NZ_LUKQ02000929.1 GCF_001647025.1 Endozoicomonas atrinae
GGCTTCGATGGAATCATCACCAAAATAGCCATCCGGGTCAGTGATACTGCCCTGAGCGACTTGGTAGACATAGCTGCCATCGCTGTTGGTATCGTCTTCGTTGATTGCCGTCAGGTTCAGGCTGGCATTGGTATCAACAATGGGTGCGTCGTTGACGGCATTCACCAGAATACCGACAGGTGCAATTTCTGTGCTGAATGCTGTAGTGCCACCATTGGTGGTGGTATCGGTATAGTCTCCAACAACAC
>NZ_LUKQ02000930.1 GCF_001647025.1 Endozoicomonas atrinae
GCACGGTGCTGTTGATAGCCAGTGGTTAACGCTTTGTACAAAACCATCACGGTGATCATGGTTGTTCAATTTTATTTGAAGCTTCTTAGCAAGTGCATGAAGGTGTTGTTGTTCTGGAAGATGGTTATACCAATCGCATTTTCTAAATCCTTAAGCTGCCGCCAACTATGCTTAGGCATCATTACCATGCATTATCTAGAACAGATGTCTCGTCGACCACAGCTACCCGAAGGTTTTAATGATGTTGA
>NZ_LUKQ02000931.1 GCF_001647025.1 Endozoicomonas atrinae
GCGCCCTCGACGAAATAGGCTGGATTCAACAGGTCATTGTGAACCAGAGAACCGGCCACCTGGTGGATGGCCACCTCAGGGTGGAGCTTTCCATGCGGGAAGGCGAAACCGAAGTACCGGTGATTTATACCAATTGAATTTTCTAACTACTGTATAACTGCCCAATCACGGGAGCACAGACTGAACAGTCGACCAGCTTCGCTGCAAAGGTTATTCCAAGCTTCACAGCAACAATCTACAATATTTTC
>NZ_LUKQ02000932.1 GCF_001647025.1 Endozoicomonas atrinae
TTTGGCTTGCCGAAACAGAAGGTGCCAAATTCTGGCTTTCTGTGCTGACAGAGCTTAAGAACCGTGGAGTTGAAGATGTCTTCGTTGCCTGTGTTGATGGGCTTACCGGATTCCCGGAAGCGATTAATACCAATCGCATTTTCTAAATCCTTAAGCTGCCGCCAACTATGCTTAGGCATCATTACCATGCATTATCTAGAACAGATGTCTCGTCGACCACAGCTACCCGAAGGTTTTAATGATGTTGA
>NZ_LUKQ02000095.1 GCF_001647025.1 Endozoicomonas atrinae
ACATTATTAGCTTTTATAATACCGCCTGGATAATAAACGGAAAAATATTCTGCAAAATAGCTTGAATCTACGTACTGATCCGAGACCTCTAGATTCAATTTTGAAGGACCAATAACTTTGGTTAGATTTGATCCGGAATCAAAGTTAACTTGCCTGCCCCAATTTATATCGACTTTAGCTCTGCCTCTACCAAACACTTCAATTCCAATATTTCCAAGACCATCACTTCTAGTCCTAAGGTAGCCACTTCCTAACAAAATAACCTTCTTCCCGCCTACCCTTTTATTCTGATACAAGTCGTATAAAAACCTGTAAGTCTTAAATTCAACGAAAGCAGTAGTTTCAAACTCTTCTAATGTTACATCTCTAAATGATAAAGTAGGTTTTACCATAAGCTCTACTCTAGCACTAAACAGACTCGAATCTACTCCTTTGAGGTTTATTTGATAGCCAGAATAGTCATTACTTAAGCTGCGTTCAATTTCTTTTGAAATCCAGAAACTAGTACCTCGTTGAATCAATAATAGGACCCCAAGTATCAAAAAAAACAAATAGAAAAAAGCTTTTTTCCACTTAAAACTTACTTTAGACTCAAGAACTTCTTTTCCAGGCTCAACTTCCACTTTGACTCCTTTTTTATTTGTTGTTTTAGTTAATGAGAGAGTTAAGATCTTTATGTTAGCAGCAGTTATCCATATAAATTAGACACCTATTTTTGTCTCTTCGCTCAAACTCAACAGAGCTTTAGTACCCCAGTGATGAGTGGCATCTAACCCAGTTATAAAGTATCTCGATGTATTCAAAGATTACAGATCTGGCTTCTTCAACGTAAATTATTAGGCCAACTCTGCATTAATTTCCCTTTCTTCCGGAAATCATAAACTAAACCAGAGTCACAATGACTTAAGAAAAAGGGCGCGCATTAAATACAGAGAGCAAATACGAAAAAATCCGGTTTATTCTCAGATGCTCAACACATGACGAAACATAGCCTCATACAGCTAGGCTCGAATATTATCTTGTCAAAGGATGATCTTCTGTGAGAAAAGGTAGACGACAGACCCTGCCAAACGTTTCAAGTCAAGGCCTACAGAAACAGAAAGAGTTGGAAGGCACTCCAACCTACTACTATTGAAGATACATAGACTGACTACAGCGCATGCCATGAAGCCACTGTTTGCCTGTCTGTTTTGCGTAGGCTTTCAAAGCCCCCAGCCTGCCTACTGCCCGACGAAAACGGTTATTCCAACTTATGGTTTTCAACCATTCATCCGGATCGATTTTCAATCTGTCGAGAATGGGTGGGAGATTCTCCGGAATAGAACCTCTCTTGTCCTGCCGAACTATACGCCCTATCCAGTCCACCAACTCAATGTAACTGCTTAGAGTAAAGGAATAGCGGCTTCCGGGTTTTGCCCTATCTTGCAGTACGCAAATGTGTTGCGGCATCAACACAGCATTAGGCATTAAATGCGCTCAATTTTCTGTTCACCAGAGTGTTGGGCAAATCATTGGGAAACGACAGACTGTTTACAAGGCAAAGAAGCTACTGATATTCAATACTTAAGAAAACAACGCTACCGCCCCTTCAGCCAGTTTCAGAAGTACTCAGGAGGATTGACAATTGAACGACTATTTATGTCTATTTTCATCGCGAGAAATAGTACTATAGAACCATTAAAATTTATAGGTGTTTTTACCTAGTTTCTACACACCAAAAAAAATGGCAGCTTACGAATAAGCTGCCATTGTCTTAAGGATGCTTTGCGCCCTGCTGTTTCTTACCGCAGGGCTAATCTTGTGGCTTACTTGATCTCCAACACCTGCTCTTCGATCTTCTTTTTCCAGATCTGTGGACCAGTCTGGTGTACCGACTCACCACGACTGTCTACGGCGACGGTTACCGGCATATCTTCCACTTCAAACTCGTAGATCGCTTCCATTCCTAGTTCCGGGAAGGCCAGTACTTCCGCCTTTTTCACCGCCTGGGAGACCAGGTAAGCAGCACCACCCACAGCAATCAGATAGACGGACTCATTGTCCTTAATGGCTTCAATAGCTGCCGGGCCACGTTCTGCCTTACCGATCATACCGGCAAGACCGGTGGTTTCCAGCATGGTGCGGGTAAACTTGTCCATCCGGGTTGAGGTGGTTGGGCCAGCCGGGCCTACGGCTTCATCACGCACCGGGTCAACCGGGCCAACGTAGTAGATAAAGCGTCCTTTCAGATCAACCGGCAGCTCTTCACCGTTGTTGATCATATCCACCATGCGCTTATGGGCAGCATCACGGCCAGTCAGAATCTTGCCGGAGAGCAACACGGTATCGCCGGGCTGCCAGCTCTTGATGTCGTCATGGGTCAGGTTATCTACATTAACCTTGCGCACCCCTTCGCCCATATCCAGGCTGACTTCCGGGTAGTCATCAATATTCGGTGCTTTCTGATATACCGGACCATTGCCGTTCAGCGTAAAGTGGGCATGACGGGTAGCCGCACAGTTGGGAATCATGGCCACCGGCAGCGAAGCGGCGTGGGTTGGGTAGTCCTTGATTTTGATATCCAGCACGGTGGTCAGACCACCCAGACCCTGGGCACCAATACCAAGCTTGTTGACTTCATCCATGATTTCCAGGCGCAGCTCTTCCACACGGTTCTGTGGGCCGCGCTCACGCAGTTCATGAATGTCGATGGGTTCCATCAGAGCTTCTTTGGCCATCAGCATGGCTTTTTCCGCAGTACCGCCAATACCAATACCCAGCATACCGGGAGGACACCAGCCAGCGCCCATGGTTGGTACGGTCTTCTTCACCCATTCAACAATGCTGTCAGACGGGTTGAGCATGACCATTTTGGATTTGTTTTCAGAGCCACCGCCTTTGGCGGCCAGTTCCACTTCAACGGTGTCGCCCGGTACCAGGGACATATGGATAACGGCCGGCGTGTTGTCTTTGGTGTTTTTGCGGGCACCGGCCGGATCGGCCAGTACAGAAGCGCGAAGTACGTTGTCCGGATGGGTATAGGCCCGGCGAACACCTTCGTTGATCAGGTCTTCAACGGAGCGGTCGGTATCAAAGCGAACGTTCATGCCCACGCGGACAAAGACGGTCACAATACCGGTATCTTGGCAGATAGGACGCTTGCCCATGGCGCACATTCTTGAGTTCACCAGAATCTGGGCCATGGCATCTTTCGCCGCCTTGGACTCTTCTTTCTGGTAGGCTTCATAAACCGCATCAATAAAATCAATGGGATGATAGTAGGAAATAAACTGCAGTGCGTCCGCAACACTCAGAATTAAATCATCTTCCCGAATAACAACACTCATTGGTTTTTCACCCCTTGTCCTACGATTTTAATTCGCAAATTTATTTCGCAGCCTGACCTGACCAGTACAGCAGGCAAACCCCATCGGGTTCTTATTATTGGGCATAGATTATACCAATGCCAAAAGCTAATAACATTGATTAACCGCATCAGAGGTAAAGTTTTCTTAAAAAGAACAGAACTCTATTTTGGTAGATACCCATTGCAGGTTGTAAACTTGCACACCACGATCATGATGAATAATAATAACTGTCAGGGGCTTTTCCGTGCCGGAGATTCAGTTTCAGGGCAACCGTTACCCGCTTGATGAGAACGAGAACCTTCTGGATGGATTACTGCGCCAGAATGCCAGAGCACCATACTCCTGTCGGGCCGGAGTCTGTCACTCCTGCATGCTGCGCGTGACAGCAGGGTGCTCACCGGCAGAAGTCAAGTCGTTACTGACCGCAGAGCAAATCAAAAAAGGGTATATTCTCGCCTGTCAGACCAGGGTGACTGGCGATTTAAGCCTGACACTGCCTACCCGGGATGAAGTGCCCGGCATTCTTACCGAGCTTGAATCCCTCAACTCAACGGAAATCATCATCAAGGTATCTACCCGGCTGCCTTTCGAAGTTTCTATTGGTGAGCATATTACCCTGGTATCCTACGAAGGGTTTAAAGCCACTTATCCGGTTACCGGCTTCAGCAGCGATTCACAGACGCTGGAGTGCACTATTGTTCGTTCCGCAGGCGGCAGCCCGTTCAGTGCTTGGATTCATTCCGAAGCAAGAACCGGCGACCGTCTGATGGTGATCAAGAATGGCTAGAATTTACCCCCTATTTTCACAGGGAAAAGACTGAACCACAAAGGACACAAAGAAATGCTTTTTTCCTTTGTAATCTCTGTGGTTTTAAAAAAAATCTCTTCGCAGCACAGCCACTATCCAAAAGCATTAAGGAAAGTCCGAGAACTGCTACTGCTGACACCCTACTCTCTGACCGGTAACGCATGCAGAGTTTTGTCATGCCCCATTCTTTCCGGGTCCACATGACTCCTTGAGAACATATCGCTGGGCATACAACCGGTTTCGACATTGATCAGGCTGAAAGAAGGCTGACGCACCACCTCCTGAAAGGCTATCGTTCCATCAGGCATAACAACCGAATGGGCAAGATAGGCATCCACCAGCCCATGGGTATAATCAATACCTTCTGTTTCAAAGCCCTTCAACACCAGCACTTCTCCTGCCTTACATCCCAACGTGATTTCATCTCCTGGCACCGTACTTTTAATGATGGCTGGATGGCGACTGCCCAGGGGGAACTGAATACTGCCATAGTAGTAATTCTCACCGTTGCTCTGGGGTTCCACCAACACATCCCAGAAGGCCATGACATTCATGAAATCCCGCCCACGGTGATCCTTGACAATATTATTGCCGTGTTCACCCTTATCCAGATAGGAGCCTGCTACCTTGAAGCGGCGGGTGATGGCCTGATCAAAGTTAATGATTTTCGGATCCTGTTCTGAGGCAATCTGATAGGCAACGGGTCGACTGGGCAGAATATTGATGGCCGCCCGTTTGATCTGCTCTGCTTTTTCCGCTTCCTGTTTCGCTAACCGAGCGGCTTCTTCCTTTTTCTTTTGGGCCACCAGACGTTCTTTCTCTCTCTCCTGACGGATGCGTTCCCGCTCTTCTTCCTTACGCATTTTCTGTTGAGCTAACGCTTCGGCCTTATCTCTTTCTTCCTTTTCAGTCTGTGCTATTTCTGCTTTTGCTTTTTCTTCCCTGGCCTTTTCCTCTGCCTTACGCTTTTCTTCAGCCAATCTCAATGTTTCTGCTTTGGCTGCTTCCTCTGCTTTGCGCTTTTCTTCGGCCAGTCTCAATTCTTCGGCTTTGGCTTTTTCCTCTGCTTTGCGTTTTTCTTCAGCCTGCCTACGAGCCTCAGCTTTGGCTTTTCTCTTTGCCCTCCGCTTCTCCTCAGCTAACCTGAGTTCCTCTGCTCTGGCTTTCTCTTCTGCCCTGACTTTCTCTTCTGCTTCACGCCGCTCTTCTGCCAGTCTCTGCTCTTCAGCTTTCTGTTTAGCCTGTTCCCTTGCCAGGCGAGCCTCTCGGGCCCGGGCTGTTCTTGCCTGCTCCTTTTCTTTATCCGCTACTGACTTTTCTTCACCGGCCTTTCCACTTTCCCCCTGCAAACTCCGGGAACGAGGCTCCTGCTGCCCTCGTCTCTGTTCAAGCTTTCTGGGTTTGGTTATTTTTGGCGACTCCTGAGAGTCTGAGGTTTTTGTACTGGCAGGTACTTGATGAATAACAACGGTCTCACTTTCTACCTCCGGTTTTAAAGCTCTCTGTTGCTCTGCCTGTTCATCCGGAGGCTCCGGAGTCATCACTGTCGGCGCTTTCGTTTCCTGTTCATGTTCACTGACCAGTACCACTTCTTCATTCAGTTCTTTCTCTGCCAGCCGGATATCCATGAACTGCAGAAAGGTTTCTGCCTGCACCGGATCAGTGAGGTCCAGCGATGCAACCTGTTTGTAGAATTTAAAATCCTTGGACACACTGAGATTCTGAGGATTTCGATTCACTCTTCTGTTTTTATGTTTGTACTTTCCCTTGAGCTCCCCCTCCCCCAGAACCGCATAGGGAGGCACTATATTGTCGTTCTCCTTGTCGGGGGCTTCTGTTTTTTTCGCATAGGCGATGGTTGAAGAGGCCGCGATAATTACTGCGGCAGACAGAATGGTCATGGCTGACTTCACTGTCCTGCCAGCCAAACCTTTATCCGGATTTCCCATGAGACCTGCACCCTTATATCATGCAAAAGGAGGACTTCACCGTATAGCCTGAGAGCACCTGAGCAGAGGGCATCTGCAATAAGGTGGTATGAGCATAGACCATGGGAAAAAATCATCCATAAGCGCGGAGAGTGCGAATGGTCTACAGCCTTGGGAAAGGCCGTTATATAATGTTTTCCAGAAATTGATAAGACAAACTCCTTGTCGTTCGGCCGGGACTGAAGAGGTGATGTATGGGAATGAAAGAAAATATCATCAATAAGCTGAATGAGTCCTTACAGAATGACTTTATCGATGTTACCAATGAGAGCCATCTGCACAACACGCCACCAGGATCAGAGTCACACTTTAAAGTTGTGATTGTCAGTGAAGCTTTTCAGGGAAAAATGCCGGTCAAACGGCACCAGATCATATACGGACTATTGGCTGACGAACTGCGAGAGCAGATTCATGCGCTGGCGCTTCACACATACACACCAACCGAGTGGCAGGCAAGAAACCAGACTGCCCCGGCAACACCCGATTGCCGTGGCGGCAGTAAAAAGTAAATAAGCTGGATAATAAGCAGTTGACGATCACCACTGGCTCACTATAGGCATTCACTCTGCATAAACAGGGTCTGGCTGAGTCAGTGCCGTATTTTTGTGATATCTCTTCACTCACAATGATTGCGCCAACGGCAGGGTATATTCTAATCAGATAAAAGTCAGTGGTTACATACTAATCAATCAGGTAAGCAACAGACGATATACTAGGAGGCTGACCGAGAATAGACTGCCCTACTGCGGTGGCAGTGAGTTGGTCTAAAAATCCCGTTTTATTCGGCAAATAGAACCACTATTCACCTCACAAAACGGAATTTTTTATCCTCAACTCTCTGTCATCCTCGCTACGGGCGCTATTCTCGGTCAGCCTCCTAAGCCACGACGGTCTTCATAACTCCTTTATTTTCAGCACTTCATATACAGCACTTAGCCGACCAGCGAACAGTTATGCCTCTGCGATCAGCATGAAAACCAGTTAACCGAAGAACGATAGACCCCGATGGAGATGAATAAATACTGACACTCTAGACACGGCCTGCTGGTCTACACTCAAAAGCCTGGTGTGAGCTTTGAGCTGGCTCTGCAGTAGGGGCAAGCCTTTCCACCTCCCTTGACGAGACCTTCTCCGAGATCACCACCATCAGACGATTCTTGAGCAGGAGCCAGGTGTGATCAGCAGATACATTGCATTCGTGTTGGAGACGATTTTACCGAGGCCTATGGCAGACAGGCTGGGGACGCTCCTGTTTGGTCAGCCCCCGCGAGAAGTTCGTCTTACTGACGTTAACGAAGGGATTAACCATAACGTGAGGGACTCGCAGCACCACGGCAATGCACCCGTATATCAAAGAACTGTACAGAAATTAGTTGAACCCGGGGATTCCGGTAATGCAGCCGTTATGGGACTGGATGACTCTGAAAGCGATAATGATTCTGATTATGCTGATGCACTTGATGACATCCCTTCTACACAGCAAGACGAAACGACCGAAAGTCAGTTTACCATCACCAGCAATCAAAGTTTGACAGAAGAACCACCAGCTATTCAAACAACACCGGCAGTGACACCCTTAACTGTCGGCCCGGTAGATGAAGTGACACCGACAGCAAATTCAAAAGAAATAAACCAACCACAAGAAAAGATCTTCCCTTCTCTGCAAAGTGCCACCATGAAACCAGGCTCACCAGAACCCGTAGAACATTGCTCAATGTCAGGGCAGAGACGTGGTGCGTACCGCTTTGCTGGCCAGGGAAGTCAGTCATTCAGACCACGGGGGCCGAATCACTTCCCCAGAAACAGAATGCCAAACAGGCCGTTTCATCCAACAGAAATGCGATCCAGAACTTACCACAACGCACAGAAACGCGGTGCATACCATGGTTATGAGCAGGGAGTTCGTTCATTTGCGACACAGGACAAGAAGTACGACCCCACCAACAATGCATCAGAACATACATCGCTTCGCCCACCAGGAATGAAACCCGGAATATCATGTAATGAGCTTGATGCTCCCGGGCGTGGCCGTCGTACACCTTATCACCCCAATAGTGCTCGACAGTTCAGATATGAGGGGCACAACCCCCATCTTAAACCAAAAGGGCGAGTAGAAAACAATAGCTTCGAGATACCCAGGCAACCACCAGCCAGACATTACTCTATCGATCATAAAAACCATACAGATTATGATGATCGTGCACCTGTTTTTACCCCTCCCATCCCCATAACTCCTTCAGTGCCAACCTCTGGTTTACCTTCATACGTCTGCGCAACCTCATCTACCAGTGGGCTGAATGAAGAAGAATGGCCTACCCCTGCAGCTGCATACAAAAAGACATGCAGTCCAGAAAAATCACAGGTAAGCCAGTCACAACCAACTTCATCAGCCCCCTCCCCACCTAAGGAGCATAAACAGACAGAAATCCAGCGGAATAAAGCGTTACCCGATGTGGTCGAGGCATTAAAAGCGGCCAGCCCTGTAACAACCGCTTCCAACCCATCGAGACCTGATGAAACAACCAGTGGGTATGAACCAAGTGATGAGGAATGGCCTTCCCTTCAAGCAGCAAACAGAAAAAAAACCAGGCCGAAGAGTAAAGTGCAGATCAGCCCCCAGTCTAAACCAGTGTCAGCAGGAGCTGCACCACAAGAGCCCTCGAAGCAGCTTCTCCCGTTGAGTGAAACGTTACCTGATTTGATTGAGCCGTTGGCAACCAGTCCTTTGAACCTGAATGAAGCAAACAGTGATTTACTGCTGAGTCAGAGCGCCCACCCCTCATTTAAAGAGGTAGAAAACCAGAAACCCAAATCACAAACAGAGGATGACCGGCCTGAATCACCTTCAACAGCGCCCATAGAAGTTAACCATGAGCAGCTAAACAGCCTGCTTAACCAGGAACACCGTGCTTTAATCGAGGTACTTGAGGCGGAAGATCAAGTAAAAGCAGTTTCTGATCCATTTCACCGGGTATTGATTCAAAGTCTAGCGCAACATGAGTGGCCAGTTGTCTGCAGAGGAGAGACGGCTTTCTATAGCCATCTGTTCAGCCTCTGGAATGAGTCAGAACTCCAACATCTTGAACACCGAGGCTGGCCAACACCTGGCAACACTAACTGGCATCTTCTTAAACGCTGCGTGGCTCCCCGTGATGTGGACTTAATACTTCTTTCAGGGGCTTCCAGAGATGTACTGGAAAATCAGATTTGCTCACTGTTTGAATCAAGAGAGGATCTGATAGGGAGTGATTCAGAATTAGCAGCAGCCCATATTGAAATGTCACCGCCCGAACATGGACATTTCTCTGGCGCGGACTGCCAGCAAAACCGTGTAATTCTCAGGAGAAAAGATTCCAATGCGCATGACGGGATCTATGCTCAGGTTGATATCATTTCAGACATTTATAGCAATAACAGCCCTGCCTATGCATCAACGGTTACCCTTAATACCGTCTATGGTCCACTACGATGCAGATCGCTTGGGGACATGATTCAGGATTTAACCAGTGTAATGATCAATACTACAGGAGCTGCCCGTCTGAAAGCCGCACTGAGGCTTTATGTCATGGGCAGCATGGAAGTGAATTATCCTAAAATGAGTCCAGTAGACAGGCAGCTTCTGGCTTCTGCGTTACAGACTATCCCCTTCGGTGATCCAGCCTTTGCAGAACTGACAAACAGTGTGGCGATGCAACCTGTAAAATTCCCTCACCCTATACACCCAATACAGCTCAGGCCATTCATGCATCCAGTGCAGTTCATGCAACCGTTACAACACGTGCAATTCATGCACCCACTACCCATGCAGTTCACAGGCCCAATGCAACCAGCCAGGTTTGTTATAGCAAACCACAACAGTATTCCGCAGGCTCCACGTCCTGAAGCGCTTCAAGAACCCCAGGAGCACCAGGCAGAGACACTTTAAACCTGCCCGCTCAGAATATTACCAATGATTCACCAGGGCCTGCACCTGATGAACCACCTGTTACCAGAAAGCGTTAGCCCGCTACCGACGTGTGCAGCCCACACTCACGATGTCCGTAAACTTTCGTCGGGTCGTAGTAATCTTCTTCAATCGGCAAGTCGTGGGTGACCAGGTACTCCTCAACATCGAGCTCTGTCCAGTTAAGAAACGGTGCCACCCGGTAATAGCCATCTTTTGTAAGACTGACCACTTCAAGGTTCTGCCGGAATTCTGTCTGATCCTTACGGATGGCGGTCAACCAGTAATCTGGTGCTGATGCTTTCATGGCACGGGCAAAAGGCTCCAGTTTTACCTGACGGGTAAACTCATCATGCTCCGGAGTATCAACCTCCGGTACACCACCATCAATCGCATCACGAAAACCACGACTGTATTCCGGATGAAAGACCTGAATATTGAGATTCAAACGCTGAATCAGCTGGCCAGCAAAACGGTAAGTCGCTTCAGTACCATAGCCCGAGTCAATCCAGACCACTGGAATATCGGGCTTGACCTGAGTGGCCATATGGATAATGGCCGCTTCATGGGGCCCGAAGTTCGTTGTCAGCACAGGTTTTCCAGAACGCTGGACTGCCCACTGGATAATAGCCTGCGGACTCAGTGTCGACAGCTCCTGATTCATCATCTCCAGATTCATTATTTTCCCCATCAATCCATAACTGAATAGGACGCACTATAAGATTGAGTACTTATAACCACAAAGACTAATATGGACTATAAATATTACTGAATTAAATGATCAGGCCCTGTTGACACCATCCTGATGCTCAGCGCCGGATACACCAGCAACGATGAATACCCGGTCTACGCTGAAAGTCACGATCAATGGTCGAAGCAGTAATCTCCTCAACACTGAACTTCTGCTCCAGTTCTTTTGCAAGCTGGAAGCGTCGAAAGTTGTTGGAGAAGTAGAGTACCCCACCCGGTTTCAGCCTGGCCATTGCCCGCTCGATCAACTCAACATGCGCTTCCTGCACATCAAATACACCCCGCATCCGCTTGGAGTTTGAGAAGGTGGGGGGATCCATAAAGATCAGGTCATAGTTCCGTGTATCCTGCTTCAGCCACTGCAGGCAGTCTGCCTGTTCCAGCCGATGTTTGCGATCCACCAGGCCATTCAGCGCCAGATTTTTCCTCGCCCAGCCAAGATACGTATTCGAAAGATCGACACTGGTAGTACTGGCCGCACCACCCACCGCGGCATGAACGGTTGCCGTTCCGGTATAGCAGAACAGGTTCAGGAAATCCTTACCAGCTGCTTCTCTGGCAATGCGCAGACGCATTTTCCGATGATCCAGAAACAGTCCGGTATCCAGATAGTCCTTCAAGTTCACCAGTAAACGACACTCTCCTTCTTTCACCTCAAGCATGTCACCTGACTGCTCAAGTTTTTCGTACTGCCGCTTTCCTGACTGTCGCTCACGACGCTTGAAGACCACATGGTTTTCCGGAATACCCAATACACCAGGAATCACTTCCAGCGCTTCCAGCAGCCGTTGGTGGGCTTTCGTCTCATCAATACTTTTTGGTGCTGCGTATTCCTGCACATGAACCCAGTCCCTGTAGAGATCAACAGCAACGACATATTCCGGCATGTCGGCATCATAAAGACGATAGCAGTCAATATTCTCTTTTCTCGCCCACTTACCCAACTGCTTCAGGTTTTTCCTCAAGCGGTTGGCAAACATTTCACCACCAGCTGTACTGGCCTTGAAGGTATTAACAACACTGTCCTGACGGGTCTGCTGAGAAGCTGGCTGGTCAACCTGACGCTCACGAACATCATAAAGATACAACTTACAGGAGAGTGCGCCATTGAACAGGGTATAGCTCTTCTTCGGGCCCATCCCCAGACTTCTGACCAGCGCCTGTGACGAGGTAAAGATGGCCGCCTGCCAGCCCGGCGCCTGCTGTTTGATTTTTTCGCCAAGATGTTTGTAGAGATAAACGAGGCTCGCTTCATCCCCCATGCGTTCACCATAAGGTGGGTTCGCGATCACAAGACCAGACTGAATTTCCGGATCAACCTTCAGACTGGCCAGCTCCTGTTGCTTGACAGTAATCAGTTTACCCAACCCGGCACGCTGGATATTGGCCCTTGCTCTGCCGACAATTTTTGGCAGCCCCTCATAACCGACGATAGTCGTGTTAACCCCAGCTAGGCCAGCCATGCGACGTTCACGCGCGTCTTCAAGGACAGCCAGCCATATTTTGGGAATATGCCCCATCCACTTATCAAAGCCAAAGCGTGCTCTCAGCAACCCCGGAGCGATGTCAGCGGCCATCATGGCGCCTTCAATCAGAAAGGTTCCTGAACCACACATCGGGTCCAGCAGTGTACTGCCCTGTTTCGCCAGTTCAGGCCAGCCAGCCCGATACAAAATCGCTGCAGCCAGGTTTTCTTTCAGGGGGGCTTCACCGGCTTCCAGGCGATAGCCGCGCTCATGCAGACTCTGGCCTGACAGGTCAATGGCCACAAAGGTATTATCACCTCTGGCATGCACATTAATTCTCAGGTCCGGTTTAGCGTTATCAACGGATGGTCGCCAACCATGACGATCTCGCAGCTGATCAACAATCGCATCTTTCACAAACTGTGAGCCAAAACGGGTGTGGGTGATATCTGGCGTAGAACCGTTAAAATCGACCCGAAAGCTGGAGCCCTGGTCCAGATGTTCATCCCAGTCAAAAGACTGAACACCGCGATACAGAGCATGCTTATCGGAAGAGTCCACTTCGCCTATGCGCAGCAGAATCCGGCTGGCCAGACGAGACCACAGGCAAGCTTTGTATGCCAGCTCAAGGTTACCGGCAAAGCTGACTCCGGCAACGGTCTCCGCCACTTCACTGGCTCCCAGTTCCTTCAGCTCTTCTGCCAGCAGGGATTCCACTCCCTTGGGACAACTGGCAAACAGAGTCAGCATCGTTGTACTCATAACGTCATATTCCTGAAAAAGCTAAACAACAGCTTTTATTAACTAAAAATTCTCAATGTTTTCTCAACAAAAGCGTCAGATTTGGATAAAACTTAGAACATTGACTTTCCTTGGGTGAATACTTTCTTCAGTTGGCTCTTTACCCACACCGTTTTTTGGGGGACAGTTAGCACCAGTGACTAGTTACCCCCACCACTGGGTGAAGTCAGCTGTGTGGTAATTCTGAAAGAAAGCCTGAGGCGCCAGGGAGGCCGTCAATAACCAAATCAGCAAGAGGCAGTTACCATGTTGAAAAGACACAAAAGGGATAAATCAGATAGAGCCTTTAATAAAGGATACCAAGTAGGCCTGTCTGGCCGCTCCAAGGACATCTGCCCCCATCAGGAGCCAGATTTGCGCCAGTCGTGGTTAAGTGGCTGGCGAGAAGGTCGAGTTGATAACTGGGAAGGAATGACGGGAATTTCGGGGTTACACCGAATGTATAACTTCTCTCACACCTATTCAGCCGACCTGCTCTGATTGCGCTGACAAAAAGCCCCTTCCGGGGCTTTCAGAAATCATCTGACTCTCTAAAATACAGCTTCTTTTACGATTCGACAGAATATACGGCTTCAGCCGCCTCACGAATCAACTCCGGCCCCTTGTATATAAAGCCAGAGTATATCTGTACCAGGCTGGCTCCTGCCTTGATTTTATCCGCTGCCGTCTGTGCATCCATAATACCACCGACACCAATAATCGGCAGTTTACCAGAGAGCTCTCCAGCCAGCAGTCGAATCACTTCCGTAGACTTATCACTCAAAGGAGCCCCACTCAGACCTCCCGCTTCCTCGGCTGTCGCAAACCCACTGACCTTATCCCGATCCAGTGTCGTATTGGTAGCAATAACACCATCCAGTTCGTAGGACACCAGCTCGGCAGCAACCGCTGCAATTTCCTCATCGGTCATATCCGGGGCAATTTTGATTGCCAGAGGCACCTGGCGACCATGCTCTTTAGCCAGTAATGACTGCTCTTCCTTCAGCGCTGAAAGCAGGCTTTTCAGAGCATCACCGTACTGGAGCTTTCTTAACCCCGGTGTATTTGGAGAAGACAGGTTAACGGCCACATAACCGGCGTGAGGATAGACTTTACGCAGACAGGTCAGATAGTCGCTATTGGCATCTTCAACAGCCGTGGTCAGGTTCTTACCAATGTTAATACCGATAATGCCTTTGTATCGGCTTTTTTGAACATTCGCGACGAGCTGATCTACCCCCAGATTATTAAACCCCATCCGGTTGATCAATGCTTCCCTCTCGGGGATACGGAACATTCTTGGCTTTGGGTTTCCTGGCTGCCCAACCGGTGTCACGGTTCCCAGCTCAAGAAAGCCAAACCCCAGACTGCCCAGGCCATCAATACACTCTCCATTCTTATCAAGCCCTGCAGCCAACCCAACCGGATTATCAAAGGTCAAACCCATTACTTCCCTGGGCTTTGATGGAACCATCGGCGAAATCAGCCGGGTCAGGCCAAGGCGTTCCCCTGCGCTGATCATTTCCATGGCGAAATCATGAGCAGTTTCAGCAGAGAGGCAAAACAGGGCACTTCGTGTCAATTTATACATAGGAGTGATCGATCAGTATGCGCCAGACAAAATTCTGAGGATTATACGCCCTGCAATCCCTTTTGTCTCTAGGGGTTCTTCACAATCATCACTCGTTCGACTGAGAGAAAAAGTCGATAAGACCGGAAATGGATTACCTCTGTATAAATGGCTAACCACTCAAGAATAAAGGAGAAACTACCAAAACATTTACAATAAGCAGATGAAACCATCATCCTCCAATCTGGTCTGAACAGTTGGTTAAATTTTTTCCTACGTTCAGGGCTAAATAATGCAGTCGGTTCTTGCATCGCCGTCTTTCTCCCTAAACACCTCCGCTGACATCTACTCACCCCGTCAGCATCTTAAACCGACAAATGATATCGAACGCCCAGATTTCAATAAAACCTCCATTCACCATCGCCAAACACGACCTGTTCAACCCGCAAAGATCAACTATTCCTCTGACTCAACACAGAGTGATCTTGAGATAATGAATTCAGACAGAGAGATGCGTCAGTTAAAAAAGAAAGGGGAAAAAAAACCAAAAAAACCAAAAAAACCAAAAAGACCGAACAGAGTTCAGAGATCAGGCAGAGCGCATAAAACCAATAAATCAGCCGCAAATATCGATACTGATAAAGCAACGCCCCCGACAAAACCGCCTTCAACTTTTATGCAAACCAACAAAGTAGAATGGAAATGTGGCATCACAACAGACAGAAAAGCAACAACAGATACCGATAACAATACCAGCACACTGGATAGCCGGCACTCAGCGGCTGAATACATCAACCCCTGCCCTACATCAGCCCAAAATACCCACCCGAATCAACCTTTAACCGCACCACCTTTGGAATATCCAGTAGAAGACACTCAGCCACTTAATGATGTCTGCCAGGAAGCACAGTCAGTTAATAAAAGTACTGTAGGTGCGCCAACTGAACCTGTTGCACTAGCCGTCGATGAAGCAGAGGACGCTAAAGCGCCAATAGAAGCAGAAAGCACCTACTGGCAATCTATGGCGAAGTATATTCTGTCAGGAATGAACAAACTGGTTGAAACCGTCTTACCAACACCTGTAGAGGCTCTGGAAGGTATCGATCTTAATATGCAATGCTTCAGAGAAGAGCATGACGACGGTCTGTACATTGAGCTCCCCATTGATGTCGATGCCATCGACAGTGACCTGAATAGCAAGGGGCACCCCATCAGCGGAGTTCAACCTCAAAAAGAGAGTTCCGGTACACCTTATGAATCGGAAGAAAATGACTATAAAACGGAAGAGACTTCCCAGAGAAAGCATAGCGTCGACAACTGGAAACATCACAGCCCATCAGAACTTCCGGAAATCTACAAAGAGTCACTTCCTGTCGTGAAACTCTCTACACATGCCTATGGTGACCCCAGCAGCATTTCAATCGATGTGAGAGATGACCAGCCTGAATTGCTTATTTCTCTTTACCCACATGGCATCCTGCAGCTCCTTCTGATTTTATTCCCGGAAACCGCCGTTAAGATTATCAAAAGCCGGCTTGAAAAGCTGAGCAGTACATCAATGGATACCTTTGAAAAACTCCATAAATCGTGGATGCAAAATCGTACCAGGTTCCGGGATACGCTGACCACAAACCTTGCAATGCTTAGAGACAACCTCAATGACCTTGAACGTGATGTACACAATGCCAGGTACCAGCTCGCAATACTGAAGAATCTTAGAAAATTTGAGCATCAATATAATGTGTACTCCCTCGAATCAAAAATGGATGCCGACTTTCTGGTTCAAAAAGGAAGAATTTCTTCGGAGCTATTGGCAACCTCCCTTGAAAAAATTGAGGGTAACCAACTTAAAGACCCAAAACTCCTTAAGCCCACTACCTGGCTTAGGCAGTTTGGTTACCAATGCAAAGAACGTGAATTTATCTTAAGGGGTGCCATGTGGGGGCTGGCAAAGTATCAAATGGAAAAATCCGCTCAATCCATTCTCACCGAACTGATAAAGCACCCTCCGGTCAGGGTGCCGGTTTCAGGAACAGATACCTGTAGGAGAAATACCGTTAATCAATACATCCAGGAACAACCCGAAACGGTTATAAAAGTGTTAACTTATCTGGTTTGCCTGAACGTAAAACGGCATCGATACATAAGAAATATCAAGGCAGCCAAACTTGCCCTGACTGCTTGTCTGCAAACGCACACAGCAGAGAGCGTTCAGGTCTTGATTGATCGACTGACCAGTCAGAGTCTTATGCCAGAAATAGCAAAGCAACTGGAAGATGAGATTGGCTGGCTACATGGCGAACGCCTTGACCATGAGCTTGAATCAACTCAAGCTGAAGCCAGACTGCCTGACTTGTTAGATCAACGACAGCATATCCGTAATCTTAAGTTACTTAAGCCTGAAAAGGCCAAGTCTATCCCTGGCAAACAACCAAGCCGCCTTGTTTCTGAAGAGAGGGAAGTTTCTGCCCGATTGATTCACCATTTTCTGGCCACCCAGTCATCCCAAAGAGAAGCAGACCTTTTTCCACAGTGTCTTTTTTTAAAGCCACCAGCTGCTGACCATATATTCGCCGTACTGTCACAATCCAGCAATACACCCGAGAAGTCTTTTTATCTGGCCACATTACAATTCATTGATGCAATGAACCACTCTAAACAGGATGCCAGCTACGACAGTGACTTACATTGGATGCAGTGCTACTACGAAATGACCTACCATCAGCAACAGCTTTTTATATACCTGATTGACAAGGCAGAACCCAGCCAGTTGCTGCCATTTGATAATTTTGAGCAGAATATTGAAGCTCTCCTGCGACTGGCAAAAGCAAGAAAGCAAACAGGTCTACGACCACTGGACCCTGATTCCTATACATACTCGCTCAGCTACCTGAATTTTGTGTGGCAGGAAGAAGAAAACATTGAAGACACTATCGCAGAACTCTACCGAAAACGATATTTAAGACTGCTGAACTATGCCCCCTATACCGAGTTTTTATCCTTATTCAGTGATGTACTTGATCTAGGGGACAAGGCTCGGAGAGCGATAACGACCAGAGCAGGACGGCTGATCAATGCATTCAAAAAGTCAGGTTTTTCGAATGCATTTGATTACCTCTATCAAGAAGGCAAGGGGGTAATATCATCACTATTCTCTTATCGCAGCCCAATCTACACCAAGATAATAAGCACCCTTAGCATAATGCTGAAAGTGGCAAAACAAAATCCAAAATTTTTTCGGGTCATGTGTGGGGATTTCGCACTATTAATACCTCGACTCAAAAGCTTCCTTGGGTATGATACCTCGGTCACAGGACTGCTTGAAAATATCAGCCTCTGTATCCGAGGTCAGGCTCTTGCTTCCATGTTTTCCGGTGACAAACCAGAGCCACTGAATGTTGACCCATTAAGAAATCCAGAAATGGCAACTGTATTCAGAAGATATCAACTGCTCCGGGACATGATTAGCATTTCTGAAATAGGACTGCCTATTGCGGAAATATTTCAGGGCATTAGTTGGAATACTGTTAAAGAGAAGGCACAAAAATTCCTTCTGAATTTATCGTCCACTTACCTTGCCAAAAAATGCGTCAACCCTATGAAGCCTCCAATTATCCGGTTCTGCAATAACCTGCTCTATGCCCGGGATTTAATGCCCAGCCTGACCCTTGGACTGAAACCAGACTTTCTCGCTTCTATGGTTCCAGAGGAAACCGTCAGACTTGCACATCATATTGGCAGACGCAACAGTATCGCTGGAGGTGTTGTGAGCTATCTTCTGGATCCACTAATAATACGCGTTGATAAGTACAAAGAGAAAATCAACAATGTAAAAGCCAATCCATGCAGCGTGGAAGCTCGCAGTGAGCTAACATCGGAGCGGAAAAAAATTGCAGGAATTCTGGGAGTATCTTCAGTGCTTTCCACTGCAGCAATTCTGCTTGTGAATACCTTCAAAATAATTATTTTTATCAGTAACCCATGGCTGACAACAGCCTGTATCGGGATCATTACTTTCTTTGGCAGTAGTCGCTTTGTGGCCCGACGCTATAACGAACTGGATGAAGTCTGGACATCATTATCTGAAACCGTCTCTGAACAAATGAAAAGAACCTTTGCCAAAGACAGCCCAAAAGCCATCGAAGCAAGAAAACGTATTGATGAAGTCAGCAGGGCTAACCTGGCCAGGATGGCAGAACATAGAGAACAGGAATGCTCAAGCTGGCGAATAGCTAAGAAGAATTTTCGCCGAATAAAACTGAGCAAACTCTGGAATCAACTGCCTTATAAAAACAAAGAGAAAATCCATCAGGGCATTAGAAATAAGATTAGGGAAAAACACCATGAAATGATGGAAGAAGCCAAATACGTGGAGCACTTATTGAAAGCCAGCACATTATTGAAAAGTGCCATAAAGAAACCCGAAGAAATAGTAAACAACGTGGATAACCATACTGAGTTCAACCAACAGTTAGCCAGGCTGCATTTCAAACCTATTGGTGCTGAAAACTTCCTGGCCAAACTAACAACTCAGGAAGAGATTATCACTAATTTTTTGCAATACACCTATGGCACCGTTGATCTGGGGGAAAGCATTGAGGAGATCATGGACACCATTGAAACTTACAATATTAATCTATACATAGGAGCTTATCTGGAACATAGAGCATATATACACGACCTTAAGTCAGCTTTTTTTCACACAGGTATGGCTGCTGATGAGCAACATATTCAGGAAAGACCGCCAACAGGGGAGCAGGATGGAAATAGGTCAGAGGCATCGTTTCCTGATATCGTTGTACTGCGGGAAATGATGAAAAAAGCAGATCTTGAGTTTGAAGAGCAGTGGCTGGAAAGAGAGAGACAGATTCAGGAAAGAATGATGAAAACAGTAACAAGCCAGGCATTGCTCAAATCCCTGGAAGATAGGCAGAAGCATACAGAACGTAGTATTGCTGATGTATTGGTAACCCCGCTCTACAAAGCAAACCTCGAGATTCAAGTCAACGAACTGAATAAAGCGCAGGCTGCTGATGAAACTCATCCATCAACTCAACATCAGGATCCTCTGCTGGCCACCCATGGCTGCGGCTATAAACCACGGGAGGCCTGCACAGCACTTGCTGGCGGATAGCCCTGAGCAGATTAGTCTCTGTTAGGTTGCAAAATCAGCAGGACATGACACGAAGTATACAGATAATCACCCTGCTGCTTACCTGCTTACACGCTGACCGAAGGAGCCTCAGACACAGCAGCCTCTTTCCGTTCCGCAGCTATACATGCTGCAGCAGTAAAGACGACATCGGTAGAGCTGTTCAACGCCGTTTCCAGAGAATCCTGAATTACCCCAATAATAAAACCTACGGCAACAACCTGCATGGCAATATCATTGGAGATACCAAACAGGCTACAGGCCAGCGGGATCAGCAGCAATGAACCACCTGCCACACCGGAAGCGCCACAGGCAGAAACAGCAGCGACTACGCTGAGCATCAAAGCGGTTGGCAAGTCTACAGAAATACCCAAGGTATGAACCGCTGCCAACGTCATGACGGTAATGGTAATGGCCGCACCCGCCATATTGATGGTAGCCCCCAGAGGAATAGATACTGAGTACGTATCTTCGTGGAGATCCAGGCTTTTACACAGCTGCATATTCACGGGAATATTGGCTGCAGAACTACGGGTGAAAAAGGCTGTGACACCGCTTTCCCGGATACAACGCAATACCAGAGGGAAAGGATTCTGACGAATCTTCAGGTAAACAATCAATGGGTTAACGACAAAGCCAATAATCAACATGCTGCTGACCAGAACCGCCAGTAACTTGCTGTAACCCACCAGCACCCCAAAACCGGTCTGCGCAATGGTATTGGCAACCAGCCCAAAAATACCGACAGGAGCCAGCTGAATAACAAAGCGTACGATAGAAGAAACCGCCATTGACAAGTCATGCACCATAACCCGGGTTGACTCACTGCCATGACGCAATGCCAGTCCCAAACCGATTGCCCAGGCAAGAATACCAATGAAGTTTCCTGTCAGTAGTGCTTCAACGGGATTCTGAACAATCTGAAACAACAGTGTATGGAGAACTTCCATAATACCTTCCGGAGGAAGTGCCCCACCACTGTTGGTAACCAGTGTCAATATCACCGGAAAGAGAAAGCTCATGGATACGGCGACAAAAGAAGCCGCCAGCGTTCCAAGAATATAGAGGAAAACAATCGGCCGCATATTGGTATGCTGCCCCTGTTTCTGGTTGGCAATGGAAGATGCCACCAGAACAAATACCAGAATAGGAGCTACCGCCTTCAAAGCCCCGACAAACAGGGAGCCAAGAAAAGAGATTGCCACCGCTGTATCCGGCGCAAAACGGCGGGAATGTAATTTAAATTGTGTAAACGCTTGTCGTTAATACTCCAAAATGGAGAATAACAATGAGCGTTGAAATCAACGAAAAACTGGTAGATCAAATAGCCAGTCAGATTAAAACTCAGGATGAT
>NZ_LUKQ02000933.1 GCF_001647025.1 Endozoicomonas atrinae
ACAAAAAATCCATGAGAGTCAGGTTCTAGACTGTCTTCAGAGTTTCCCTGAAGGGAGCAAGTTGCGCCATGCGTTAAGCTGCTGGTTTAAACAACTCAGCTCCGAAGGCAATCTCGTGGAGGAGTTATACCAATTTCATTTTCAAAATATGTCACGAATTCTGCGATTGCCTTTATACTTTAAATAGCCTGTTGTTCATCCCGTTAATGTCATGCCTAAAACTCCCGATTTTCCTGAAAACTTTCACG
>NZ_LUKQ02000934.1 GCF_001647025.1 Endozoicomonas atrinae
AGCGAAGGTGGAAGCGTTCGTGGCGTGGGAGTGCTGGAAGGTGAACGGCGAATTCAGCCTGGAACTGCTGCGGGCCTTTTCCTCCATGTGTAATGGCAAAGGCTTGCCCGACAAAGCGAAGGTGGAAACGTTTGTTCAATGGCTACCCTCGGATGAAAAGAAAAATATTCTGAAACTTTTTTGCCGAGTATTTGCAAGTTTTGGTTTGCCCTCAGGAGAAAAACTGACCGAAAATGAGAAAACACTTC
>NZ_LUKQ02000935.1 GCF_001647025.1 Endozoicomonas atrinae
GAAAATATTGTAGATTGTTGCTGTGAAGCTTGGAATAACCTTTGCAGCGAAGCTGGTCGACTGTTCAGTCTGTGCTCCCGTGATTGGGCAGTTATACAGTAGTTAGAAAATTCAATTGGTATTACATGTACTTTCTGAACGGTAAGGATTCCCGCTTGAACTGCTCTGCTGATCAACCCTGACAGAAGGTCTTGGGTGGGGGTAGGTTGGTGTTGTTGATTTCAGAATAAAACCCTGTTCACTTAGAC
>NZ_LUKQ02000936.1 GCF_001647025.1 Endozoicomonas atrinae
TGAAACGGATTTACCGGTCAGCGACTGCTGAAGAAGCAGAAATGGAGCTGGAAGCCTTTGAAGAAGCCTGGGGGGAGAAATTCCCATCGATTGGTAAGTCCTGGCGTAATAACTGGGATAACCTGATACCAATCGCATTTTCTAAATCCTTAAGCTGCCGCCAACTATGCTTAGGCATCATTACCATGCATTATCTAGAACAGATGTCTCGTCGACCACAGCTACCCGAAGGTTTTAATGATGTTGA
>NZ_LUKQ02000937.1 GCF_001647025.1 Endozoicomonas atrinae
AACGGTCTATCTACTGGGAGGACGCTGAAACCGGGTTGTTGTGCCGTGGCCGAATGGACTACTACCGGGAAGACCTCGGGATCATCTTTGACCTGAAATCCTGCCTTGATGCCCGTTATAGCAAGTTCCAAAAAGATATTCTCAATTATCACTACCACCAGAAAGCGTCTTGGTATCTGGACGGGTGTCGGGCGCTGGGTCTGCCTGCGAATGGCTTTGCATGGCTGGCTATCGAAAAAGAGCAGCC
>NZ_LUKQ02000938.1 GCF_001647025.1 Endozoicomonas atrinae
TCAACATCATTAAAACCTTCGGGTAGCTGTGGTCGACGAGACATCTGTTCTAGATAATGCATGGTAATGATGCCTAAGCATAGTTGGCGGCAGCTTAAGGATTTAGAAAATGCGATTGGTATTACCTTCATGACTGACTCATCAGTCCGAAAAATCTTCCGGTTCTTGATCGCCTTACGAATGACGCTATTCAAGGACTCAATGGCATTCGTTGTATAAATCGCTTTTCGGATATCTTCAGGATAGT
>NZ_LUKQ02000939.1 GCF_001647025.1 Endozoicomonas atrinae
ATCCGGGCTGATTTTTCTCTGGTCTTTTGGAATGTTCTTTAAGCAGAGCTTTTGCAGGAAGAAGGCTCCTCGTAGGGAGGTTTTGTCATTTGCATACGCTGTCATCACATCAGCTGGGGTGATTTTATACCAATCGCATTTTCTAAATCCTTAAGCTGCCGCCAACTATGCTTAGGCATCATTACCATGCATTATCTAGAACAGATGTCTCGTCGACCACAGCTACCCGAAGGTTTTAATGATGTTG
>NZ_LUKQ02000940.1 GCF_001647025.1 Endozoicomonas atrinae
CAAAGCAACACTGGAGCTAGCGCGCTTTAAGGAACAATGTTGCCTGAGGGGCCTGCTGTTGACACCGGATGGCAAGCAGAAACCCGAGCAGGTCACACCGGATGCGGTGGTTAAGGATTATCAGGCAACATTCCGCTTTGAAGCGCGCTATCGCTAACTGATACTTATTATTTTGATCTGGAGCTCGATTGAATTCTTGAATGACCTGATCCGGGCTGATTTTTCTCTGGTCTTTTGGAATGTTCTT
>NZ_LUKQ02000941.1 GCF_001647025.1 Endozoicomonas atrinae
CCTGTCTTCAAGCCACTGGTGTCGCTTCGCCTTACTGGTTGGAAACAGTGCTTCCGCTGCTCCAGCTAAATATTCAGATGCATGATAAAAATCGAGTATCTGCCCAGAGGTATGTTGTTTCAAATAATACCAATCGCATTTTCTAAATCCTTAAGCTGCCGCCAACTATGCTTAGGCATCATTACCATGCATTATCTAGAACAGATGTCTCGTCGACCACAGCTACCCGAAGGTTTTAATGATGTTG
>NZ_LUKQ02000942.1 GCF_001647025.1 Endozoicomonas atrinae
ATGATGTACCGACCATTACTGCAGCCACCGATGTCACCGGCG
Organism: Endozoicomonas atrinae; assembly: GCF_001647025.1. Lineage (GTDB taxonomy): Bacteria > Pseudomonadota > Gammaproteobacteria > Pseudomonadales > Endozoicomonadaceae > Endozoicomonas > Endozoicomonas atrinae. The sequence continues at coordinate 43 of NZ_LUKQ02000942.1, forward strand.
CGGTGACCGAGATTGTGGATGGCGGCACCGGTGAAAACACCACCACATTATCCGACAGTGGTTCCTTTGCCATTGCGGATGTGGATCTCACCGATGTCCAGACCGTCAGTGTCACCTCCGACACCAGCGGGTACCTGGGCTCCTTTACGCCGACGGTCAGCAACAACACCACCGGCGACGGCACCGGGCAGGTGGACTGGACCT
>NZ_LUKQ02000096.1 GCF_001647025.1 Endozoicomonas atrinae
ACCATTCGCACCGGAGTTAAACAGCTCAGAAAGGCTATGGGAGTGGATGCGGGAGCATGACTTATCAAACAAAGCATTTTCAGGTTATGAAAATATTGTAGATTGTTGCTGTGAAGCTTGGAATAACCTTTGCAGCGAAGCTGGTCGACTGTTCAGTCTGTGCTCCCGTGATTGGGCAGTTATACAGTAGTTAGAAAATTCAATTGGTATAAGAAAGCAGTTGTGACTTTTTCAACATGCACATCAGCCCGGATATTTTCATCATCGGTTTCAACCCAGAGATAGTTCGGCATCCAGTAGTCATAAGCTTGAAGATATTCTTCACTGCGCTGATGTTGGTAAGCTGGTACTGTGATACGAAGATGGCTACCTGGCTTGAATTCCTGACTGGCTTCAAAACGAAATCGCCACTCAAGCTCTCCACCGACCCTAACTTCTGCTGGCAGGATAAACTCAAACCGCCCAACATCAGCTTCTTTAATAATCTTTTCCATGTTTGATGCTCTTTTTCTAGTTAAGCGCTGATCGCACTTTCACAGGAAGTGATCGAAGGACCATAAATGTGGAAAGTCACTTTTGGATGGTCAGCCAGTACCGAAACAGGAACCAGACTGCTTTTCATCTTCTCTGCCACCATTAGGATGGCCAGCCTGATACCAAAGGGATTCTGGTTTTGTCCGGGATACCAGATGCTGACCTCATCACAGAGGAAGGTCTCTTTCGGGCCAACCGTCACCGCTTCATCAGGTACACGGGTAGGATCGCGACCGGTCAGGCCCGTGGCATTCTGAATCTGCGAAATAGGATGCAATTTAACAAACCGGGCAGGTAGCGCCTGATACTCTTCTGCCGTTGGCGGCTCATCAAGGTATTGACCGGAGCGTGCAACCGGATCATTAAACGCCCAGTGCAGGGTATGACCAAGCCCCCCTTGCATTCTCACACAGTGAAAATCAGCGAAGGACTGACTGAACTCAACCAGGTTTGAGTGATCCGGAAAGTGCAGCTGCTCCTCTGGCATACGCAACTCAGGTTTGATCTGCTCGTACCACAGCCGGTAGTTGGCACCGGCAAAACTCAATGGATGAGAACGATCCACAGCCTTACCATCAATACACCATTCATCCATACCCCAGAAATGGCAGTGCTGAAGATTAATGTTCAACTCATTGACCAGCTTAGCAACAATAGGCATCTGTCGGACTGGCCCAACAGGACCACAGAGACCTGCTGGCTTGTCAGCTGTCGCCTTTTGCCAGGCAGTAATGTATTCCAGAGCCTGAGACAGGAACATATCATCAAGATTTTGATAAACCCTGACGTCACAATATTCACTGCTCAGCGCCACCAGATCTTGTAAAGAGAGTGCTGAAGCGCGATTAATTAATTCTTGATCCAACGAAGTAAAATCCCACCACTGGGGATTCACCAGACTATTTCTGACATTCATCACGGCAACCTAAGTGAGCAGGCCTGTAAGCGTTGTTTCTGGTTTAAAACAACACTTACAGAAGGTATTTAAGAATGATTTAATTCAGCGCTTCGGTGTAGCTGGTCAAAATTCGACTCAACTCTTTCACATTAAAACCAATGGGAGGAGTGAAATTAGTGAGAGCAATTAACCCTCCATCAAGATTTTCAATCCCTGCCAACATGCTGGCATTCTCATTCTTAAGTCCACCGCCATAAACAACGCTTGCTTCAAATCCCAGCAGCTCCATAGTGACGGACTTAATGAAGCCGGCGATATATTCGATGTACTGCTGATCTGGTGGTGTTTTACCCGGCCCAATTGCCCAGACCGGCTCATAGGCAATCACCAACTGATCTGATGTAACCTGTTCACGGATATGTGATAAGCCACCCACCAGTTTGTCGCGGATCACCTGCTCAATTCGGAGTTTCTGCTCTGTGAATGTACCTTCACCACGCTCTTCTGCAGATTCCCCTACACAGATAATCACTCTCATTGACTGCGCTAAAGCTGGAACCGCACGCTCTCCAACAATCTCACTGACTGCACGATTGATCAGCTCTGGCTGCACTGGAATACCTGATACTTCAGCGTATTTCTGCATGCTGTAAGAGAGTTCACGTCGTTCCTCACAATGCCCAAGAAGGCTTGCGCTACTTCCCATATTGGCCTGGCTGGAAGCAATATTTAACGAGGTAAATGCCCCAAAATGCCCCCCCAGGGCTACGTCTTCACGATGACAGCTCTGTGTGCCAATCTTAAGAGCAACGTCCACAGATGGCTTGCTGAGCTCCTCTACCGCAAAAGGCAGTAGTAAGTCAGGAACAATGACCGTCATGTTGTAATGTTCACTGTGATCCAGCTCCAGCCTGATAATTTCCGCAATCACTGATTGCAGCCATTCACCCGGCTGATCTACATCACAAACACCGCCCTGACTCCGGCTGACTTCAAACCGTTTCAGGTTCACCAGAATTTCTTTCTTACCCACAGCACTTATTCCTTATGACCAAGGTGCATAGCTGCACGGGTAAATGCCATCGGCAGAGCCAGAATATTGGGATTTGGTCCTGTATAACGCTCCGCATCCTTCAGGGCTTCTTCAAAAGTTGCCCGGGTTTTGCACCCCATTGAACGGGCCAACCCTGGTTCCTGAGCTCCCACGACATAGACGGCTTTCGTATTCATTTCGGCAATATGCCCACAGGATGTCATGGAGAAGCCATGGAATGGGTGATAGCCATAGTTGTAACGATACTTTTTGATCATCTCTTCATCGCGGGCGATATATTCGATGTGCTTGTTAATATCAACCAGCGTATTGTTATATTCGGTTTGGAATAAATCGTAGAGCTTACGATATGAGGGAAACTCTTCATCATGGAAATAGCCATTACACAATGATGAACAGATAACAACGCAGTTATCGGCCATAACACGTTTATGTCGGATAATCTGGGCTGCAATGGCCTGCATCATTAGAACCGGGTTTGTGCCATGTCCATTTCCATAATGAAAATTCTGAGGCATACCAAACATCATGATGTCGTATTTCTTTTCAGCCCAGTTTGCGTAGGTACGCTTGTCCGCCACTTCAAAGCAGATGGGCTGAATATCTTCACAGCCACCGGCATAAACGGCGATCTGCTGGGAGAAAGTGTTCAGTACCGCATCAACGGTAAAGAACTTTTTACCCATGCACTTTTCCATCCACTTGCCGATCTGGTCAAACTTGTGACGCATCAGGCTATCTTTGGATACCGGTGTGAAGTCTGCGCGATGCATAACCCGTGGAATGTGATGAGAAGCAATGCACTCCCAGTTAGTAATACCCGTTGCCGTATGTTTATAACCTCCGGAATAGCCTCCATAAGGATTACCCAGTGTGTGGCCAATCATGACGCAAAGATCAGATTCAAAAACCATACGGTTCATGACCACCTTGTCACCATATTCATTACGCCCAAGGTCAACCAGATTATCCCAGTCCTCACTGTCATGATTGACAACCTGACCTTCCCAGTAATAATTATTAAAAACTTCTTCACCAAGAATATCCCGCAACTCCTGCTCGGTATTTTTCCGGTGCAGGCCATTACTGCAAATCAGCATGATATTCTTTTTTTCAACACCTGCTTTTAAGCACTCTTCCAAAACAACTGGAATAGCTATCCGGCGGTGAGCTGTATCGTGAGTGCCACCTTTGACCCGATCCGGGAAAACAATGGTTACTTTAGATTGTTTATTTACCATCTCACTGATAGGTGACATGCCAATTGGATTTAATATGGCATCTCGGGTTGCAGCAACAGGATCCACTAAATGCTCAGGATCTTTTACCGTTTCTCCAGGAATAAAAATATCTGCATTATCTGGAAGACGCGCAGGCATAAACCCGGGGCCATATTCAAATTGGACCGTTTTCATTAGTTTCTCAAATTAAAAATGATCATCAGGATTGAATGAAAAGTAGTTAATACTGATGACTGAGTTAACTGGGTTTAATAATCTGGATACTTAATTATCCCAGATTCAGAGTAAATAAAATCGCTTTTGACCGTTCAGGTTTTTATCAGGCTTTACCACTACTGCCAAATACCTGCATGATTCTGGCTGCATGGTTCCTGGTTGCATTAACAGCTGTCAGTACCGTGTCATGGTAAAACGCTTCACTGCCACGATTTAAAACATTCAGGCATTGAATGCCAACATCATGAGACATGTTCGTGAAATAATTGATTTTACTCACGCCACAGGCAATGGCTTCACCATAAACACTGTCATCCAAACCGGAACCACCATGCATGACCAGTGGGACGCTAACCTGTTGCCCGATGGTCTGTAGCCGCTGAAAATCCAGTTTTGGCTCCCCTTTATAAAGACCATGAGCAGTACCAAAAGCGACTGCCAATGCATCAATATCAGCGCTTTCTGCAAACATTCTGGCCTGTTCAGGATTTGTCAGCTGGTCTTCTTCACAAACCGCTGGTGCCGTTGCTGTCTCTTCTTCATCACCCGTTTCCACATTACCTACTTTGCCAATTTCAGCTTCTACCGATGCGCCAAAATGACGGGCAATGCGAATGACCTCTTTGGTATTTTGCAGGTTTTCCTCAAATGAATGCGCAGAGCCATCATACATAACCGATGAAAAACCAAGCCGCAATGCGCGAACACAGGTTTCAACATCCTTACCATGATCCAGATGAATAACTACGGGCACCGAAGCTTCTTTAGCCATATGCACCATGATAGGCGCCATAATCTCAGGAGGGGTCAATCTGAACTGCCCCTGCCCCAGGTTAATAATAATTGGAGAAGACTCCTGTTCTGCTGCAGCTATTAATCCCCGCAGCAGGTTAACATCAATAGCGTTGAAGCTGCCTACGGCATAGCCTTTTTCTGCAGCATCCGATAACACTTCCCGCAAAGTAACCAGAGGCATACTGCTCTCCTAAGGATGGTTTTTTATAAATTCAATGAGTTGATTATGATTGGGGATACCCGCCCGACCACCAGGCTGAGTGCATTTAAGAGCAGCAACAGCACTGGCAAATTGCACAGCATCCTTTCCAGACTTTCCTTCAGCAACGGCTACAGCAAGAGCGCCATGAAATACGTCACCAGCTCCGGTGGTATCCACCACGTTCACACGATACGCAGGCAAATGGCAAAACTTCTCACCTTCGAGCCAGTAACAGCCTTTCTCGCCCTGGGTAACATAAACAGTACCCTTTACATATCTCTGGGCAACCAGCAGCGCTTCTTTAACATCTCTGACTCCATCCTGCTCTGTCAGCTTATTTAAAGCTGGTGAAGAAAAAGCGACGTGATCTCCCAGTGGCAGGAGTTTCATCAGGGCATCTCCGCCCAGATCAGCATCAATAACCGTTGGAATTGAGCGAGCTCTGGCCATCGACAGTAGCCGCTCTGCACCTTCAAGCCAGGTACAGTCACACAGTACACAATCTACATTGTCCAGAAAGCTATCATGAATCCACGAAGCATCAGTCGAAAGTCGTTTATCTCGATGTACCGTAATTTGACGCTCACCTTGCGGATCAACATGAACAACAGCATTACTGGAGATCGCATCAGGGATCACGCGTAAATTGCTGATATCTACTCCCCACTCATCAAGCTCATCGACAATTAACTTGCCAATATTGTCATTACCAACTCGACTGATCAGTGATACATGATGACCGAGCCTGGCAGCCGTTACTGCTGCCGTAGCAGCAATACCGCCACCGAGTTCGTAATAGTCTGTTGAAAAATATTTAGTCGGAGCGCTTGGAACTGAGTCAACCGAATAAAATCTATCCCAGGTCGTATTACCAACACACAGAATTGTTGCCATGTTCACCTCATTGATAGTCTTGCGGCGTAAAAATTTCTACGCCAGCTGCAGCAGTAATAGCCCGGATGTCTTTAGCAGGCTCTTTGTCAACGAATAGAGCATCAATTTTTGAGAGGTGACTTATTTCTATTGGTGCAGATGTTTCAAACTTTTCAGAATCAATAATAAGAAAAGACTTTGAACACCGTTCCATTACCATTTTGACGATATGGACTTCTGGCATATAAAAATCGAGTAAATATCCAGATCGTTCAACAGCCCCGCAACTAAACAGTAAATAATCAACTCTTATTCCCCGAATAAATGTTTCTGTTTCACTGTTTACTAAACCACCATTACGCTTTTGGACCGTTCCTCCGGGAATAATGACATCAAACTCAGATTTTTCATGCAGAATGTTCGCAACTTTCAGGCTATTCGTAAAAATGGTTAGATCATTTTTACTGGTTAATTCATGGGCAACTGCTTCCATGGTTGTTCCAATAGAAAGAAAAATGGAACTTCCATCTTTTATATGATCGACTAATTTTCGAGCAACTGCTTTTTTTTCAGATATTCTCTGTTCCTGTCGGATACTGTAATCAATATTTTTATTCTCAATTTCTATGGTGATGTCGGCATGCTCCTCATTCAATCTTGCAGCCCCACCGTGATATCTATTGACCAGATTCTGATCACTTAAAAGCCTGATATCACGTCTAACGGTCTGCATAGATACGCCAACAGCTTCTGACAGCTCTTCAACGCTGGCGAACCCAACCTGATTTATATATTTAAGTATTCGATTCAACCTTGGGCTATTCATGAGATACCAATTCACCAAAAACTATTACAAAGCAATAGTATTTAAAATTACTTGTACTTTTAATTAATCATTACAAACGACCGTCAAGCTTTCTTTGATTCAAATCATATTATTATCATTGTTGATCGATATCTCACATATTGAGACTAATTATCAACCAGATCGACTAAAAAATAATCCAAACATCTTAATAAAATCCAATATATAGATATTTATTAAATTGATCATCAAAAAAAACAAAAACGAAAACAGGTGATCTAGATCAACACAAAATGATCAATTCTCAAATAATTTATTTCACAAATAAAACACCGTTCACATACTGCAAGTTGATGCATCCATATAACTTAGTTTCTCATTTTTATATTGATGAGATTTTAACCTTTCATTTTTTAGCCAAATCACCTGCGGAGTACCAGGATGACAGAGAGCAATTACAAAGGTCACCTCATTTCAAGACGATCCTTCATTAAATCCTCTGCCATTGCAGCTGCAGCAACAGGTCTGACAGTCACTGGTTGTGCCAGCAGCCCTGAAGGAAAGACGGCAACAACCGTAAAAAAAAAAATAACTTCGGATAAACCAAATATTCTGATCATCACCTGTGACCAGCTATCATTTGATGCGATTTCGGCCAACGGCAATTCTGATGTCCGAACCCCTGGTATGGACCGAATTTTCAATAGTGGAACTTCATTTGATAATACTTACTGCCAGTTTCCTCTCTGCAGCCCGTCCCGAGCGTCATTTTGGACAGGAAGGCTGCCCCATCAAACACGGGTAATGGCCAATGATGCAAAAATGATCCATAACCGAACCGTTACCATCGGATCGTTATTCAGTGAAGCAGGGTATGAAACAAAGCACTTTGGTAAAACCCATGACTTTGGCAGCCTGAGGGGGTTTGATGTTGCGCGGGATAACATTGAGCACAAAGCTGATGCTCCAGAAGCCTTTCCTGAACACTACCAGTCAAAACGTGACCGGGTCACACTAGAGCTGGCAACCCGGTATTTACAACAGGAGCATGAGACACCATTCCTGTTGGCTGTAGAGTTTTATAACCCCCATAACATCAATAACTGGATTGGTGCATTCAAAGATCGCTTTGACAATATGCCTGACATGGGTAACTTGCCGGCACTGCGCGCTAACCACAACAATAAGGACATGGTTAATCGGCCCAATGCCATCAAGCATGCATGCTGCACAACTACAAGACAGAGGCAGGCTGCTCACTGGAGTGAACAGAATTTCCGGCAATATCTCAAAGCCTATTACTATTACACAGAAATGGCTGATGACTGTGTGGGCAAAGTGCTTGATGCGCTGGAGCAGTCTGATGCAGCCGATAATACCCTGATCATTTTCATGAGTGATCATGGTGATGGTATGGGCAGTCACAACCTGGTCGCCAAATCCCATTTCTTTTACGACGAAACAACCCGGGTTCCTTTTGTGATGTCTGGACCAGGCATTGCGAAAGGCAAAAATGTTACTAGTCTTACAGGCCTCTGCGACCTTCTACCTACGCTCTGTGAATACGTTGGCATCCAATACCCTGAAAATATCTATGGCCGAAGCTTACAGCCTCTTCTTAATGATACTCAGGAACCAAAGGACTGGAGGAAAAGCATCGTCAGCCAGTGGTATTCCATGGAGGGACATTCAATTCAACCGGCCCGTATGATCCGTACTCGTAATTTCAAATATACGCATTTTATCGAAGATAATGGTGAAGAGTTGTACGACATGATCAATGACTCGGGTGAAACCAGAAACCTTGTCAGTGATCCTGTGTATAAAGAAACATTAGCATCTATGCGAAAAACTTTTGCAGACTATCTGGATGATACCGGTGATGACTATTTGTCCATGCATGCCATACCGGGCGAAAACACCAGAAACCATAACATCGGATATTCAAGCCATCCAAAGTAACCACATGTTCCCTTCAGATTAACAAAGGCTGTCAGTTATGTATTACCACCTGACTGACAGCTGGACCCATGCGCGTTAACACAGCTGCATTCCAGCAATTTTTCTTACATTGCATTTTTAGAACTTATGATAATTTCATACCGCCTGCATCAGACAGGAAACCTGACATCACGGCTGAAGTCAGTGATTAATATAAAAACCATCACCCTGCTATGTTCCTTTATGCTCCTCAGTGGCTGTAAGAGCAGTGCGTCTAGCGATGAGGCCAGTGGTCCAGCCAGAACACCACCTGTCATAACCATTATTGGAGATCAATATCCTGAGATATTAATTAACACCGTCTATTCAGACCTGGGAGCCACTGCCAGTGACACCGTTGATGGTATTTTGACCGGTAATATCATCACTGAGAACCCCGTGGATAGTTCAACACCTGGCCAATACAGCGTAACTTACCAGGTGACGAACTCTGCCAATCAAACAACCACTGCCGTTCGCAGTGTGACGGTCAATGACCCGTCAGACCAGGAAGACATAAAGGATGAAGCGGTATTTGCAGATTTCTTTGATATCAAAACCAACAGCCCTGAGGGCAGCAAAGTTACTGGGCGAATCAACCTCCTGAGAAATTACCGTGCTCTGGGCAGCTGGAATACCTCACCAGAATCCGTCTCGGAAGACTACCGTTTCGCCATTATTGAGGATAAAAGTAACGGCATGTTCACACTGGACACTGTCCGTGATGTCGCTGGACGTCGTATTTTCGGAGAGTTTTCTGTAGCACCCGGACATACCGCCCAGACAGGTTCACATCCCATAAGAGTGGAATTGCGCCATGACAGCGTCGTTAAAGCCCGGTTTACAGTCACCATCCATGCTGTGGATAAGACACAATGGGAAACCTATTTTGGCAAACTGACTGAGTTTGCCATGTCAGAGAGCCGGCTCTGGGGACGTAATGAGCTCGTTTATGGCGATCCAGAACTGGAAAGCATACTTTCCCAAATTGAATCCAATAATGGTCAATTTACCGACTTGCATATCTATAGTATGGAGTCACTGGAGGATCTGCTTAATTTCCACGCATCAGAAAATATCAAGGCATTTGAGACAGCAGGAAAGCGGATTGGTAGCCTGGGGTATGCCCTTAAAGAGCTGGATACATCAACCAGTCAATACACTGAAAAAAGAAACCGCCTTATTCAGGCTATTTTGAAATCATTCAATGCCTATGCTTCTCTGGTGCCAGTCCGAGAGTTTGACGACTTCAGTGTCAACGCATCCCCAAACGGTATCAGCTATAACGACAGAACCCATCAATGGCGTTTTACCGACCCAGTCACCCTGCCGTTGATTCTGGCGTTTGAATCATTATGGGAAGATGCGCAATCCGGCTCATCGGAGGCGCAGCAGTTCCTTTATAATATTCATCACTTTTTCCAGATTGCCTTCGCCCTGCCTTACAAGCACCGGAACGACCTCGAGTTTTATCCGTCGACAGAGCTTTACACCCGCTATTTCCTTGAAAAAGATTTAAGACAGTCGCCCGGAGCCTGGAGCGATGCTAACCGACATCATCGTATTCGGGGCTGGGCAGCAATGGCCGGCCTATGGAAAGACTATAATAGGCCATTGACTGATAAATTATGGTGGTATGACGATTATCAGCCCTTTGCTGAAGAGACAGTCTCAATACTTAACGAATGGCAGCCAAAAGGAGCATTAAGTGACTTAAAAGTGTGGTTGGACACCAACCTCACAGAGGGCTTCACCGTGGGTAATGCCGGACTTCTTCCTGACGGTACCATTTCTCACCATACGGGAACCCGTCAGGATCTGGCAATGCTCGCTTACGGTTATGAATGGCTAGCCACAACCCCAATGAAAGTTGCAAGTCTTCTCAAAGAAACCCAGTGGGCTGTCAATAGTAAGACCATTGATCATTCCGCAGAGTTTGTTCTCAAGTCCTTACAGCCCGTGATTTATCAGAATGGCCATGATTATCAGGCAGTAGGACGCTCTTTCATTTCCGACGCCGTCAAAAACTTTGGTAGTAGTCGGGTAGCCGGTGATATTAACACCATACTCTCTGGAGCCCCTGCTGACACGAAACTCACCTATAAGGAGCAATTACTCACTTTCCAGAATAATCTGCTGCAGCAGTCCCACGAAAGCTCAGGAAGCTTTCCGTTCTGGAACAGTGAATTCCTCGTACATCGAAGAGCCAGCACTGATGAGGGTGGCGCCTGGTATTCATCATTCCGCAGCCAGTCGATTCGGGTCCGTGGAGCAGAAAGCTTCGGTTCAGACCCCGGGTATTATAATGGCAGTGGTATATTACAGGTAAAAGTGAATGGTGATGAATACAATGATGCCCGCTATGACTGGGACTGGCACCTGCAACCCGGTTTAACAGAAGAATGGCGTACGGACCCTCTGCCAGTCCAGTCAGAAGATGCATCCAACGGGTTCAGTGATGAGGTACTTTCCGGCATGCTCTCGGACCATCAAAACTCGATTGCCAGTTTCAAGTACTCATCAGAAGCCAGTTATGCTTCAGCAAAAGCCGATAAATCGGCTTTCTTTTCAGATAAAGGTGTCTTTGCAATAGGTGACCATGTTCGTAGAGACGTGAAAGATGGCAAATTTGCCTCCGATGGGCGCAACCCTATTGTGACCACCATTGATCAGGCGCTCTGGAGTGGTGACCTGAGTTATAACACCGGATCAGGAACCATCATTACTCCGGTAGGTTCCAACCAAAACCTTAAATTAACCATTACCAGCCCAGCCTGGTTTCATCAGAATGGTAAAGGCTATCTTATCTGGCCCGATGCTGATGGCAGGACTGAACTCAATGTAGTCACGGGAACAGAGGTTGAGGACACCTATCAAAGCGTCAACAAGGGAACCCCAATCTATTCGCTGATGATCAACCACGGTGTAAACCCTGATCACAACAGTGACAACTATCAATATCTCGTTTTACCCAATGTATCCCGTTCAGAAATGCCTGGATTACTGGAGTACTATTCTGACAGCAGCAATTTTGAGCGGATCAGTCACAATGAAATTTACGGTGCTCGCTGGATAATTAATGGCAAGCAACTCATCCAATTGGCTTTTCAAAAGGCCGGTACAGTAACCTTGTCCGACGGCAAAACAGTAAGCATTGACAAACCTGCTCTGGTCCAGCTGCACGAAGGCGATGAAAACTGGGCAGTTGCCATCAGTGATCCAACTCACCACAGCAGGGATGAAGACCCAGACAGTCGCGGTGAGTTCAGGGTCTTCCTGAAACCCGGCCAGAATGTCGTGAATGTGGATATTAGCTGGGCGTTAAAGGCCGGAACCTACCAATATCTAACGCAGGGATACCAGCAGCAGTATTTACCCGGGCAGGAAATTCTTGTCAGTACATCTGCCGACAACACCCGCCTGACTGCTCACCTGCCGGATGGAACTGATGATGTTGCTTATGGTTTGAAGGAGGAAATGTTCTCAGGAATGACAGCTGTCGTGCATATCCCCATCCCCTGATCTCACTGCCTGATTATCATACCGCCCACTCTGGGGTGGTATGATAACCTTCATCTACCATACACCACGTTTCCGTTCTTATTACCGGTCATATGACTTACTCATAGCCTGACATACAGGAAAAAGAAGTGTTCCCGCAACAGTTTTACCCATTTTTTCCGACTCTTCAGAACAACGTTGTTACCAGACTCCACTGAGGATTTCAGAGAGATGTTCTAGGTGGCGTTCTCTCTACCGAGGTGACCATCCCCCCTCTACGCCCTATTTTCATTGGGTTACGGATTGAGCCACAGGGAGCACGAAGAAGAGCGTTCTTTCCTTTGTGTTCTTCGTGATCTCTGTGGTTCAGCAAAGAATCCTAACAGCACGATCCTGATTACCGGGGTTAGACCATTTCCCAGAGACGGGCAGTAACGTCATAGGCTTTTCCCCCTGAAAGCACCAGGGAACCCTTAATACCCTCCCTTAAGCACACTCACTGGTGCGATTTGACTGTTTAAATAAAAGAAGTAAATAAATTGTCATACCGAGATTTTCAAACACAAAAAAACTGGCCTGTCATAAGACAGTGCCAGTTTTTTTCAAAGCACCCCTGATTTTAAATTTACTTTTTCTCTTTCAGCGATAGAGAGCGGGTTAAGCCATGGTTTAACTTCAGTGTCATAACCGTATTCCCCGAATCATACTTCACACCCAGCAGATCAGGGTTACCTGGCAAAGGCTCCCAGGCTCCCTTGATTTGAACAGTGGCAATATGATCTTCAGCGGCACCATTAACAATATCCTCTGGCATACGGGACATATTATGGTTCCATTTTTTCAATCGAAGATCCGGGTCTGCAATTGATAGGTTAAGTCTACCTGACTGCTCCGCCACCATGGCCAGCAGTGGGGTATCTGTAGATTTCAGCACACCATGGCCCGTATCGCCTGCAGCAAATAATGCATAACCGGTCAGCCCTGATGCATTGTGACGGACAATATGGGCACGGCTATCCTGCTGAATCACCTTATAGCCTTTCTCCTTACTGTGCTGGCTGGCAACCTTATAGCTGGACTGCGGTAATAACAGGTACTCATAACCCTGGTCAGCAGGACGCTTGCCATGATTAATATATGCCTTAACTACCGGGCGGGTAATCTCACCGTAATTGGTGAATTTACTCTTTGTGGAGCTTTTCTTCTTGAACAATTGCTTCAATGAAGTCTGATTGCCACTCACATAGCTCACACGGTAATCGTCAGGAACAACGTAGTAATTGCCCTGGGGATCACCAAATACCCCTCCCTGGTGCTGACTTTTTACCTCACTGTTTTTAACAGCAGGCTTACCATTAATGGAAGCCCCTTCCCACACACCGTTACTCTGGAACAGCGTTGTCACCGTATCGAACCGGGAATCATCATTGGCAATGCCAGAACCCAGGGCAACCACTTCATCTTCGAAGAAGAAGAAGAATGATTTCTTGAATTCAAAGCTGTCATCAAACAGTGTTTTTTTATCATCCGGTGTAACGGTGTCCCGAAAATCCATAGCGAAAATGCCGCTATTGGGCTTGAAGGTAACCGATCCAAGGAAGGTTTTTTCGGTAAAGTTACGGTGCTTCCCTTCAATATACTTCTTGGTTGTCACACCAGGGTAGGCAACCTCCTCAACAGGCATGGCCTTGGTCGTCGCACCGGGTACGAATACCCAGTCGAAACCATCATTCAGTTTGACACCACTGGCTTCAAGACTGAGCGGACTGCCTTTACTGAACAGCATCAGAGAACCAAAAGCCATATAGCGCCCCAGCATATTCTCATTTTTGCTGTTACCAGACTCAAAGTCCCACACGTACTTGCTGGTACCCCGGACACTGGCAACCCAGCCATCATGCTTATGGGTCAGGGCACCCGCGTAGGGATAACTGTAGGTACCATCGGCGGTCACCTGCTTATGTTTTTTGTGCTTACGATACAGCTCATCCATCAGTGACAGGGTTCCGAAGGAACCAAAGTAGGTCAGCCCCGGAAGCATATTGGACTGAAGACTCGACAAGTCTGCCTGCTCATAAGCTTTGGCAAAGGCACGACTGATATCGCTGTCCTGACCGTTTTCTGCCAGACTCATAAAGGCGTAGCCGGGCAACATGAAACGGTCAATCCCCGAATTTTTATAAGGGAAGCGGCCGCCGGCACCAGGATGAATTTCCAGGTCTGCAGCAAAATTCACCTGGGCAAGGAGGGTGTCACGAATACGCTGTACATTTTCTTTCGGCAGCGCATACTCGGTTCCGGCTGTCATCCAATGAGCCATTGCCGTGATCACCAGCGCCTGAACACCATAAGCGTTCATATAGGCACCCCGGTGATGGAACAGTGAGTAGTCAGGCTTTATCCCACCGGAGTAGCCAGGAGAGAACTCACTGATGTGTGAGAAATAGGCCTGCATCAACTTCATCTGCTGAACTTTTTCTGGTGAATCTGGCATAACCAGCACACTGACCATCTTGGCAATCAATCCACCGCGTATCGCATCCGGACTCTCACCTTTACTGGTGTCCAACTCTACAATGCTGCCCATCTTGGTGTACCAGCTCAACGCCTGTTGATGCCGCTCCAGACGACCGCTGGACTCCAGCTCATCTCTCATTAAAAAGACGGCAGTTGCATAACCGCTGATACGGATTAAATGATCAATCGTGCCGAGTGCACTTCCAGCAGCCCAACCCTGATCTTCAAAATAATCAAAAAGGTCCAGCACGCGGGCCAGCTTTTCCGGTTTTTTAGAATCATTGGCCAGACGATAGTCCATTGCTAGATAGAAAAATGCATTTTGTGCGACGTCTTGATAAGTAAAGCGTTCCGAACCAGGCTGTTCGTCCCTGGATGAGAATAAGGGGACACCTGAAATACGCCCTTCTTTTTTCTCGATATTCAGAGACTCATAGAATTTTCGAGCACTTTTCAGTTTCTTCTGAAAAGTCTCATTAAATCGCTCACCCTGTTTAACATTGGAAAACTCTGTATGTTTCGCCCCCATAATCAGGAGTTCAAGCCGCTTTTCTACTTCAGAGATCGAACTTATTTCCTGAGCAGTCATTGATAAGTCTTCACTGCTGGAAAGTGTCTGGAACTTATCCCAGGGTTTCTTGATCTCATAAGAATCCACCCGGTTAGCCGCTTTACTATTGATGAACTGAGCATCGGAATGTCGCTTGGCGGAAACAAAGCTGACAAACTGCATCAGATCAAAGTAAACCTCACCTTCTGACATATCAGCTGAAGGCACTATGGAAAGCGCCTGCATATTATCAGAACCGGTATACCCATTAACTTTGGCATCTTCCTCAAAGTTAACCCAGATGGCACGCCAGCCAGTAAAGTTCTGATTCATGGAGAAACGATATTTTGGATTATCGTTCAGTGAGCCCGCACTTTCTGCAACGTTAAACGTCAATTGACCCGTTGGGTGCGCCTTCTCACGGTAGACCCAGAGTTTCATCCCTCCCCTTAACCCCGGGGAGTAATACGCAGGCTCAAACTGCTCTGGTGTCCCCCCCGGATAACCCCTGGATATATCAACCAGCCCGGAAAGCTCATTCATAACCAGCCTGCCACCTTCCTGCCACCGCCAGCGCAGGGCATGTTTACCATCTTTAAAGTGATGATCAGACGACATCAATTGACCATTTGGGTGGTGCCAGTTCCGAAATTCATCCGACTTCTCAAATGATAAGCGCTGGGCAATAATGTCTTCAGTAAGCACACTGGAACCAGCCTGTGCCAGAGAAGCAGACAGCAGTGATGCCAGCGCGACGGCTGATGGCAGCATCAGGTTATTCATAGTAACTTCCAGAAAAAGAGATCAGAAAACTCAGGAATCAACCTTCCTTGATGGCTGATGCCGGGTATTGCTTATAGCCTCCCAGCTTCACTTCAATTCCGGTTTTACCGGCTTTATAAATGCCGTACTTGAAATAGGTGCCGTGCTCA
This sequence comes from Endozoicomonas atrinae, assembly GCF_001647025.1. Taxonomy (GTDB): domain Bacteria; phylum Pseudomonadota; class Gammaproteobacteria; order Pseudomonadales; family Endozoicomonadaceae; genus Endozoicomonas; species Endozoicomonas atrinae. The sequence continues at coordinate 16,099 of NZ_LUKQ02000096.1, forward strand.
TCGTTGTTTCCGATAGGACCTACCCAGTCCAGCACTTTCTCTCCATCCATGTAGAGCTTAACACTGCCGTCTTTAAGGGATCTTGGGCCATCCCATTCAGACCATTTGATTTTCCACTTCACATCGATCCACTGGTCTCTGGGCAGTTCATCCAGTTTTTTATGGAATGGCATTGCAATCATTTTGGATTTTTTAGGGCTGTATTTGACGACACCAATTTCATGTGGTTTTAAATTAACCCGGTCTGTTTTATCCGTAACCTTATTGAAATCTGCCCGTGCATAAAGGTGCAGATAACCGCCCCCATTTTCAAAGAAAGAGGAGGATATCCTCCCTGATCGATAAAGTAGCCATTGGGCTTACCGGTTTTAGGATCCATGCCCACATTCTGTTTAAACTCCATTTTCGTCAGAACTTTTTTATTAAAATCCTCCAGAGAATAAGTAATTACTTCACCTTCCGGAGTAAGGATAGTGGTGCGGTCAGCCGTTCCATGCCATTGGGATATAATACCCTGGGTTGTTTCATCCATTGACGAGGGCAACCAGAGACCGTACTCGTAGATCCATTCTTCACCCCGCTCAACCATACCTGTGCCAAAGTGATAAATAGATTTAGCCGCATTGTGTTCCTTTAATTCACGCCGGTTGAGGTGCTCAATATCCTCTGCCGTTGTGTAAATAGTACTTAGCTCAACCCGCTTTGTTTTGCCGTCTTTCATATAAAAATGGTAGGAAGGTTGATTGTTATAGCGATTCTCACGATCCTCCCAGATGTGATAGCCAGGCTTATTCGCGCCAACTGGTAACATCTTCCCAGCCAGAAGCTCTTTTTCTTCCACAACATCCAGCTGAATATTATAACGCTCCCGAACCTCAACCAGCGTATCTCTTGACTCGGGCAGTGGTGGTGCAGCCAACGCCTGAGCGCTAAAAAAAGCAGGAACACTGCTTACCACCAGTGCTAAAAAGGCAGTTCTATTTTTCATTTTTAAATCCATTCTGAAACAGGTTAGAAGGGTGTCCATGAAAAGCTTGCTGACAAAAAGTACCGGCAAGCCTTTACAGGCTTACCGGATACACATCACAAAGATCAGAAGGAGTAGTTCAGAGAAAGTTGCAGCTGAGTATCCTGATAGTCATCTTCAATATCGTGACTCAGGCCAAAACCAATATCAGTACCATTCTTCATGGCGTAGTTAACGCCTGCACGCAGCTCAAATCGTGTTTCTGTTGAGCCATCTGCAGTCGTTACGGTTCCAACTACAGAAGGATCGGCGATGGTATGACCTGCAATATCATGATCTTCAGCTTTGAAGTCATACCACCCCATGGCAGTAAAGGATGGAATGAAGTCCCCAGATGATGTTTCAATTACGGTATTCACATTGACACCCGCACCCAGTTTGACCTGATCCATGGTCTGGTCATCATAGGCCAGGGATGCGGGAGAGCCCTCTTCCTGATAATTGCGGATGTTTTGCCAGGCCAGCTCACCGGCAACCATCGGCTGAATCATCACATCATCCGTTCCTATATCCATACCAGCTGTTACACGCATGGCCACGTTATAGGCGGAGAAATTAGCAGTCGCGCGAGTTTCACCGGTGTAACCAGTACTGGCACCAATAGAGCGCTCACTCTTGAATGAGTTGTAGCCCGCATTAACAGCAGAGTTAACAAACAGGTTATCTTTACTCCAGTTACCGTAAGCAGCAATCTGATAAGAGTCGACAACATAGTTTGTATCGTAAACTTTGGTATCTATTTCCTGATAATTCTGACTATAAGCAACACCTGCTAACCAGTTTTCTGATTCAACCGTATCGATACCAACCGTGATGCCATAGCCATCGACATCATACCCATCAATACGACCACTTACGTCTTTTTCACTGGTATTACCATGAGCACGGAACCAGAAACCCTGATCACTCAGCTGATCAGCACGCAGTCCGTTAATTCGATCAGTGATGCTGTCTAACTGTTTAGTCTGAACTCTCTGGATAGCATGAATGGTGGCACCGCTTCGGTCGGGGGTAAGCTCGCCGGACAGTCTAGCTGCTGCTGCATCATCCGTAGCAGTTCCCAGCAGGTTCATCAGATCTTGACTGGCATTTCTGGCAAAAGTAATGGTACTTTCAGTAATTTCTGTGCCATCAAATGCAATATCAGCAAACGCCTTCATCATGGCCTGTTCAGTCGCATCGGCACCACCCGCTTTTGCCAGGTCGACCAGATCACCAGAGTTTGCATCGGTATTGAAGCTCAGGTCTGCTTCAATGGCTTCTCGGTCACCATCTTCGACAATTCTGTGATCATCGACAACAATCAGCCAGTTACCCTCAACATCGTATTTAGTGTTAACGTCACCGGTATCTGTGTAGAAATCATCGGCAGAAATAAGCGTATGAGTACCAGACATTTCAGTAATATCATCGGTACTAGCAAGAGCAATAGTGGTGACTTTACTGCCAGCGCCGAAGGCAACCCTGCCGTTAACCTGCAGGACTTCAGAGTCTTTACCCACCTTACCATTCAGTTTCAGTATCAGCTTATTGTTCTCTGCCATGCTGAAAATACCGGCAGTTTGACTATCTCCGACCAAATCAAAAACAATGGTCTCATCCTGGGCTTCAAGCGTCAGTTCAGACTCTCTTCGCATATTGATCAAATCAACACCTGAAATATGCGTACCATCAAAAACAACATTTGTTGCTTCAGTGCCCAGCGAAACCGTGATGTCTCCAACACCAACACCGTTAAGGTGAATATTACCCACCACCTTACTGTTCGATTGCATGTTTAAATCAAACTTGGTGGGAACCGCACGACTGATATCAACAGCAACCTGTTTACCATCAACCATACCACCGATAATGGTTCCTTCGTTTCTCAACTGAGTACCAATGGAAGCACCGGTTCCAACGTAAATAGCTGCACCATTAGCAGATTGAATCGTGCCCTTGTTGGTTGTTTTCCCGATGTAACTTCCCTCTCCATCAACAAAAATCGCAGATTGATCGGCCATAATGGTGCCACTATTCACGATTTCACCGGTTTTCCCTCCCCCAGTCACTTTAATGGCATGCTCACTGGCGTTAATCGTGCCATTATTGGTTATGGTTACCGTGCCATCTGTTGGTGGAGTGGTAAATACAAATGCAGACCCATCAACCACATCAATAACTTCGCCAGCATTAATTACCACGTTTTCTGTCGGGTCCGTGACAGTCGTTGCCAGGGCAAAACCAGAAAGGCCAGATAGGACAGAAGATACGGCGACGGCTAACAGAGCCGGTTTAAATGTTTTCACTGCGTTCATATACTTTTACTGCTTTTCGTTTGACAGAGAAATATCCCTATGGTCTAAGCCATAGAACTATCAACTTTGAATAAGTTAGAATCTGAAAACTTTTTTAGAGCAATTGAAAACCTTAGGCTAAAGCTCGCTATTTAATTCCTGCCTATCTGCCAATTGCACTATTTATCAGGGTTTAATAAATCGGAAACTGAACTTCTATTTCAAACTTTGTAACATCCCCTTTATTTTCTGGCTCGTCATTCGCTATTCTGACCCAGGAGTCATCACCCTTCAATTTACCGATACCTGCGGTAATAAACCCTCCACCAAAATAACCTGATGGTTGAACGTACTTAAACTCAATTGCATGCTCTTTCGCAGTACCAACTACATCCAAATCATCAATCTCATGCTCTTTGTTTGCGTGTGAATAACTATAAATCAATGTCATATCACGAAGAACCGGTACATCAAAGGATGAAAATTTATATTGCGTTTTCAACTGATAAGATTTGGTTTTTTCGCTCAAGAAACTATCTGCAAAACCTTTAGCGTATTGAGTATACTTAAGGCTGGCATCTCCCATATACTTCTCATAACTTCTGTCACCTCCAACAACGGAATGAGCAAGCGCCAAGCTGAAGTTATCATACTTGTAGAGCATGCGAAGAGAAGCCAGGCTGGCATTATCCTCTTCCTCTTTTCTGACACCTTTTGTTACCGCTTCATCCCACTTACTGCCGCCATATCGGTTAAGACCAATTGCAGCCCTGGCATAGTCCAATTGATAGAAAGTGCGTCCTCTTTTCAAAATGGCATTAATACTGGCTACATAATCCAGAGTGACTTTAGGTGTGCCTGGTGTTGGTCTTGAAAGGAAAATGGTGAGTGGTTGAATTGATGTTTCATAGTCGCTCATTACACCATTAACAAAAGCGCCTGAATATTCCAGATCATTCCAGACACCATTTAAACTCATACCTGTGTAACTTCTGGGAAGAAAACCATCATCCTTGTCATAACTACTGATAGCACCACCTTCAAGATACCCCATACCAAAACGCCCAGTAACGGAGCGTTTTTTATGCGTGCCATATTTAACCATCATGCTCGCCTGGGATATTTTGCTGAATCCAGACCGCCCAGGACAAGTTAATCTTCCTCTATTAGACGGATCTGGATAACAACCATCCCTGGTAACATAACCATCACCATAAATATCGTTTGAATTTCTCTCAGCGATTTCAAAAACGCCCAGTCCACTGAGCTCAAAACCGACGCCAAGTTTTTTGCTGCCTACCATGCCAGTCTGAAAGTCAACAACAACTGCGCCCGCTGCTTCGTAATTGGTTTCAATGAGTCCTTTCGTTCCATTCCATTCATCATTACCAACCAGTTTATTGACAGATCGAATAGAGAAATCAGAATCTTCAATCAGTGAAGAAATTGGCGTAACATCCGCTAATCCTATCTGTGGTATAAGCCATATCGATAAGGCCAGTGAAGTGATCCCTGTTTTACACCTGTTACTCTTAATGAAATGTAAGCGCCAAATAAACCCACGTCCTTCCGTCTAATTTCCCAGCCTGAAATCATGGCTTCCAGTTATCATGGAGGTCATCATGTCGATATCTCAAACCATCCCTGAATTCTGGTTGCAGAGAGTAAA
>NZ_LUKQ02000943.1 GCF_001647025.1 Endozoicomonas atrinae
GGCCAATTCCCGGATGTCCTGAGATCAAACTACCAACAGCCTTCAATATTCATTTGAAAGAGGGTGATTTGGGTACGAAATCAATGGGTCTTCAGCTCAGTATTGAGGCCAGAGTAACTCATGAAAATGCAGAACCATTGCCAGTTCATGTTCCTGGCGTTGAGAGGCCGGTATACTGTTTGTCGTTTGCTGAAGAGACCAGATTACTGAACGACACACTGGAATATCTGGTTGATCACCTTGCTC
>NZ_LUKQ02000944.1 GCF_001647025.1 Endozoicomonas atrinae
AAATATTGTAGATTGTTGCTGTGAAGCTTGGAATAACCTTTGCAGCGAAGCTGGTCGACTGTTCAGTCTGTGCTCCCGTGATTGGGCAGTTATACAGTAGTTAGAAAATTCAATTGGTATAACACCGTGTTCCCAATGGCTCAGGTTCAGCTGTGTATTGTGCATCAGGTACGTAACTCGCTGAAATACGTCTCCTACAAGGACCGTAAATGCGTCGCCAGCGACCTGAAACGGATTTACCGGTCA
>NZ_LUKQ02000945.1 GCF_001647025.1 Endozoicomonas atrinae
TCAACATCATTAAAACCTTCGGGTAGCTGTGGTCGACGAGACATCTGTTCTAGATAATGCATGGTAATGATGCCTAAGCATAGTTGGCGGCAGCTTAAGGATTTAGAAAATGCGATTGGTATTACTCCTTGAACCGGTCAGGAAACATAATTTCAAACCGGTTCATGGCTGCTTTCCAGTTCCTGATCGGCATGGTCCATTTCTCGGAAGCTTTTTCCATGGCCAGATAGATTACCTTCATGACTG
>NZ_LUKQ02000946.1 GCF_001647025.1 Endozoicomonas atrinae
CAACATCATTAAAACCTTCGGGTAGCTGTGGTCGACGAGACATCTGTTCTAGATAATGCATGGTAATGATGCCTAAGCATAGTTGGCGGCAGCTTAAGGATTTAGAAAATGCGATTGGTATTACTTCCTTGCTGAAGTTTTTTTAAATGTCTCCTGCGCTTCAAGATCCTGATTTGGGTGTTTTGATCTGCCAGAAATCCACGACAACTTTACTCTATGTAGTAGCTTATAAACTGTCCGTAGGTC
>NZ_LUKQ02000947.1 GCF_001647025.1 Endozoicomonas atrinae
CTTTGAATCTCGCCTTCCCAGTTGGTGTTACAGATGGCGGCCAATACGGTGCTCTTGTAGAACTTCGCATTGAGCTTTTTGGAATAGACAACGCTCAGGGCGTTGGCCATGTTCCCCGTAGGGAAAGTGGTAGTAGCCATGATTCAAGTCCCTTGAATCTACAGGCGACCTCCCTGCTTCATCCAGTACGCCAGCATCTCGTCGTACTTTTCCTCATTCTTCTCGTACTCCTTCTGAGGCAGCGC
>NZ_LUKQ02000948.1 GCF_001647025.1 Endozoicomonas atrinae
ACATCATTAAAACCTTCGGGTAGCTGTGGTCGACGAGACATCTGTTCTAGATAATGCATGGTAATGATGCCTAAGCATAGTTGGCGGCAGCTTAAGGATTTAGAAAATGCGATTGGTATTACTTCTTCGTGTTTTTACGGTAGCCCTGCCTGTCGGAAGGGCCGCTGGTACTTCTTCACCGCATCGGCGGCCATCTGGTTGATCTGCCGGTTCAGACGGTCAAGCCGTTCCCGTTTGGTGTCAC
>NZ_LUKQ02000949.1 GCF_001647025.1 Endozoicomonas atrinae
GCTCTGCTTCTGGTCGCCTTCGCCGAATTCCAACACGTCCACTTCGCTGTCGAGGCTGGCCATAAACTCTGCCAGTTGGTCTTTCTGCGCTGGTAATACTTTTCCGGCTTTCACTAGCTCATCCAGATCGCTGGCGATGGCCTGCTTCTGCAGTGCCGCTTCGCTGGCTTTGATGGCGGTCTCTTTCTCGGAAAAAGAGGCTTCCCGGTCTTTCAGGGCTTGCTCTTTCACTTCCAGGTCAGC
>NZ_LUKQ02000950.1 GCF_001647025.1 Endozoicomonas atrinae
AACCAACGAAACTCAGGATACACTTCAACAGGCCTGGCAAATCTTAAACAACGTATCGGTCAAAGACGATGAGCAACATCGACTTCAATGTATCTTAAAATTCACGGCTATGCAGTATGATACCAATCGCATTTTCTAAATCCTTAAGCTGCCGCCAACTATGCTTAGGCATCATTACCATGCATTATCTAGAACAGATGTCTCGTCGACCACAGCTACCCGAAGGTTTTAATGATGTTGATT
>NZ_LUKQ02000951.1 GCF_001647025.1 Endozoicomonas atrinae
TGAAAATATTGTAGATTGTTGCTGTGAAGCTTGGAATAACCTTTGCAGCGAAGCTGGTCGACTGTTCAGTCTGTGCTCCCGTGATTGGGCAGTTATACAGTAGTTAGAAAATTCAATTGGTATCATACTGCATAGCCGTGAATTTTAAGATACATTGAAGTCGATGTTGCTCATCGTCTTTGACCGATACGTTGTTTAAGATTTGCCAGGCCTGTTGAAGTGTATCCTGAGTTTCGTTGGTT
>NZ_LUKQ02000952.1 GCF_001647025.1 Endozoicomonas atrinae
TTAAAACAATGTGCCAGGAAGAAGAACTCTAAGCGTGAATTTTGAAATGAGCTCCTGAGTGTTTTGATGGTTTGCAATACCTCTTTTGCTGACACTCTCTGATGATCAATTGACAACTCATACCAATTGAATTTTCTAACTACTGTATAACTGCCCAATCACGGGAGCACAGACTGAACAGTCGACCAGCTTCGCTGCAAAGGTTATTCCAAGCTTCACAGCAACAATCTACAATATTTTCA
>NZ_LUKQ02000097.1 GCF_001647025.1 Endozoicomonas atrinae
TGCATCGTGAAAGTTTTCAGGAAAATCGGGAGTTTTAGGCATGACATTAACGGGATGAACAACAGGCTATTTAAAGTATAAAGGCAATCGCAGAATTCGTGACATATTTTGAAAATGAAATTGGTATGACTTCTCCGGCTCTTCCCTGATGGAGCCGGAGTTGACTGTTTACACCTTAATTAATGAATTAGTGAGATCTTCCTGTAATCGTTGTTCTGTGCGTTCTTTCCGGGCTTTATCAGCCCGGTTTTTTTATTTAAGGCAAAGAACCATTCCGTGTGTCTTCTATAGATTCAGTTAACAATCTTCGGTCGTGTTGTTGCCTGTGCGGTTAATTCAATCGCTTCTCCATCTCTCAACACCTGCATGGTCATCTGTTGGCCGGGTGGAATGCGGGCCACCATATTCATTACCTTGCGACCATCCCGTGTGCTCTGGCCATTGATGCCGGTGAGAATATCTCCACGTCTTAGCCCCGCGTTGTCTGCCGGGCCGCCTTCATAAACTCCGGTAATTAAAATGCCAACTTTCGTGCTGACTCCATAGGCTTCTGCCAGTGTCGAACTGAGTGGCTGTGACTCAATACCCAGCCAGCCTCGAATCACACGACCGTATTTAATGATGGAATCCATAACAAAGCGGGCCATATTGGAAGGAATCACAAAGCCAACCCCTTCACTGCCACCACCACGGGAAAACAGCAGTGTGCTGATGCCAATCAGGTCGCCATAGGCATTGACCAGAGCACCGCCGGAATTGCCGACATTGATGGCGGCATCGGTTTGGATAAAGTCCTCATAGGTGTTTAACTGCAGGTCGTTACGACCGGTGGCGCTGATAATGCCCATGGTCACCGTCTGCCCCAGTCCAAATGGGTTACCAATGGCCAGAACTACATCACCAATCTCTGCACTGGCCGAGTCCACCAGATCCAGATAGGGCAGGTCTTTCAGATCAACTTTTAAAACCGCCAGGTCACTTTCCGGGTCGGCTCCGATAATGCTGGCTTTGACTTCACGGCCATCACGCAAAGTAATCATCAGCTTGGCTGCGTTCTGAATCACATGATGGTTGGTCAGGATATAACCTTCAGGATCTACGATAACACCGGAACCTTCAGGAGTATTGCGGGCATTGGTTCTCTGAGGCAGTGGCAGGTTGCTGTCACCGCGCTGGGACAGGCTGTTTGTAGAGATGCTGACCACAGCCGGAGCTGCTCTTTTGACCGCATCGCTGTAGGAAACCTGACCGGTGAAGTTGAACACTCTGGATGATTGTTCAATGAGACGGTTGCGGGATTTTTCTGAAATACCACCGAACTCTGGCTTGAGCAGCAGAACTGTGAGCGCGGCTAAAAGCCCGATCAGGATAGGTAAGCCAACCGACTTAAGCAGTTTTTTCATTCGGAGCCCATGGGAATTGCAGTTATGTGATTATAATGAGATCAACAAAATATGATTCTTAATATACAGCGATGTATGGATGGAGAGAACCGATGGCGCCGACATCACAAGATATGACATTAAAAGAAATGGTGGCATTACTGGATCAGGAGTTGCAGCCGGGCCTTTTCAAAGACTACTGCCCCAATGGTATTCAAGTCGATGCCAGCCGGGCAGTGGACTCTCCAATAAAGAAGATAGTCACGGGGGTTACCGCCTGTCAGGCACTGATTGATCGTGCTGTTGAGCTGCAGGCCGATGCCATTCTGGTTCATCATGGGTATTTCTGGCGTGGTGAAGATGCTGTTATTACGGGTATAAAGCGCCAACGTATCGAAACTCTGTTGGCGAACAATATCAGCCTGGTTGCCTACCATCTGCCGTTGGATGCCCATCCAACGTTTGGCAATAATGCGGAGCTTGCCCGTTTAATGGGGTGGGACGTGGTAGGTGGAATGGAGCCGGGAGCCAAACTGCCTGTTGGTAACTGGGGAACAACGGGGCGAAAATTGTCACTGGATGATTTGAGTCAGGAAATTTCCAGCAAGCTTGGGCGAGACCCACTAGTGATTGCCGGAGGAAACCACTCCATCAAAACCATTGCCTGGTGCACTGGGGCCGCCCAAAGCATGATTGATAAAGCACTGAACCTTGGGGTGGATGCTTTTGTCAGTGGTGAGATTTCAGAATCAACAGTGCATTTTGCCAGGGAAAATGGCATTCATTATATCAGTGCCGGTCATCATGCTACCGAGCGTTATGGTGTTCAGGCTCTGGCTCGCTGGTTGCATGACGAAACGGGAATTGAGCATGAGTTCGTCGATATTGACTCTCCGGTATAACGTTCTCTAATTACCTTCTTAAAAGCGGCCTGTTCTTCATTGTTTTATTAACTTTGTGTCGTATTGTGAGAAAAAACAGGCCGATTGTTCTTCTGTGATTACCCCTGAAAAGCAAATTTACTAATTATTTAAACACAGCTGAAATTGTTGCTGTAAATCAATCTGCATAAAAAATAACTCTCGTACACTTGCCTCACTTTTTCCTCTGCCTCTCTGCTACTGCGGGTTCCTCACGGCGGCGAGGCGGTTTTGTCTTGTTGTTTTGGACAGCACTTTTGTGTTGTTTGGGGGTAATTATGATCTGGCTGCAGTTGGCCGTCGTGATTCTGTGCATCTTGATTGGTGCACGTATCGGGGGGATCGGTCTTGGTTTGATGGGTGGTGTGGGTCTTGCCATTCTTTCCTTTGTTTTCGGTATTCAGCCAACGTCTCCACCCATCGACGTTATGTTGATGATTCTGGCGGTAGTCTCTGCCGTTGCCTGTATGCAGGCCGCTGGCGGTATGGATTACCTGGTTCAGGTGGCAGAGCGGATTCTCAGAAAGAATCCAAAGCGCATTACCTTTATGGCGCCTGCAGTCACTTACGTTTTCACTATGTTTGCAGGTACTGGCCACGTTGCTTATTCAGTGTTGCCGGTTATTGCTGAAGTAGCCCGTCGTACCGGTGTTCGTCCTGAGCGCCCAATGGCAATGTCCGTTATTTCCTCTCAGGTGGCCATTGTTGCCAGCCCGATTGCAGCAGCGACCGTAGCCATGCTGACGGTGATGTCATCAAACTTTGGCGTGACACTGGGGCAGATTCTCGGCGTTACTATTCCTGCGACGGTTATTGGCCTGTTCCTGGCGGCTCTGGTGACCAACAAGCTGGGTAAAGAACTGAAAGACGACCCAGAATATCAGCGTCGTTTAGAAGATCCTGAGTACCGTCGTAAGATTGAAGAAAGTGTTTCTGTTTCTGTATCGGAACTGAAGCCCGGAGCCAAAACCTCCGTACTGCTGTTCCTGCTGGGAGCGGTGATGGTGGTTGTGATGGGTGCCCTGCCTGCGCTTCGTCCACAGTTTAACGGTTCCGCCATGTCCATGGCACACACCATCGAAATCATCATGTTGACGGTTGCAGCGCTGACTGTATGGCTGGCGAAAGCGGATGTGACTGAAGCAAGCCGTGGTGATGTGTTTATCGCCGGTGTCCGAGCGATTATTGCGATCTTCGGTATTGCCTGGCTGGGTGACAGCTTCTTTGGTGCCCACGATGCCCTGTTGAAAGGCGGTATTGCCGATATGGTACAGTCTGCTCCATGGGCTTTTGCCATTGCGCTGTTTGTTCTGTCCATCATGATTAACAGTCAGGCTGCGACCACATCTACACTGATGCCTCTGGGTGTGGCTCTTGGACTGCCAGTGGCTTCCCTGATCGCTATGTTCCCGGCTGTTAACGGTTACTTCTTTGTACCTAACTACGGTCCGATCATTGCCGCTATCGACTTTGACAGCACAGGCACAACCAAGATTGGTAAGTACGTGTTTAACCACAGCTTTATGATCCCGGGTTTGCTGTCGATTGTATTTTCTGTGATTGCTGGCTTTGTGTTTAGCAATATCATACTTTGATCGTTGGCTTGTTTTTAAAAAAGCTCCTCTTAAAAAAGAGGAGCTTTTTCTTTCTGTTCTAAGGACTTTAATGGCAGGTCTTACTTTGCTGTAAAAGGTTTAGCTGTTGTTATCCATCCATTTGCTGAACTTCACTGGTATTAATAGATCTAACTTTCACGCTGCCCTCAACTAATCCAACTTCATATACAGTCTCGACTCTGAGCCTTCTCCTGGCATCAGGTATTGGTGAAAGCTCTCTATCATGTAAGTTAATGTCCCACTCGAAGACTTTTGAGAGCAATAAGATATTATTACCTTTTACATCTTGCGCGATTTCCAAAGTAGCGTTGCTTTTCCGGCTTGGTTGGTCAGGGAATACCAATCGTGGAGGACCCATTTCATCAAGGTTTGGAGCTTTGGGTAAACAAGCATCTATAACCAGAGAGAGTTTTGACTGAATAACTTCGGATATACCCTGGTGCAGGGCATAGGCTCCCTGGTGAGAGTGAGCAAGCATGGTGGTAATCAAGTGCTCCATCCGTTCCCCTTCTTCAACACCAGCTTCTTTCAGTAAGCCTTTAAAAGCAGTGGTCAGTTTTTCAAGTACACGTGCTGAGGATTTCTGTACCAGGTCTGCTTCACTTGGGCTTTCTCCATCGAAAGCTGTTGCTTTAAGTTGAGATTTTTCCTGAAGATAGTCATTGTGAGTGAAAGCTGACTGGGGATTATCAGCAGTTTTCAAATGGCAGGAAAATGCTTCCCGTTCAATATCTTTTTGAACCTGATGATTGACATCTTCTCGTTTTTTTTCAGCCATCAGATCCACTTTTTCATTTTCTGCAAGTATTTGGAAAAAGTTAAGACTATCAATATGGGGAAGTGATCTTTCATTAAAAGTCAGTTCTTGATCATTAAATAATCGGCTTATCACATCAGGAGAGAATACTTTACACGCCTTGTCCATATCCGAGGCACATAACTGACGTAAAACCTCGGCATCAATGAGCAATGCAACGGCTTTGTTCAAAGTTTTCAATCTCTCATCCTTTACTCTTCTCTTCCAGTGAGTTCCTTTTCCTTCATTTTTTTCATTTTCTTTTTCTCTCGAAGTTTCGTTGGCATATTCTTTTGCTTTGCGCCTCAGCATCGGGCCAGAATCAGCAATAACTGATTTTGATAATTCTTTGAGTTTCTTGATTTCTTCAGCTGGCTTTTTTTTGTACTCTTTCTGGTATCTTCTCAGATATTTCTCTACGCCTTGAGAAATCTCTTCTTGAAGTTGATGAGTTAATTGAGAATAACAACTAGCCAGAAAATCTTTCTGGTTTTTCATGCCGGAAGACTCTTTCGATCTGAGGTCTGAGTATTGCGCCTCAAATGTGGTCAGCTTACCCTGAATATCAAGAAGACGTTCATTTAGCTCGTTTTGCTCGTTGCTCTCAGAAACTGTATTTTTTAACCTGTCGGACAGCTCATCTTGTTTATTTTTGAGTTGTTCAATGTTTCTCCTGATGTCTTCAAGCGAAATAATCTGGGTGTTCAGGCAAACCTCAAATACAAATGTTTTCTGTTCAGGTTTCATCAGACCGATAGCCAGCATTGCTGCGACCTGGCCATTGATCAGGTCGGGGCTTGCACTTTTCCATGCCTTTTGAGTTTGCCATAAGAACTCTACTGATATCCCCAGCTCCTCTTTACCATAGTTCGTGCGTCTTGAGCTTGCTTCAGACTGAGTTTTAAGAATCAGGTATCTGGCACCAAGATCAACAAGCTGAGAGTACATTTTCTCTCTTACGGCATCCGCAGGTGGTGCCTGAAGAGAGAAAGCGTCCACAGAAAAGTATTTTTGGATGGTCGACATGTATCTCGATACATCTTTTATTACGTCATTCGCATCTTCTCTATGCTTTCCTTGCTCATGTATACCATCCAGGGCTTTTTGGGCATCACTATATAAACCCATCATTGCGGTAGCAGAAGGTATGTCTGCTGATGAGATAACCAGTTTATCATCGTCAGTAGGGGAGAGGTGCTGTAATCCCGTATTGTTCTGGTGTTGCATCAAAGCGAGCTTCTGCTCATCGGTTAAAGAATCAGGTTGTTTTGTTGGATCATTTTCATCTTCAGATAAAAGAGGGTCATCAGAAGATAGATCAAAAGACATATCACCAGTCAAACTGATGACGTCATCAACTTCAGCTTGCACACCGGTCTCTATATCATCCATACCTGTGTCATGAGCATTGTTTTCAGCGAGAAAATTGTTTTCTGGCTGCAGATCAGGATATGCTGATGAAGTTGTTGGTTCTACAGGCTCATTATCGGCTTCGTTAATCTCTTGCAGTACTTCTGGTGTATCACTTTTTGGCTTTTCATTTAACTTTTTACGAATTCCTTCTTGAATTCCTTGTAGCTTCTTACACTGACGGTTTTGGCTGTCTGAACCGACGGCTTTACTGAGTATGTTCTCAATGGTTTTCTGTTCAAGATTATATTGTTCACAATACTGATAACAGCTCTCTGCATGCTTCTGAAGTGTACCTGCTCTTTTCAGGAGGGATCTCAACCTTTTCTGATCGTCCATGGATAGCTCTTTAAAAAGAAGCTGTCTGAAATCACGCTCTATTTGCCCAAATTCATTGTTAAAACAGGCAAGTTTATGAATTAAACGAAATGAGTATTTGAACACGCCTTTATTTGGCTCACTCTCTTCATCAAGAGTGTTAGAATGATCATCCTGACAACGTGCCATGAAATTCCAGTAAGCTTGCTCACTTACAGGCCTGGTAGCATCTCTGAACGCTTCACCTCTAAGGGATTTATCAGTTACTTCAGCTTTGGCCAGAATGGAATAACGAAAGCGTTTCTCTGCTTTTGCTTCTTCTTCTATATCAGCATTAATATCTCTGATGACATTGTAAGGGTCACAGGCTCTGACAAAAGATTGTTCATCAACCAGCATCCTGCGGATGAAATCTATTTTAATAGTATTGTCGCGGTCATATGGCTTAATGTCCTGCCTTTTTGTTTCTTTATTACCGCACAGAGCAAGTCGGAAGCAGATGCTCATATCATACGCTCTCGCTATTGCAAGATCGCTTTTTGGTCTTTTTCTTAACTGGGGAGGGATTATGTTTTGTAGCCGTAATTTTTTCTGTTTTCTACCCCGTGGAAGCGATATTGCCAGAGATGGAGCGTGTTCAGCATCAGATATCTGGTCGCTATCACTTTCGTTGACGTAGGCCATAGGGTGAATATCTTCTAAATGAACTTCTGAACTTTCATTGTTGATGGAAGCTTCTTTGCTTTCAGTACCAATGGTGGCGTTATTCTTTTGATCTTCTTTAAGCGTTTCAGCTGAACTATGGGTGACCAGGGACGCTGGATGACTGGCAGATATGTCGTCTGATTCTGCCCTGATAGATGTAAATGGAGTGGATTCCTCGGGTTGTTCGGCGATTGTGGTATCTTTTAAAACAGACGTCTCAGCCATCGCTTCACTTGGGGTAAACCAATAGTTTGCTGCAGAGTGAATCGCCCACTGTGCCCCTTTGATCGGGTAGCTGCGAAGAATGCGGGATGTATCTCGAACAGAACGGCGTATATCCTCCATGCCTTTATCCGTTGTGTTTTTCACCCATGTATACCAATAAATCGGCGCCAGGTTAGCATCATCTGTGAAAAACTTTTTGGTATGCCTGTCTACTCTGCTTGCTTCATTCGAAGGGTAAATCTGCAGGATAGATACATCAGCTATTTTCTGTTCCAGACTGGATCCAACATGACAGTCTCCGGTGGCCTGAACGATATCACCTTCAACCTTTAGATGAAAAATTTCCGTTTTAATTCCTGTGTGTTCCTGCTGTCCATTAAGGCGGTTTAATGCAGAAATAACTCGGTTATGCGTTATTTCAGGTACTCCTGCAGAGCATTTAGTGAAGAGGGTGATTTTCTGAATGTTTGCCAACAACGGGGTGGCTGTTAGTGTTTCATTAGCAATGGCGCTGATGTTCGGGTTGAGGAAATGGCCAAAAAAGTTTTGAGCATCAGCGCCACCAAGACTATGTCCGGTAATGGTTAAGTTGACAGCCCGGTCTGGGTAATGTCTAAGAATATTATGAAGTTGCTGGGTAATACTCTTCGCAGCTTTTTCCATGGTGTCGAAACCAGCTCCAGATGGTTCCAAGTCACGTATGGCTGAGGCATCATATGGGTTTGTTCCCCTGAAAATAAGTTTTAAATCAACAGGCTTTCCGGTGTCGGAATTTTCAGGGTAGAGAATATAGGCATTTAGGCCAGGAGGAACTTCTTGGACTTTTTGTACGTTATGTCGCTGGTTGCCATCAGAATGGCCCGGTAGCTCTACCTGGCTCTTTCCATCAAGGTTATAGGCCAGTTGATGGGCCAGGTATTCCAGTAATACAAGGGGTTTATTGATAGCGTCTTCGAGCTCTTGTTTAAAAGGTTTGAGTTCTTGTGCACAATCTCTGAGATCTTCCCAATCGTCCATGTCAGAATCATCTATGGAATCTGGTTTACTGACGAGCTCTTGGGCATCTGTTATGCAAAAGCTGCCAACGCTTGAAAACTCACTGAGTTCTGGAAGATGAGGTGCTATTTGTTCAGGGATAGTGTTTCCACTCAATCGTTCTTTCCTTTGAGTGGTGAGCTCCGGATCAGAGGCATGTCCTCTGATTCTTTTATGCTTATCATCCAAGCTTGTTTTGTTCTTACTGACAGCTGGATCAAACAAATGTGGAGTCATTGCTCCAATTTGGTCGGGGGCAGCATGGTCAGTACCACTGAATACACTAGTTTGTCGGTTTGCTAAACCAAAGTCTGAAGCAGCAGGGCTCAATAATGGGGTGGTATCACTACTTTCCACATCAGCCCAATGGCCATAGCTCAGTCTATCCAGGCTGAAAGCACTTCGAACGGTAGAAGGTTGTTTTGCTAAGGTATAAGTGGGCAGTGAACGGCTTTCTTCGGTTGTCGTGAATAGTCTTGGTTCAAAGTCGGGCTCAGGCGATGTCAATGTGTCATTTTCCGTTGATAGCATTGTAAGGAATGCTTGAGCCTTCTCTTCACTTTCCATTCCATCGGTTTGTTCATCAGGCTCAGCAGCTTCTGGCACACGAATCTGCTGATTGATTAAACCGGTATTTGACTCAGAGTCTGAATCAGTTGGGCTGTTGTCGCTACTGTGATCTTCGATATCAGCAAGGTAGCCACAGTTAAGCCCATCCAGACTTAGAGCCCTTCGATCTCGAGATTGTGGTTTTTCTCCGAGAAAAGCTGGCAATGAATAGCTTTGCCCTATTGTGTTAGAGAATCCTGATATGAAGTCCGGTTCAGGCAATAAGTGAGTATCATCATGCGCTAATGACACTATAAGAGATGATGAACTTTCCTCTCCCCGATCATCATCAAAATGTGCCTGATCATGAATTGTTGCCTGTTGCTGATCTAGCTCATTAACCTTCAAACGTAGGTTGGAAGTTTTCCCGGTAATCATCTGAAAGAGAGGTTGAGCTTCGAGTTTCTGTGTAACATCGCCTTGTTCATATTTTCCAAAATTTTCATTTCGATAAGTAATGTACTGATGATTTGGGAGGAGAGCATCGGATGTGGGAATCTCACCGGTCTGAATATTTGCTTGCCTGAGACATTGCTCCGACTGGAAAATAAAGTCCTGCATTGCTTTCAGTTTTTTTAAAGAGTATGAATTCATACCGGAATAACTATCTATATCATCAGGGGAACCATAAAATGTGAACTGAGCTCCATAATAAACTCGATGCGCAGGATCATCAGGGTTATAGGGTTCTAGCGGCTTTTCTGAGTTTTGTAATAATGTTTCTATATAGGGAAAGTTACTCATTTTCCAAACCGTAAAGGGGTTGGCCGTCGAGAACAGTAATGATTTGACCGCATTAAAGGCGTTGTCTATTGAGTGTTTAGCTACACTGAGATGAAATTTATTGAGGTCAATAAGCTCACAACTTAAAGCCCATGGATTAGTATCCTTTTTTCTAAACTGTATAAAGGCACATGATCTCAGGTTCGTTTCGATATGATAGGATCCAAAATTACCACCTCCTGTCTGAAAGGCGGTAATAATATCTTCATATTCAGCAGTAATGTCTGTATGAGTAACAAACGTTGTGCTTGGCATGATACGCAGCTTTTTATACAGCTCTGCTGTTGTCCTCCCATTTTCAATAGAGCTGTCTGATTGATCGAAATCTCTATCTGTATGTGTTACTACAACCATTGTATCTTCTGGTAAGTCGCTGTTGTCTGTTGGTGCTTCCCTGTCAGCCATTAAAGAGTTCCGAATATCTTCTTCGGAAGTGTTTGAAGCGCTGTCCAAGTGACCCAGCACATCACCTTCTCTTTCGGGAGGTTGTAAATCCGGCAGCAGCACAGGATATTTAACCGGTTCTAGATACTCGAATTTTTCAGCTATCGATGTATCAATGGTAGTGGGTTTGAGTGGTGTGCTATTTTGAGTTGCCTCTTTTTCTTCCTGAGCAGAATGCATTTTATTTTCAGCTCTGAAAGAGGCTATGGCATCATCAGGAGAGCTATTTGCAATGCTGTTTATTGCAGATATAGGGCTGTGAGTCTGTACCTGTGACTTCTTAACCTCATTGTATGGGGAGTCTCCCTGTTTTATAGCAATAGTTTGTGACGTTTCTTGGCGCCTGTCGTCAAATGTCACTTCTACGCTCTCTAAGTTCCAGTGGATGCATTCTTCTTCAGGCTGCGTGCTGCTGGCTGGCAGTGCAGGATGCTCCCAATTGAGATCTGATAGTTGATCCCGATTGAAAATGAGTTTTAAGGGGGATGCACTGGTTGTATGGGTTTTGAATAGTGTATCAAGATCGTCACGAGTGACCGAAATATTGAGTTCGGTCACTCTCAGGGGCGTCTCAGTCCTATTCTGCATTAAGAGAGTCAGCCGCAGGTCGACGGGTTCAAGGGCCTCTGAAACTGGGGAAATGGCAGCCCGGTTTGCGATTTCTTCTACTTTTAAAAACAGTTGTTGCTGATTTCCAGAAGTTTGAAGCGACTGGCTAGTGGTGTTGTTTCCAAGAACAACATGAATATCATCGCCATTGCTTTCAAGGGTCACTGCAATGAAAAGAGCATTTTCATCCATTGGATTTAAAGCATGAATATCGCTACTTCTCTGTATTCTCTTATCAAAGCTAGCTGCTATTGAACTCCGTTCCTCAGCCGTTGGCGAAAATTGAGGCCTTAAACCATCGCGAGCACTATCAGCATAGGGTGACGTTGGGGTTAGCTGCTGTTGTTTTACAAGCCTGAGATCACTGTCTTTAGATAGTGGGCGAGCTGGCTGATGCGCTTCTGGTCTCGGACTCGCTCTCTCGATTACTCTTGATTGCTGATTAGAAAGTGTATGCTTTGCATCCATCAACCCATCTGTCGAGTCAGGAGCGCTATGCTGTGTGGGTAACGATTGAGTAGGACGCCTGTAGACTTTGAGCGGGCGTTGAATCTCAAGCGAACCTTGAGTGATATTCGGTGATGTAGGTGTAGAAACTGGTTCTGTTTCAAAAACTCTCAATGACTCTTCACGGGATTCTATGCTGCCTGTTGCATCTTCGGTATCGATTGACTCGACAGGCTCTTGATTGAAGGCTTCTCCATTGGGGAAATCTGAGGATTGAGTCGCTTGCTGTTGAATGCTTGAGCCAGCCAGCTCTGGAAAACTTTCAAGATCATCATCCAATAACCCAGTTAGTGAAGGGGCAGCTGATTGATGGTGCTCTTCAGATGGATTGACAGTCAGTATGCTGCCCTCATCAGGTGAGCTGGAAGCCACAGAAGCTGCGTCGTCATTATCCTCAGAAGAGGACGCAGGGCTTTGTCTTGCCTGTTTAAGTGCCGATAGGTTTTCGAGTGGTATTGAATAACTGTCCTCTTCGGCTGCTGACTTTTCTGCTTCTCTCTGATATTCAGAAAATGTTACTGAATCAGAATTAGAGCCAGCCCCTGATGAAGGTTCGTGATGGTCGGAATAATCGCCAGATAAACTCAATCTGCCTGGTAAAGAGGTCTCTGAGATGTCATTTGTTGCTACGGAGGCTCCAGTAACATTGTCAGCTTCAATTGGTTGGAAAACCTCTTGATTCAAAGCTGTGCTTCTGATTCCTTCAGAGGAAGGAGTAGTCGTAAAGCCGTTACTTTCATTATCTGAAAGCTCAGTTGCTACCACTTCAGGCCATTGAAAGGTGGTTTCTCCATCAGATGGTTCTTGAGGCAGGAAGGTATGCCCTGTGGACTGATCAGCAATATAGTTGTTTGAAGTACCAGAGGCGTGGGAAGCAACGGGTACTGCTTCACTATTCTCACCAGGAAAAAGAGAGGAATCCGAGCTTGTCTGCTCGATGCTGGTCGGTATTTCGGATTGAAGTGAGGTAGCGTCTTTCTCGATTGCTGGTAAGTCGATTTCTTCCCGGATTGGTATCGGTCTGAATGAACGGGGCAGTGAACCTGATGCTGGTTCTGGATTGATCTGCTCACCTTCAGTCTCAGCAAGGTTACCCATTAACACTGGAGAGTTTTGACGAGTACTGTCTTCATCAGATAAGGGGCTTACAATACTGCCTGTAGCAGGCTCTTCAAGTGCTTGCTGGGGAGACTCAGTGTGCCTTATAGACCGATCAACACTGTAGCTGCTCGCCGTGCCTGAGGTTTGTGAACTCAGGGGAGCCGTTTCACTGTTCTCATTCTCATCAGGAAAAAGAGTTGAGCCAGGTCTTGTCTGCTCGATGCTGATTGGTCTTTCTGATCGAATAGAGGTGTTGTCTTCCTTTGCTGCTGATAACCCTGTTTCTCGCTGGCTCTGAAGAGGCGTTACTGACCCATGAAATGCGCCTAATGAAGGCCCTTGAAGAATCCCTTCATCTTCATCTTCATCGTCTGTAGATTCCGGCATAACTGCTGGAGAGGGTTGACGAGAGCTGTCTCTATCAGAAGTAGATCTTCGGGGAGCTGATATAGCGGACTCATCCGATAGTGAATGAATAGGTGTAGTTTGCCTTGTCAGTTGCTGATTAATAATATTTCTATCGACTTCAGCTGCTGAGCGGGGGGTAAGGGGCCCCGCTTGAATATCCGTGGCAGAGAAAGCACCAGGATTGACGCCTTCAGGTTGAAATGAAGCATTGCTGTCTTCGGTTTCAGGTGTTCCAGCCCCTCTCCGCTCCCGACGTGGTGGAACAGAATAAGGATTATCCTCACGTATTGAGGACGTTTCCCAGTTGTCAGAACTATTTCCAGGAGTATCCGGCCTGCCGGGCAAACTGGTCCCAGGCATTGTAATGATCATATCCTCATTAACAGAGTGGGCAGGGCTTATTGAGAACGGAGAAACATTGTAGGCATCCGATAAATCATCAGATACACCAGGGCTTGAAGGTGGAGTAGTGGACCTGCTGACCCCGGAATCTGAAGATGAATCTGTATTATCAGGGCTAGTGGGCTCTGGCTGCTCATTGACAGGTTCGTCTTGAATTAATAGTGCCTCGTCATCAGGGCTAAGTCTAAGTGGCCCTTTACCTGTTGGTATTTGTACAGTTTGCGGGGTTGGAGCAGGCTCATAGGCAGTAGGGCTTGTGCTATCCCTCATTGGCACAGGTTGTGGTTGAACTGGTGTTTTCTTGTGGTTCCCTGTTGATGGTGTAAGCCCACTGGGTGCAGAGGCTGGCTTAGGGTCTATAGGTGGAGTCTGGCGAGGGGCAGTCGGCTGTGTTAGATGGTGAGTTGGCAGCGTGTTTCTCTGGCTGGGGGACACCTTATGGTGGTTTATATAGGGCAGTACCCCAACATGGCGAACTTTGCGCTCAGATAATGCTTTGTGACACAGATAAACAGATGCGACAGTCCCCAGGGTGAAACTGCCAGCAGCCACTAATGCAAATCCCAGTGGTGGGAGCAGGAAAGATGAAACAAGAGTCGCTAGTCCAGCCAGAATAAGAAACGGAAGACTTTTGCTCACTACTATTTGAACTTTTCTTTTAGTGGAAAAGCATGTGTGCTCTGTATCAAGCTTAGAGGGCTCAAATGCAGTCAGGTCCTTTAATAAAGAGCCTGAAGAAGATACATTTACTGGTCCCTGACTGGCCATAACTGAACATCCTTATATCTTGAAATTAGTTATCATGGGTTTTTGGTTTTTTGTAAGCTTTGTTTTTATTTGTTTTTTTGTCCTTGTTTATACATTCAGACAATATTGTGTTCAGGTTTCATTCGTTCACTAACCGAAGCGTTATTCCTTCCTGATCAGTGACATACAGAATTTATTTTCAAACTCATACTCTTTTTTGACATGCTAGTTCCGAATTGGTTCATCGGTCAGTTATTACCGATTGCAGCGTTATTTTGAGCTCAGGATTAATCGGAGAGGGAAGGCAGAATTCTGGTGCAGGATTACGGGGAGAGGATGAAACAGTAAGGGATATATTTATATGTAAAAACGATATACATATTAAATTTATTATTCTTTTTTCGCTGATAGTATTTCACTTAGAGCACAACAATAACTTCGCTTTGGGTCGAAATGCATGTCGGATCAACACTTCAATCATCTAAAACAGCTGGAAGCAGAAAGCATCCATATCATTCGGGAAGTGGCCGCTGAGTTTGAAAACCCTGTCATGCTGTACTCTATTGGTAAAGACTCCGCCGTAATGCTGCATCTGGCCATGAAAGCTTTTTACCCGGGAAAACCTCCCTTCCCTTTATTGCATGTGGATACCACCTGGAAGTTCCGGGAAATGATTGAGTTTCGGGATCAGCTGACGGAAAGGCTGGGGCTTGAGCTGTTGGTGCATACCAATCCGGAAGGTCTGGAGCAGGGAGTTGGGCCATTTACCCATGGCAGCGCGAAACATACCGATGTAATGAAAACTCAGGCACTCAAGCAGGCATTGGATAAATACGGGTTTGATGCTGCTTTTGGTGGCGCTCGCCGGGATGAAGAAAAATCCAGGGCGAAAGAGCGGGTTTACTCTTTTCGAGACAAAAATCATCGCTGGGATCCTAAAAACCAGAGGCCCGAGCTTTGGAATGTCTATAACAGTCAGGTTGAGAAGGGGGAGAGTATTCGCGTGTTCCCACTTTCTAACTGGACGGAGCTTGATATCTGGCAGTATATCCATCTAGAACAGATCCCTATTGTCCCTCTGTATCTTGCGAAAGAGCGTCCGGTGGTCGAGCGTGATGGTAACCTGATCATGGTGGATGATGAGCGGATGCCGCTGAAACCGGGTGAAGAGCCTCAGATGCGTAAAGTACGTTTTAGAACATTGGGATGTTACCCGCTGACCGGTGCCGTAGAGTCTGAAGCAGATACACTGACTGAAGTGATTCAGGAGATGCTCCTGACCAGAACCTCTGAGCGACAAGGCCGAGTTATCGATCATGACAGTGCCGGTTCCATGGAAAAGAAAAAGCAGGAAGGGTATTTCTGATGTCACACCAATCTGAACTTATTGCCACCGATATCGAAGAATACCTGAACCGTCATGAGCAGAAAGAGATGCTGCGTTTTCTCACCTGTGGCAGTGTTGATGACGGTAAAAGCACACTGATTGGCCGCCTTTTGCACGATACCAGCATGATTTATGAAGATCAGCTGGCTGCCGTAGAAAACGACAGTAAACGTGTAGGTACTCAGGGTGAAAAACTGGATCTGGCCCTGCTGGTGGATGGTCTGCAGGCAGAG
The DNA here is from genome assembly GCF_001647025.1 of Endozoicomonas atrinae. GTDB lineage: Bacteria > Pseudomonadota > Gammaproteobacteria > Pseudomonadales > Endozoicomonadaceae > Endozoicomonas > Endozoicomonas atrinae. The sequence continues at coordinate 15,638 of NZ_LUKQ02000097.1, forward strand.
CGTGAGCAGGGTATTACCATTGATGTTGCCTACCGCTATTTTTCCACAGAAAAACGTAAGTACATCATTGCCGATACACCCGGGCATGAGCAGTACACGAGAAATATGGCCACCGGTGCGTCTACCTGTGATCTGGCAATCATTCTGATTGATGCCCGTCAAGGCGTGCTGACCCAGACGCGGCGGCATACCTATATAGCCAGCTTACTGGGTATAAAGCATATTGTCGTGGCGATCAATAAGATGGATCTGGTGGATTTTAGCAAGGCGCGATTTGAGGAAATTCGTAACCAGTATCTCGACTTTTCAGAGCCATTGAAGCTCGGTGATATCCAGTTTGTGCCGATGTCTGCGCTTGAAGGTGACAATGTTGTACACCGCAGTCAGCGTATGTCCTGGTATCGCGACAGTACGCTGATGGACGTGCTGGAAAATGTGGAGATTGCCCGGGATCGAAACCTGGATGACTTTCGCTTTCCCGTTCAATATGTCAATCGTCCTAACCTGGATTTTCGTGGGTTCTCGGGAACGCTGGCTTCTGGCAAGATTAAGCCCGGTGACCAGGTCAAGGTATTACCATCGGGACAGGTGAGCAGCGTTGCACGTATTGTGACCTGGGATGGTGATTCACCTGAAGCCCATGCGGGTCAGGCGGTTACGCTGACTCTGGCGGATGAAATTGATATCAGCCGTGGTGATATGCTGATTCACAGGGACAGTAGTGTTCAGGTGGCTACTGACCTGGATGTGGATCTGGTCTGGATGGCAGAGCAGCCCATGAGCCCTGGCAGGCAGTATCAAATTAAATTTTCTGCCGGCAAGGTTCCGGGCAGTTTTGCCGGGGTTGATCACCGAGTTGACGTGAACTCACTTGCCCATCATTCTGCAGATCAGCTGGCTCTCAATGAAATTGGTTTGTGTCATCTCAGGCTGACTCGGGCGGTACCTGTAGACAGCTACCAACGTAACCGCCAGACCGGTGCTTTTATCGTGATTGACCGGCTCAGTAACGCTACCGTTGCAGCCGGTATGGTGCGAGGTATCAGTGAACGTGCTCATGATCTGGATACCGTATCCAGAGTTCATCGCCAGCAACGTCTGGGTCAGAAAGGCGGTGTTTTTAAAGTCTCTAAGCAGCAAGCTGAAACTATTGAACGACAACTGTTTGATCGTGGATTTTATCCATTTGTGCTTAGTAGTGATGATGAGCAGTGGGCAGCCCGGGCGGATGCGTTGTTGAAGGCTGAGATTGCCGTTTTAATTGCATCGGAAGAAGAGTTTACTGATCTTGCATCTGTGGACTCGGCGGTAGAGACAATCATTGCATCTCTAACTCTTTCATAATTTTTTCCTCAGGCCTCTCTTCCATCAGGCGGAGAGGTCTCTCAAAAGCAGCTATAGTTGTTGGAATCAAAAGAGCGCAGTTTCCCTGTTTTTAGCTTGGGATGCTGATTGTTTCCAAACTGGATTGCTGTTTCGAATGCACCTCCCTGCCCAAAGTGTTGTTCCTGTCTTACTGATGCTGACACTGACCAGTTGCTGGTGTCTGCCCCGGTACACAACCTGGCTGCTTGCTGCTGTTTCGTTTGCCGTGGGTTATGGTCTGGACGTAATCAGCTTTGAAGCATTGCCCCTGATTCTCATTATGATGGTCTCAGCCTGGCGACTGTCGATGGTACAGGCGGTCTGGTTTCGCTGGTTGTTCACAGGATTTCTGTTTATCGCAACAGCGGTTTTGCTGGAGAAGCACTTTGCACCTGGTTTCCATAATGTGCTGGTTTGGGATAATCAACCGGTAAAACCAGGTTCAATGCCATTTACTTTGTACCTTAATGCGGATAAACCATGGCCTGCTTTGGCTGTTCTCCTGTTTTTCATGGGGCCGAAGCAGCCCATTGCCTATTCACTGCTTCAGACTGGGCGTCAGTGGCATCAAGCAGCCAGTCTTGCCCTGTTTCCAGTTATAGTCATGCTGATTGTGGTTTTAGGGCTGGCTCTTTGCATCGGATTTGTTCGCTGGCAGCCATCCTGGCCTGAGATTTCCTGGCTGTTTCTCCTGAATAATCTGTTAATAACCTCTTTGGCTGAGGCTTCGCTGCTTCGGGGGTTTCTGCAAAGTATGCTGATACGTCATCTTGGGAGCTACTCCTGGGGGGCGTCTATTGCAATTCTCCTGCCTGCGCTCATTCACAGTCTTGTCCATTATCCTGCCAGTTTCTCCTATATAGCGCTGGTCTTTATTGCCAGTGCTTTCTATGGCTGGATTTATCAGAGGTCCAGGTCTCTGGAGATGGCGGTACTTGGGCAATGGTTGCTTAATAGCTGTCATTTCCTGCTTTTCTCGTACCCTGCCGCTGCCTGAGAGCCTTTTACTCACCTCTGACCGTAAAGTGGTGATAATACGTACAAATGCCTGTTCAATGGGGCGCCTTACTGATCCACTATTAGTTCAATCATCTACAATGATCTGGTTGATGGCAGAAAAGCCATATCTACAGGTCTGGCAGCCTTTGATTTAAACGCAATCATGCCCGTGTTATTGGGGTAGACAGACATATTGGGTGTGCTTACCGGGGAACCTACCTCAAAAAGCAACTCTCTAAAGACTGTACTTTTGGCGGATGCTCAAAGGCGGGGCGTTAGAAATTACTGAGAACAGGAGCCGAAATGAAGGCCGATTTTTATGAAGGGCTGCGCAGGCAGCTGGATGAGCTGAAACAGGAAGGACTTTATAAAAGTGAACGGGTGATCAGCTCACAGCAGCAGGCTGAAATTAAGGTGACCACCGGCGAAGAGGTGCTTAACTTCTGTGCCAATAACTACCTGGGGCTGGCCAATGCGCCGGAACTGATTGAAGCGGGCAAGCAGGGGCTGGACCAGTATGGTTATGGTATGGCCTCTGTGCGTTTTATCTGTGGTACCCAGACCATTCATAAAGATCTGGAAGCGCGTATTTCCGAGTTTCTGGGAATGGAAGATACCATTCTTTATCCCTCCTGTTTTGATGCCAATGGTGGCCTGTTTGAAACCATCCTTGGGCCTGATGATGCCATTATCAGCGATGCCCTGAACCATGCCAGTATTATTGATGGCGTTCGTTTGTCCAAAGCCAAGCGTTTCCGTTATGCCAATAACGACATGGCCGATCTGGAAGCGCAGCTTCAGGCAGCCGATGCTGCTGGTGCCAAAACCAAACTGATTGCCACCGATGGTGTTTTCTCAATGGATGGTGTGATTGCCAACCTTAAAGGAGTCTGCGACCTGGCGGATAAATACGGCGCCCTGGTCATGGTGGATGACTGCCATGCAACCGGATTTATTGGTGAGAAAGGTGCGGGTACTCCTGAGTTCTGTGGTGTTATGGGGCGGGTGGACATTCTTACCGGTACATTGGGTAAAGCACTGGGTGGTGCTTCCGGTGGTTACACCTCTGGTAAGAAAGAAGTCATTGACTGGCTGCGTAACCGTTCACGTCCTTATCTGTTCTCCAACACGCTGGCTCCTAGTATTGCTGCCGCTTCGATCAAGGTATTTGACATGCTGGCTTCAGGTGCAGAGCTGCGCCAGAAGGTTCGTGATAATGCAGAATACTTCCGCTCTGAAATGACCAGACTGGGCTTTACCCTGGCCGGTGCCGATCATCCGATCGTTCCGGTGATGCTGGGGGATGCCTCACTGGCAGGTAAGTTTGCGGATCGAATGCTGGAAGAAGGCATTTATGTGGTTGGTTTCTCCTTCCCGGTAGTGCCAAAAGGGCAGGCGAGAATCCGTACCCAGATGTCTGCAGCCCATAGCAGAGAGCATCTGGACAAAGCTATTACCGCTTTCGCCAAGGTTGGTCGAGAGCTGGGTGTTATCAGCTGAGATTGCTGCTGATTTAATTGAAAGCTGGCTTGCTATGCTGAATAGCAAGCCCATTGAGAAAACTGAAACTGTGAAGACATTAGCCAAAAGCAAAGCGGAACCCGGAATCTGGATAGAAGAGCATCCTAAACCAGAAGTGGGTTACAACGATGTACTGATCAAAATCCGTAAGACGGCCATCTGCGGCACAGATATGCATATCTATCACTGGGATGAGTGGTCACAAAAGACCATTCCAGTGGGTATGCACGTTGGCCATGAGTTTGTTGGCGAAATCGTTGACATGGGCGAGGGTGTTCGAGGTTTTGAGATTGGTCAACGGGTTTCTGGTGAAGGTCATATTACCTGTGGACACTGTCGTAATTGTCGTGCCGGTCGTCGTCATCTCTGTAATTTTACGGTTGGGGTTGGCGTCAATCGTGATGGCGCTTTTGCAGAATATCTGGTGATTCCGGCGGTTAATGCCTTCCCGATTCCTGATGATATCAGTGATGACCTGGCCTCTATTTTTGACCCATTTGGTAATGCAGTTCATACAGCCCTTTCCTTTGACCTGGTCGGAGAAGATGTACTGATTACCGGTGCAGGCCCCATCGGTATTATGGCGGTAGCAATCTGTAAGCACGTGGGTGCCCGCAATGTGGTGATCACCGATGTGAATGAGTACCGTCTGGATCTGGCTCGTAAAATGGGCGCTACCCGTGCCGTCAACGTTGCCAAAACAGAGCTGAAAGATGTGATGTCTGAACTGGGCATGGTTGAAGGCTTTGACGTCGGCCTTGAAATGTCCGGCAATGGTCGTGCATTTGAACAGATGCTGGAAAATATGAATCACGGTGGCAAAGTAGCCCTGTTGGGAATTCCAGCCAGTGACACGGTGATTGACTGGAACCAGGTGATCTTCAAAGGTCTGGTTATCAAAGGTATCTATGGCCGCGAGATGTTTGAGACCTGGTACAAGATGACCAGCATGCTGCAGTCTGGTCTGGATATTTCTCCAGTCATTACCCACCGATTCCCGGTTGATGATTTTGAAAAGGGATTTGAAATAATGGGGTCTGGACAGTCTGGAAAAGTGATTCTGGATTGGAGTTATACCAATTGAATTTTCTAACTACTGTATAACTGCCCAATCACGGGAGCACAGACTGAACAGTCGACCAGCTTCGCTGCAAAGGTTATTCCAAGCTTCACAGCAACAATCTACAATATTTTCATAACCTGAAAATGCTTTGTTTGATAAGTCATGCTCCCGCATCCACTCCCATAGCCTTTCTGAGCTGTTTAACTCCGGTGCGAATGGT
>NZ_LUKQ02000953.1 GCF_001647025.1 Endozoicomonas atrinae
GCTCTGTCAGCACAGAAAGCCAGAATTTGGCACCTTCTGTTTCGGCAAGCCAAAGACCCAAAAGTTCCTTATGGCCTTCAGTGTTCACGCCAAGAGCAACATACACGGTTTTACGAATAATACCAATTTCATTTTCAAAATATGTCACGAATTCTGCGATTGCCTTTATACTTTAAATAGCCTGTTGTTCATCCCGTTAATGTCATGCCTAAAACTCCCGATTTTCCTGAAAACTTTCACG
>NZ_LUKQ02000954.1 GCF_001647025.1 Endozoicomonas atrinae
GTAACTGATGCTGTCTACGATGAGGTCAGGACTTGGCAGAATCGCCCGCTGGACAGACTTTTCCCCATCCTGTATCTCGATGGCCTTGTGGTTAAGGTTCATCAGGATAAACGGGTTATACCAATTGCTTTTTCTAACTACTGTATAACTGCCCACTGACGAGAGCATAAACTGAATAGACGTCCAGCTTCGCCGCATAGATTGTTCCAGGCCTCGCAGCAGCAATCCACGATATCTTCGT
>NZ_LUKQ02000955.1 GCF_001647025.1 Endozoicomonas atrinae
ACACCTCAGCACCGTACATCTCGTGAATGGCTTCGGCAATATCACGGGTGGTCATGCCTCGGGCATAGAGGGTAAGGATTTGCTGATCAAGCTTGTTTAGCCGAGTCTGGCCTTTGTGTCATCACCGGCGTAAAAAGTCCTCAAAACACCAGTCCAAAATGACCTGTCGTTAAGTATAGCTTTTTGGGGTGGTCTGCAAGTCTGATAGTTCCAGAAAGTTAAATATTTTACTAAGCTGACT
>NZ_LUKQ02000956.1 GCF_001647025.1 Endozoicomonas atrinae
TCAACATCATTAAAACCTTCGGGTAGCTGTGGTCGACGAGACATCTGTTCTAGATAATGCATGGTAATGATGCCTAAGCATAGTTGGCGGCAGCTTAAGGATTTAGAAAATGCGATTGGTATGAGTTGTCAATTGATCATCAGAGAGTGTCAGCAAAAGAGGTATTGCAAACCATCAAAACACTCAGGAGCTCATTTCAAAATTCACGCTTAGAGTTCTTCTTCCTGGCACATTGTTTTAA
>NZ_LUKQ02000957.1 GCF_001647025.1 Endozoicomonas atrinae
TACCGTTAGTGTTATCAACACTGGTAATGGCCATGGCTTCGATTTCATCATCACCAAAATAACCATCCGGGTCAGTGATACTGCCCTGGGCGATCTGGTAGACATAGTTGCCATCACTGTTGGTATCGTCTTCGTTGATTGCCGTCAGGTTCAGGCTGGCACTGGTGTTGACCACCGGCGCATCATTGACCGCATTAACCAGAATGCCAACAGGGGCCGTTTCAGTACTGAATGCTGTAGT
>NZ_LUKQ02000958.1 GCF_001647025.1 Endozoicomonas atrinae
TGCCCTCATAGGGGCTGGTGTCCAGGGTATAGGTGCCATCGATCTCGCTGCTGATGGCGTTGGCCAGTACTGCTTGTGTGGTTTCCTGGCTACCATCAATGGTCAGCTCTGCCTCGGTAATGGCAAACACTCGACGGGCGACGGGTAAATCGTTCTCGGTTATGCTGCCCTGCACCTGTGTGGTGTTGCCGTTGCCGGGGACAACGATACCACCGCCACTACCACCTCCACCGCCGGTAT
>NZ_LUKQ02000959.1 GCF_001647025.1 Endozoicomonas atrinae
TCACCACCAGAGTGCCCGGTCGTGGCTTCGCCTCGGCCATGTTCAGTGTGTAGTTAAAGCCCCGGTTCTGGTTGGTGATGGGAATGGCACCGCTGACGGCAGCTCCGGTAATGGCCACGGCAGGCTGATAGCTGGCTGAAGCACTGGCCGTGGTGTAGCTGCTGGCTCGCCACACGTTAATCTCGCCCAGCTCATAGTCGATGGTCAGCTGGCTGTAATTGTTGCTGCCGCTTTTGTGGA
>NZ_LUKQ02000960.1 GCF_001647025.1 Endozoicomonas atrinae
GTAACTGATGCTGTCTACGATGAGGTCAGGACTTGGCAGAATCGCCCGCTGGACAGACTTTTCCCCATCCTGTATCTCGATGGCCTTGTGGTTAAGGTTCATCAGGATAAACGGGTTATACCAATTGAATTTTCTAACTACTGTATAACTGCCCAATCACGGGAGCACAGACTGAACAGTCGACCAGCTTCGCTGCAAAGGTTATTCCAAGCTTCACAGCAACAATCTACAATATTTTCA
>NZ_LUKQ02000961.1 GCF_001647025.1 Endozoicomonas atrinae
ACACCTCAGCACCGTACATCTCGTGAATGGCTTCGGCAATATCACGGGTGGTCATGCCTCGGGCATAGAGGGTAAGGATTTGCTGATCAAGCTTGTTTAGCCGAGTCTGGCCTTTGTGTCATCACCGATGTAATAAGTCTTCAAAACACCAGTTTAATTTGACCTCCCGATTAACCCTTTTCTGGCCGATTGTTTTCCTGTTGGTATCAAGCAGGGAGCAGCGCCATGACCAATCGAGAG
>NZ_LUKQ02000962.1 GCF_001647025.1 Endozoicomonas atrinae
CGCGCCGGTGACATCGGTGGCTGCAGTAATGGTCGGTACATCATTGGTGCCGGTGATGGTCACCGTCACCTGCTGGTCCACGGTGCCGCCATTGCCATCGTTGACCGTGATGGTGTAGGTCTGGGTCAGTACCTGACCCGCGGCCAGGTAGTCAAGGTCGGCATCGGGGACGCTGAAGGTCCAGTCCACCTGGCCGGTGCCGTCACTGGTGGTGTTGTTGCTGACCGTCGGGGTAAAGG
>NZ_LUKQ02000098.1 GCF_001647025.1 Endozoicomonas atrinae
CCCGGGTTATCCACAAGCCACGCCTGAATGGTGACCGTGGTGGTGTGCTGGGTGTCTACGCTGTGGCGCAGCTGCAGGGCGGTGGCTCTCAGGTGGAATACATGACCGTTGAGGAGATCATGAAAGTACGTGACTCCTCAAAAGCCAAAAACGACGGGCCGTGGCAGACGCACTTTGAAGAAATGGCAAAAAAGACCGTTGTCCGTCGGCTGTTTAAATACCTCCCGGTTTCTATTGAAGCTCTCACCGCTGTCGGTCTGGATGAACGGGCAGACGCAGGCCTGTCTCAACATAACGAGGCGCTGCTGCGTAACGATGACGGCGGTGTCGTGGTGGATATGGATACCGGTGAAATTATCGACGGCGCTGTCTCCAGTGCTGCGGATCTCAATAAGGCACTCTGATGGGAGCCTCCTCTAAAAAGGACAATCTTATGGATGAGAATGTATACGTGGTTTCTTTTGGCACGAATCAATGGTTGTTGGACTCGGTGGAGGATGCGGTAGTGCTGCTTAAACTGCTGACAAAAGCACAGCCAGTGTATGAAACCTTTCAGGGCGGTGAATTTGTTATCCAGCACTCAGATGTGGATAGCAAGCCCGAATTGAAGGTGCGTAACGTTTCCGAAATCGATGGCGAGCATTTATAAGGGAGGTGATGGTCATGGGTATTGAACGACTGATTGATACTGAATGCCTGCTGCAATGGACAGGCTATGCAACCCTCGACGAATTGGAGCGCTTTCTGAAGCGGCAAAATATCCGCTATGCCAAAACCGGTAAGGATCGGCTGGTGACAACTCAGGCTGCTATTGATGCCTGCTTCCTGCAGCTTCCTGGCAACACTGAAGACGACGAGCTTATTCGTGCTGCTGAAGTGGAAAAGCTAACAGGCCTCAATCGCATGGCGATCCATCGTGCGGAAAGGGACGGCAAGTTTCCGAACCGCATTCAGATCGGGCCTCGGTCTGTAGCTTGGAAACGTTCAGAAATCACTGCATGGGTGGAGCATCGGCGGTTAGGGTAATTTACCCTACCGCACCACCGTTCCTCTATATCTCTCTAACATCCTTTCTAATCCATCGTTCCATAAGTCCATCGCTTTTCGCTTCTGCTGAAAATATAGAAACTTGTCATAGTTGATGTCGGAAGTATCCATAGAGCCATGCCCATGCAATAGGTTTTTAGTGTGTTTATCTAGCTCCTCATAAACACCCAGCATGGTTTTAATCGTGGTTCTGGTTTCTCCCAGCGTTCGTTTCTGTATCCCTATACGTTCACAAAGCACCTGCATTGGTCTGTTCATGCGAGAATGATCCATATAGGTGTCTGTTCTGACCCCCGATCCTACTCTCCCAGGAAATGGATAAACACAATGACCGGTAATATCTTTTAATTCGGTTAGCTCTGCCATAGCCAGTTTATTTAGGGGCACTATGTGTGGCACCGGTTTGCCTCCCCTTTTCTTTTTCATGTTGTGTACTTCTAAATATGGATTTCCATACTGATTTTCATATTCAAGCTGGTAATGCTCCCAAGGAACCCTCAGAACCTGTTTAATGCGCTGACCAGCGTTCGCAATAGTAAAGCGGATAAATCGCCCTGTTATAGGGCCGTTGACTTTTATTGCGTTGTGCCAGATAGCCGCCAGTTCATGCTCTGGCCACTCATCCTTGCCTGGGTTCATGTATTTCTGATTTTGTTTGATGTGCTGTACGGGGTTGGCTATCAACCTAAATTCCTGATCTGCTGTGAGCATCATGCCGCTTTCTAAGGTCACGCTCATCATCTTATTAAATGCCGCTTTAATGTAGGTCAGCAGGTTGTTGGCGGTGGGGCCTTTATCCTCACTAAGAATTTGTTCAAAGATAGGAGCCAGGTGCATCCACTCTATATCCCTTGCCTGCATGGTCAATAACTCAGGAGCGTGTTTGTGAATGCGGTTAAAAAAACTACTCACGACCTGTTTTGTGCCAGGTTCTTTTAGCGTGTTTACATACTCATCAAGTAATCGTTTGAATGTTCCATAACCTTGTATCTGTGCTTGCTTCTTTCTTCTGCGTAGCCCTGACTCAGCTTTTTCCTTTTCCTTGTTGATAACTTCTTTCGGGTCTTTTCCCTGGCTTCTGATGTCGGCATATTCCATAGCCTTATCGTAACCTTGCGCCAGCGTTATGAATCCACTTTTTCTGAGGTGAGTGTATTTACCAAGTAATATGGTCTGACGTTTTTCATCAAAATAGTATTTGTAATAAAGCTCTGTTTTATTGGCTCTGACTTTAGCCATCAAAACACCGGGTTTTCCATCCAGCTTACCAGTCAACTCTCTTTTTATTTTTGTCCCACTTAGCTCTGTCTCTAACTCCGCTATAGCGGCATCACTAATACTGCTCATGGTTACTCCTTCTTTTTCTTTTTGTACTGATATATCACCATTAGATATTAGACGGCGCTTGTTTATATTTACATAATTTGGTCGCTGTTTTGGCCGTTTTTTTCGTTTTGGTCGCTGTTTTGGTCGCTGTTTGGGCGAAACATGCACGATAGTTCTGATATATATTGATACACTGACGCTTGTTAATAAGTCTTGTATTTATCTGATTTGATGGGGATTTTTTGGGAAATGTTAAACAGTGATCGTTTTGTTAAAAATTATCTGGAACTATCGTCATTAAATGCATACAAATCGGCTCCAAGATCGATAGAGCTGGGAACCTGACTGAGAATAGACTGCCAACAATGCAGGGCAATCTATTCTCAGCCAAACTCCCAGGTCAGGCGCAGACGAAACAAAGTCAGGGCAGGAATACGAATCCTGCCCTGACCCTGGATCAGAGTTTCCGGACATAATGGTCGGAATGGATCAGACAGCCCCTCCCATATGAGGTAATGCTCTTTATCTCGCCAGCTTCGCAGGTGAGTCTGATGCCCAGTTACCCTGCCAAGCGAGTAGCAATACTGCTGACCCTTACGCCTGTTGACGTATCAAACTGCCACACCAAACTTTGTGTTCGCTATTGTTAATGGTTGATCACTTGCAACATCAAGCATACCGAACAAATTTCGTCTAACAGCCCAAGCTTAAAAAAAAATTGATATTAATCAAATGTAATATAACTACAAGATAAGCAATTCCCGCAATGAGTAGCAGTACTTACGTGTAGTTTTTTTACAAAAAGTATTGATTTTTCAGGAAAAATCTCGCGCCACAAGTAACAAAAACAAACAATTCAACCCATTATCAGTCAACTCTGGAGTTTATTGGCTAAAAACCGAACTACCTCAGATTCTGCCGAGAGAAAATTTGATATTAGTCAATATATGGCACCATCAGGTAGCTAATTACCTATAAACAGGAATTTGAACTAGGAGGAATTTCGTACTTGATCAAGTCCAATGGGGCCACGATTCATTCATTACTTTTCCGCCTTCTTTTCCAACGGCGATGACTCCATAGGAATGTTTCCGGCTGTTCATAGATTGCAGCTTCCGCCGCCTTTACATAAGCATCAATAATCTGATGATTGTTTTTGTCTCTGGTATTTTCATAAGGGGGCACTGCCAGCTCTTTAAACTCAAGCTCATAGTAGCCACGCTCTAGTCGCCGACATTGAGCAAAAAAGACAGGGTATTGGGTCAGGAAGGCAATTTTTTCTGCGCCCAGATAAAAAGGCGCTTCTTTGTTGAGATAAGAGACCCAATAGCTGCGCTCACCTTCTACCGGAGTCTGGTCAGCCAGCATTACAAAAAGTCGGAAACCATTTTTGCGCTTAAGGATGTTCCGTCCAGCCTGTTTCATTGGAATGGGACGGGAGTTGAAGCGACTGCGAATCTCATGGATAAACTGATCCCAGCCTTTGTGGTGCAAAGGTTTGTAAACCGGATCAATAGGCACACCAAGATGTTGCGAAACGGCATGGAGCATCCACTCCCAGTTTCCCTGATGGATGGTTAACACAATAACTGGTTTGGCCTTCTCAACACCTCGCAGAGTGGATTGTCGAATTAGCTGTTCCCCACCTTTTATCCTGCAGCGCTTTTTAAAAGCCTTGCCATTCATCTGATGCGCTTTAATAACTTCCATAAAAAGATCTGCAAAGTGCCGGTAAAATTGCTTTGCCAAAAACCTTACTTCTTTTTCACTTTTTTCGGGAAAAGCCTGCTTGATGTTGTTACAGACAATATTTTTTCGATAACCACAAAGGTGGTATAGCGACAAATAAAAAAACCACCCCAACCGATAAATCAAAAAAAACGGTAAAAAGGACATTATTCGAATAATAAGCATGCCTGAAATATATTATTTCGTTAAAAACACCCATTATAGACACCGTCTGCATCTGACAAGGCCTGCGCCTACTGGCAGTCCCATAACCATTCCCATAAAATGGCTCCAGCAACTAGAAGAGAGCGGGTTTATGGAGTCACTCAAGGCACAATTCAGTCAACAATTAACTGCCTCCGGGTCACCTGAAATTATTCCTGAAGAGGTCAGGAACGTTGTCACTGCTCACTGGCAACAGTTTGTTGATATCAACCCGTCATTTACTCTTCCAGACAGCCTTTTTCCTGATAAGAATGATCAGCTAAGCCCTAAGCTAATGGATGAATTGATCCACTGCTGGGCAGGCAGTGACTTTGCCGCACAGCAGTGTATTCGTCACCCTGAGTGGCTTTCCAGCCTTCTGGAAAACCATGACAAACTCCCTGATTTCGCCCAAACCCATCCAGAACGTCTGCAAAAAGTGCTTGAAACTGTTGAGAATGAGCAGAATCTGATCAAGGCTCTCAGACTTTACCGTAACCAGGAAATGCTCCGAATTATCTGGCTCGATCTGAATCGTCGGGTCAGCATGCAGGAAACCACAGCAGATATGTCCGCCCTGGCTGACGCCTGCATTGATAGCGCACTCAACTGGCTTTATCAGGACTGCTGCCAGACCATGGGAACTCCCTATGGCACAAACATACCGGATGAAGAGCCAGTTCCCCAGAAAATGGTGGTACTGGGTATGGGCAAACTGGGTGCCAAAGACCTTAACCTCTCTTCAGACATCGACCTGATGTTCACCTACCCCTGCCAGGGGGAAACCCGTGGCTGCAAGAAGGTCATTACCAATCAGGAGTTTTTTATCCGCCTTGGCCAGAGACTGATCAAAGTGCTGGATTGTCAGAGTGCCGATGGTTTTGTCTTCAGGGTTGATATGCGACTACGACCTTATGGTTCCAGTGGAGCCCTGGCCATGAGCTTTGCTGCGATGGAGCAGTATTATCAGGACCAGGGGCGGGACTGGGAGCGTTACGCCATGCTGAAGGCTAGAGTGGTTGCCGGCAATATCCTTGCAGGCCAGCTACTGCTCAGCCAGCTACGCCCTTTCGTTTATCGTCGCTATATTGATTTTGGCTCCATCAGCGCCCTTCGGGAAATGAAGCAGCTGATCCGGCGGGAAGTAAAACGCAAAGGAATGGAGAGCAATATCAAGCTTGGGCCAGGAGGCATTCGCGAGATTGAGTTCATCATTCAGTCCTTCCAGCTAATCCATGGGGGACGTGATCGCAGCCTTCAGGAAAGAAACCTGCTGAGTGTTCTTTCAACCCTGCTGGACAAACATTATTTCTCTCCTGACGAAGCCAGTGAGTTGAAAGCCGCTTACATCTTCCTTCGCAACCTTGAACATGCCATTCAGGCTATTGCCGACCGACAGACTCAGGATCTGCCGAAAAGCTCAGAAACTCAGGCACGGGTCGCATTCAGCATGGGACAAAAAGACTGGTCCGAATTGCTCAGTACACTGGAAGAACACCGCCAGCACGTCACTACCCACTTCGATGCGGTTATCGCCGATCCTGAAACCACAAATACCAAAGAGTCTCACAGCGACCAGTGGGAAGCCCTATGGCTTGGCCAGCTCAGTGAGGAAGAAGAGCAACAGCTGATGGTACAGCAGGGCTTCAAGGATATTGACGCCTCTTGGAAACGCCTGGTTTCTCTACGTGATGGAAAAGCCATCACCCGAGTTCGCAGGCAGAGCCGTGACCGACTGGATAAATTTATTCCTTTGCTGTTGAGAGTGGCTGCCAGCTCCACTGAGCCTGATACTTTTTTACTGCGAATTCTTCCGCTGATTGAGGCTGTATTACGTCGAACGGCTTACCTGGTTCTGCTCATCGAAAACCCTGCCGCCTTGGAGCACCTTGGCAAACTCTGTATTGCCAGCCCATGGATTGCGGAACAGATTGCCCGCTTTCCTGCGCTTCTGGATGAGTTCCTCAACCTTGGTGACCTCTACAATCCACCGGAAAAAGAAGCATTGGCTGATGAACTGCGACAGCAACTGGCTCATATTCCGGAAGATGATCTTGAAAACCAGATGGAAGTACTGCGTCACTTCAAGATGGCCCATGTCTTACGAGTAACAGCTGCTCAGGTTTCCGGCACGCTGCCTTTGATGAAAGAGAGTGATTACCTGACCTGGATTGCTGAAGTGATTCTTGATTCTGTTCTTGCCATTGCCTGGCGAAACCTGATCGAAAAGCATGGAATGCCTCAGGATACTGACGGCAACCTGTGTGATCCGGGCTTCATTATTGTTGGCTACGGCAAGCTTGGCGGTATTGAGTTAGGCCCGGGCTCTGATCTTGACCTGGTATTTATCCATAACGGAGGAACCAATAAAGAGACCAATGGCCCAAGGGCTATTGACAGTACAACCTTCTATACCCGCCTTGGTCAGCGAATCATCCATATTCTGACGACGCAGACACCCTCCGGAATCCTTTACGATGCGGACATGAGGCTACGCCCATCCGGCTCTAAAGGGTTACTGGTCAACTCCCTCACTTACTTTGAGAAATACCAGAAAGAGGATGCCTGGACCTGGGAACATCAAGCCCTGGTACGTGCACGGGTAATTGCTGGTGACCCTAAGCTTGCACAGAAATTTGAAAGTCTGAGGTCAGACATCCTCAAGCAGGAACGGGATATTAAAAAACTGCGTGATGATGTTGTGGACATGCGCCAGAAAATGCGGGAACACCTGGGTACCAGGCCAACAGCCACTTCATCTAATAGTGGTGGAGTGTTCCATTTAAAACATGACCCGGGTGGCATCGTGGATATTGAGTTTCTGATGCAGTTTGCTGTTCTACGGTACTCAAGCCAGCACCCTTCACTGTTGAAGTGGACCGACAATGTGCGGATCTCTGAAGAACTGGAAACCGTGGGACTTCTCAGCAAGGACGATGCCTACCAGCTCCGGGAGGCCTACAAAACCTTCCGGCTCTGCATCCATCAAAAGGCATTACAGAATGAAGATCCTTTAGCCGAAGAGGCGGTTGCAGAAAGCCTTCGCCAAAATGTGATTTCCATCTGGGATGGATGTATGGACGTGGAAGAATCATGAATAGTCGAATATCCCGACTAAACTGAGCTTTGGCATCCTGCGTTTTTTATGATCCAATAGCGACTAGTCAGAACTCTGTTACCAACGGATGCTGATTGATGTCACCCTGTAAGGTCATTGTCACCAAAACCCACAGGGAAAACGATGATAGAAGACAGCCTCCTGAATCGAAGATTTCATTCCGTGTCACACCCTGACACGGGAAATTGATTCATATAGCCAGGCCCACTTAAGCATGCATGTCCCCGCTTTTCAGTAATAAAGCAACTGAAGCGAAAACAGCAGGGCCTGGGAGGCTGCCTGAGGGTAGATTACTCTCAGGCAGCCTCCAGGGCGGTGACCGCTGACAACAAACGGAACACCTTCCCAAAAGAACAAGCCATAAAACAATTTAAAACTGGAGTTTCCCGATGTCTTTCGCCGATCGTGATGGCGTTATCTGGTTAGATGGAGAGTTAGTACCCTGGCGTGAAGCCAAAACTCATGTCCTGACCCACACCCTTCATTACGGGATGGGGGTTTTTGAGGGCGTCAGAGCCTATAACACGCCAAAAGGGCCAGCCATTTTCCGCCTGAAGGAACACACTGACCGCCTGTTTCGCAGTGCCCATATCCTGAGAATGGAAATTCCCTACAGCAAGGAAGAGCTGAACGAAGCACAGAAGCTCGTCGTTCGCGAGAATGGTCTGGACGAAGCCTACCTGCGCCCAATGTGTTTCCTGGGCTCAGAAGGCATGGGATTAAGAGCTGAAAGTCTTCAGGTTCATACCATGGTTGCTGCCTGGAACTGGCCGTCTTACATGTCTCCAGAAGCACTTGAGCGTGGCATAAAAATCCGCACCTCTTCTTATACACGACACCATGTAAATATCACCATGTGCAAAGCCAAAGCCAATGGTAATTACATGAACTCTATGCTGGCTCTGCGGGAAGCACTGGACAGTGGCTGTGAAGAAGCGCTGCTTCTGGATAATGAAGGTTATGTCGCTGAAGGCAGTGGAGAGAATATCTTTATTGTGAAAGAGGATGGCATTCTCTATACACCGGAACTGACTTCCTGCCTGGAAGGCATTACCCGGGACACCATCATCCAGTTTGCCAGAGAGCTTGGACTGGAAGTCCGGGAAAAGCGTATCACCCGTGATGAAGTGTATATTGCTCAAGAAGCATTTTTTACCGGTACGGCTGCGGAAGTTATGCCTATCTGTGAACACGATGGGCGCAAGATTGGCTGCGGCAAGCGTGGTCCGATTACCGAAAAGCTTCAGTCCATGTACTTTGACCAGGTTCGTGGCAAGCGTCAGGAAAACCCTGAGTGGTTAAGCCTTTGCTAAAGTAACAGACAATGGCTAACTTTCTGAAAAATGACAGTTAGCCTGTTGTACTCTCTGTGTGCTTTCGTTACCCTACTGGCTGATGATGCGCAGTGATTTTACGTCTATTTCAACGCCTGACCTCCGATCAACATCCACCTCACCCATAATCTCTACTTTGGTTTTTGCATTGACCGGTTGTGATGGAAAGTCCTTATCATCAATGTCCGCCATGATCTCACCGGTGCCGTCACTGAACATATAGGTTTCATGCTTTATCTTGCGAACCAGATTCCCCTTAAGAACAACTCGCATATCATCCTGAGGCTTCTTCAGAATAGCTGATACCGTTGTGCTGCCAACATCTGAACCAGGCCCGGTATAAGCCCCTTCAGCAACCAGCACAGTGGATGCAAGCAGAACTGCGTAAAACCAGCAGACCAGTTTTTGCTTTAGAAAAACATTGTAGAATTTCATCGCCAAAACATCCTTACACTGACTTATATATCAACTGGAAGAATAGGAGAAAAAGTCGATACCGCCACAGTTCTTCTGTTACTAACTGACGACTGTTTTACACTTTATAAAGCAACAAAGTAGAAAACCCTCATTGATGTTTACCCCCAACGCCCCCACTATACGGCTACTGCAAATAAATATTCCGATACAGCAGTCAACATAATTAGCACTGGAGTCTTAAATGAGCGCTATCCATGAACTGCAGCCTCACGCGCTATGGCAGCACTTTTCCGCCATATGTGATATTCCCCACCCTTCTTTCCATGAAGAACAGATTCGTGAGCACCTGATTGGCTTTGCCAAAGAGCACAATCTTGAGTGGCAGTCCGATGCGGTAGGCAATGTCATCATTCGCAAGAATGCGACTCCCGGTATGGAAAACCGTGCTGGAGTTATTCTTCAAGGCCATATGGATATGGTGCCTCAGAAAAATAACGACACAGTTCATGACTTCCCGACTGACCCCATTAAAGCGTATATCGATGGAGACTGGGTTACTGCAGAGGGCACGACCCTGGGTGCCGATAATGGTATCGGCATGGCTGCAGCGCTGGCGGTATTAGCTTCCAAAGATCTGCAGCATGGTCCTGTTGAAGCCCTGTTCACGGCTACTGAAGAGACCGGAATGATCGGCGCTCAAGGGCTTCAGCAAGGTATTCTGGAAGGCAAGATTCTTCTGAATCTGGATACTGAAGATGAGGGTGAGCTCTATATTGGCTGTGCTGGCGGTACCCGTATCGAAATTAATGGTGATTATTCAACTGAATCAGCCCAGGATGGATTGGTCTTCAAAACACTGTACATTTCCGGACTCAAAGGCGGCCATTCAGGATGTGATATTCATCTGGGCAGAGGCAATGCGATCAAACTGCTGATCCGTGCCCTTCATCGCCTGGAGGCAGAAGGTGTCCGTATCGCCAGCCTGAACGGTGGTTCCCTGGCCAATGCCATCCCCCGTGAAGCGTCTGCCACCATTGCCATCCCTGAGTCATCACTGGTCGCTTGTAACAACATTATTGATCAGTGCAGTAATGAACTGACTGCAGAGCTGGCTGTTGTGGAGCCGAACCTGAAACTGACTCTGAGTGATTCAGTACCTGCTGCTGAGCTGATGTCTGTTCAGGATCAGAACAAGTGGGTAGCTGCAGTGGATGCCTGTCCAAATGGTGCTCAGAGAATGAGTGACTCCATTGAAGGCGTGGTAGAAACCTCTTTGAACATGGGTGTTCTGACCATTAATGAATGGTAAGATCAAAGCCCATATTCTGCCAAGAAGCCTGGTAGGCAGCTGTAATGACGCTCTGAGTGATGCGGTAGCCGGTCTGTTCAGAATGCTGGACGCCGAAGTTATCTTCTCCGACAGCTACCCGGGCTGGAAACCAGACCCAGACTCCCAGATTCTGGCCACAATGAAGCGGGTTTATGCTGAGCTGTACGGCCAGGCGCCCGGCGTTAAAGTCGTTCATGCCGGTCTGGAATGTGGCCTGCTGGGCAGCAAATACCCAGAGTGGGACATGATCTCCTTTGGACCAACCATCCGCTTCCCGCACTCTCCGGATGAGAAAGTACATATCCAGAGCGTTGCCAAGTTCTGGGATCTGTTGGTTGCTACACTGAAGGCCGTTCCAGAGGCTTAATTCTATCTAATGAGGCTCTCCAGCCTTGGAGAGCCTTGCTCACCAGCCTGCAAAAAGTAGACTGGCATCGCCTCTTACTTTTTACATATTCCAAACACCGCTTATAATTCCTCCCCATTCAATATAAGGAATTCCAGACGGGATGAAATATCTCATCGTCGGTCCCTCATGGGTGGGGGACATGGTAATGGCACAAACGCTGTTCATTGCCCTAAAACAACAACATCCTGATGCCATAATCGATGTACTTGCGCCAGCCTGGAGCCTGCCGATCATTGAGCGCATGCCCGAAGTTCGCAGAGGTATTGATATGCCTCTGGGGCATGGCAAACTCGGGCTTAAAGCCCGCTACCAGCTCGGCAAAAGCCTGAGAGCGGAAGGCTACACACACTCCATCGCTTTGCCCAACTCGTTCAAATCGGCGCTGGTTCCTCTGTGGGCACACATCAAACACCGCATTGGCTGGCGCGGAGAAATGCGCTACGGGCTACTGAATGACATTCGCAAGCTGGATAAAAGCAAATACCCTCTTATGGTTGAGCGATTTGTCGCCCTCGCCTATCCGGACGGTGCCTCACTACCAAAGCCCCTGCCAATTCCAGCACTTCAGGTAAATGATAATACGGTCAGCAAAGTCCTCCGCCACTATGACCTGCATACCGACATGCCCATTCTGGCACTTTGCCCGGGTGCTGAGTTTGGCCCCTCAAAGCAGTGGCCAACCGGATACTATGCGGAAGTAGCACGATCCCTTTCTGAGCAGGGATGGCAGGTCTGGCTGTTTGGCTCAGCCAAAGACAAAGCGATCACATCAGAAATCAAAAACTGCCTGCCTGATTCATTACAGCACCACTGTCATAATATGGCTGGCGAAACCTCTCTGGCCGATGCCATCGACCTGCTCTCCTATGCCAGCGCTGTGGTCAGTAATGACTCAGGCCTGATGCACATAGCCGCAGCACTGAATCGGCCACTGGTTGCCGTTTACGGCTCCACCACTGCCGATCATACGCCGCCAATGAATAAAAACAGTGAAACACTGTCAATGAAGCTGGATTGCAGCCCATGCTTCAAACGGGAGTGCCCGCTTGGGCATATGAACTGCATGAAGCAACTGTCTCCTGATAGGGTTCTGGCAGCCATCACTCATCTGACAGCCCATCAGGAAAATAAGCATGAAGAGCATCCTGAAATGAAGCTGGTAGAAGAAGGGAGTGATTCCCGTTGACTCAACCAAAGCGTGTTCTGGTGGTAAAGACCTCCTCCATGGGGGATGTCATCCACACCCTTCCAGCACTGACGGATGCTGCATCAGCACTGCCCGGCATCCGTTTTGACTGGGTCGTGGAGGAGAGTTTTTCCGAGATTCCAGCCTGGCATCCTGCTGTTGACCAGGTTATTCCCGTCGCTGTTCGCCGCTGGCGCAAGTCTTTGATTCAAACCTGGAAGTCCGGGGAGTGGCAGCAATTCAAAAAGATCATTGGTGCCAGTAACTACGATGTAGTGATTGATGCTCAGGGCTTGTTGAAAAGCGCTTTCCTTGCCAGTAAAGCCAGGGGGCCTCGATTTGGGTTGGATAAACATTCTGCCCGCGAACCCATTGCCAGCCGCTTTTACCAGTTTCCTCAATCAGTCGCATGGGAACAGCACGCCGTTGAGCGTGTTCGACAGCTCTTTGCCAAGTCCCTTGCTTATGTACTACCCAAAGCGCCAGGCCAGTTTCTGCTGAACAAAGACAAGTTTCCCAAGGGGCTGGTAAATGAAAAGCCTTATGTGGTGTTTATTCATGGCACTACCTGGCCCACAAAACACTGGCCTGAAAACTACTGGTGCGAGTTGGCTCAGAAAGTAAATCAGGCTGGGTTTCATGTCGTACTGCCCTGGGGTAATGACACTGAAAAGGCCAGAGCAGAGCGCATCGCCAGTGCAAGCAGCCAGGCAACAGTGCTACCGAAACTGTCACTGGCCGAAGTTGCCGGTGTCATTTGTGAAGCTCAGGCTGCAGTTGCTGTTGATACCGGCCTCGGGCATTTAACGGCAGCATTGGAAACACCCGCGGTCTCTCTCTATGGCCCTACCAGCCCAGTAAAAGTCGGTGCTTATGGCATGGGTCAGAAGCACTTGACCCTTGAGCAGTGTCCAACCGGTGAGTTTCCTAAAACAGACCCTGAAATTTTTGCACCGATGACACCGGGTTTAGTCTGGCAGGCACTGGACTCACAGATAAAATGTTAATCACAAAATAGAAGTTTCCGTTTATTTCATGCTGACGACCACAGTTGCGCCATCGTCGGAAAATGCCTAAAGTTGCCGATTTTTAATCAATCAAAGATTCAAACCACGCCACGAGGCTGGATTAAAAGGTAAGGCGAAGTAACGAGTCATAGCCTGAGCTGTGATGAGGAGATTCAACGATGGATTTTAATTCAGATACCCTGCCCGGCAGTCGATTTGAATCTGCGATTGAAACAAACCCTCGGGATGATAAATGACCAAGCTGGAACAAATGAACGCCATTTTGGCAGATCTTCTCAAGCTGGACACCAGTGCGTTCAACGAACAGACTGAGCTACTGGGAGCCCTTCCGGAGTTCGACTCTATGGCAGTGGTAGGGTTGATTACTGCAATGGAAGAAACGTTTGGAATTGCAGTCAATGACGATGATCTGGATGCCGAACTATTTGAAACCGTTGGCTCTGTTCTTTCGTATGTAGACACTGCTGGGGCAGAAGCCTGATTGTCCCAGCTATTTATTTCCAGGCCAGAATGATTCCGGCCTGGCTTTCTCTGGTTAGATTAACAGCTCAACCACTTCTGGGTGTCCGAGAAATTTTTGTGGACTGGCTGTCGCGCCATACGCGCCGGACTGCAGAACAACAATAAAGTCTCCCACCTCTGCCTTTGGCAACGCCAGTTTTGCTCCCACTATATCCAGAGGAGTGCAGAGCGGCCCAACCACCTCAACCACCTCAACCACCTCCTGATCCTCACTTTCCAGGCTGTGAGCCAGAACAACAGGGTAATTTTTACGGATTACCTGGCCAAAATTGCCCGAGTTTGACAGGTGATGGTGTAACCCTCCATTGGTCATCAGGAAAGTCTGCCCACGGGATTCCTTTTTATCCGTCACCTGACAAATATAATACCCCGCCTCACCCACCAGCCAGCGCCCAAGCTCCATCACAATCTCTGATGACTTGAGAGACTCAGGACGATGATCCAGAAGCTGCTGCAGGTTTTCTGCAATACCTTCGATGTTCAGCGCCTGTTCTCCGGGAAAATAGGGAATTCCCAGGCCCCCACCGATATTTATATGCTTTACCGGGGCAGAAACCTGGTCAGCTAACCTCGCGGCTAGCTCAAAAGTTTGCTGATGACACTCTATCAAAGATTCCGCTTTTAAGTTCTGCGATCCAGAGAAAATATGAAACCCTTGAAAGTCCAGTTTATCCAAATCAAGTGCCAATAAAATAGACGGCATTTGTTCAGCATCGATACCAAACTGTTTGGGACCACCAGCCATTTTCATCCCAGAGGTCTTTAATTCAAAGTCCGGGTTCACACGAAAGGCTATGCGCGGGCGAATACCCATTTCCTGATGACAAAGGTACAGCCTTTGCAGCTCAAGGGGAGACTCAATGTTGATGGTAATACCAGCAGCAACGGCGGCTCTCAGTTCATGCTCGCCCTTTGCTGGCCCAGCAAAACTGATATTAGCAGCATCCATACCCGCGCCCAGGGCAACCAGCATTTCTCGATGGGAAGCCACATCCAGCCCATCAACACACTGCGCCATATGACCAACAACCGCAGGCATTGGGTTGGCTTTAATGGCGTAGTGAAGCTTCAACTCGGCAGGCATTTGCTGTCGGAACTGAGCAACTCTTTGTGTCAGAGCCTGTCGGTCGTAGATGTAGCAGGGTGAAGAGCCTGCAATATTCACCAGCTCAGCAGCAGTACGCCCGGCAATCAGTAATTGATTGTTTCTGGACTGGAGAGCCTCCAGCCGATGATGTCCTTTACTCATACTCTCTTTCACAGGGCTCTTCACAAGGCTATTCACGAAAAAAGTGCCTCCTCATGATCATCCTGAAAAAGCCTTCGGTATTCTTCCAGTAATGGCTTGCGATCAATTTTTCCATTGGGGTTTCTGGAAAGAGCAGGTTGCTGAATAACGCGCATGGGCACCATATAGGCGGGCAGGCATTGCTGACAGTGGCGGATCAGTGATGGTTCATCAATCGCACTGCTGTCACTGCTCACCACGACCAACACAATAGCCTGCCCCAAACGGGAGTGAGGGACACCGATGGCAGCCACTTCTGCCACCAGCCCGGATGAGTAGACCACCTCTTCCACTTCCGTTGGACTGACCCGATAACCGGATGTTTTGATCATATCGTCGCGACGCCCGACAAAATAAAGATAACCTTCGTCATCTTTGCGCACGATATCACCCGACCAGACCGCCAGCTCCTTATTGGGAATTTCTGGGATAGCGCAGGGGGCAGGTCTGAAACGCTCGGCGGTTCGCTCCAGGTCATTCCAGTACCCCATGCTGACCAGAGCTCCTCGATGGACAAGCTCGCCGGGCTCATGGGGTCCACAGATCTCGCCCAGTTCATTGATCACCATCACATCCGCATTGGGAATGGCTTTACCCATAGACCCAGGCCGTAAATCAACCTGCTCGGGAGGAAGAAAGCAGGAACGGAATGCCTCGGTTAAACCATACATCAAGTAAGGCTTGGCATAACGAAAACGCTTTCGCAGTACAGCCAACGTAGCCGTCGGCATGGCGCCGCCGGTATTGGTAAAGTAACGCAGGCTGTCACCCGCCCCTTCTGGCCATGGCAGATCGGCAATCTGAACCCAGAGAGGAGGAACCAGGCCAAGTCCGGTGATCTGTTGCTTCTCAACCGTTTTAATGACATCCCTTGGGAGAAGATATTCCAGCAGGTAACAACTGGCACCGACCAGAAATGCCGTTGTCAGCTGGCTGAAACCGTAATCAAAACTGAATGGCAGAACACAGAGCAGGCGATCTTCCGGTGTATTGCCGAGATACTCTGCAACACTGCTGGCACCCGTCACCATATTCCGGTGAGACAGGACAACACCTTTGGGCTTTCCAGTACTGCCAGAGGTATAAAGAATCGCCGCCATATCCGCATCAATAGACGACACAGGTTCCCACCAGGCGCAGGGCTTGAGGAAATTCGCCCAGCTGAGCATATTTGCTGACTGCCTGTTTGCAAAAGTACCATCCAGGGGACTGTTATTCAAAGAGTCCGCATCGGCATAGCTATCAAATACAAGCTCAGCATCAACAAGAATGATATGAATCAAGTCATGACACTGGTGGATTTCAGCTTCTAACTGCTGATATCGAGCCTTGTTCGTTATCAGGACTCGAACATTGCAGTCTTTGAGAATGTGAAAGACCTGTGGTGCTTTCAGAACCGGGTTTACCGGCACCATGACGCCACCAGCCGCGGTTGCACCGAAGAAGCTGAAGACAGCCTCGGGCGTTTTAGGCAGGTAGATCGCCACCCGTTCATGCTGGGCAAGCCCCAGCTTCTGCAACCCGGCTGCAACCGAACAAATCTGGCGAGAAACAGTCTGGTAATCAAACCACTGGTCTTTGCAGCCCAGGGCTTTTGAGGAAGGCGAACGCTCTGCCTGCCGCAAAACAATCTGGTGTAACAACAAGCTCATGGGTTTAAAAACGGCTCAAAAGTATATCAACCATGGTGGTTGTTCTATTCCCATGGGAATAGAACAACCACCACTCTTTAAAATGTTTTACGGGCATTCAACACTGCCAGTCTGACCTGCTCTGGTGCCGTACCACCGAGATGATTACGGGCACTCACAGAACCTTCCAGCGTCAGGACATCAAATACATCCTGCTCAATAGTATCAGAGAAGACTTGAAGCTCAGCCAACGTCATCTCAGACAGGTCTCGACCTTCCTGAATACCAAAGGCCACAGCCTTTCCGACCACTTCATGGGCATTCCTGAATGGCATTCCGCGGCGCACCAGGTAATCAGCCAGATCGGTAGCGGTACTGAAACCTCTGCGAGCCGCTTCCAGCATGCTTTCTTTGCGCGCCTGAATATGCGGCACCATATCAGCAAATGCCCGCAGACAATCCTTGAGCGTATCCACCGTATCAAACAGTGGCTCCTTATCTTCCTGATTGTCTTTGTTGTAAGCCAACGGCTGGGATTTCATTAATGTCAGCAAAGACACGAGATGACCATTAACCCGCCCTGTTTTGCCTCTGACCAGTTCAGGCACATCCGGGTTCTTCTTCTGAGGCATAATGGAAGAGCCGGTACAGAAGCGGTCGGGAAGATCAATAAAGTTAAACTGTGCAGAAGTCCAGAGTACCAGCTCTTCAGACATGCGCGACAGATGGGTCATGATGAGGGCGCCAGCTGCGCAGAACTCAATGGCAAAGTCTCGGTCACTTACGGAGTCCAGAGAGTTTCGGGAAGGACGATCAAAACCAAGGGCTGATGCTGTGAATTCCCGATCGATAGGGTAGGTGGTTCCCGCCAGTGCGGCAGCCCCCAGAGGACTGATATTGACACGCTTGCGGCAGTCCTGCAGGCGCTCATAATCACGTACCAGCATCTCATACCAGGCCATAAGATGATGGCCGAACGTCACCGGCTGTGCTGTCTGCAGATGGGTAAAACCCGGCATGATGGTGTCTGCTTCACGCTCGGCAACATCCAAAAGCCCGCTCTGAAGACGCTTGAGCTCTTCTGATAGAGTGTCAATCTCATCACGCAGCCATAAACGAATATCGGTAGCGACCTGGTCATTTCTGGAACGCCCGGTATGAAGCTTTTTGCCGGCAGCGCCAATACGATCCGTCAGGCGAGCCTCGATATTCATATGGATATCTTCAAGTTCTATGGACCAGTCAATACGGTCCTTCTCAATATCGTCAAGAATACCTTCCAGGCCGGAGGTAATGGCATTCAGTTCATCTTCACTCAGAATACCCGCCTGATGCAGCATCTGTGCATGAGCCATGGATCCCTGGATATCATGCCGGTACAGGCGTCGATCAAAATCAATGGAAGCGGTAAAACGGGCAACAAAGGCATCAACACCTTCACTGAAACGCCCACCCCACTGCTGGTTACTGCTCTTTTCACCCTTCTCTGCTGAATGATCTGACGACATTGATCTCTTCCCCACCCTGTTCTCATTTTTTAAAGACGAACGTACAATCAATGCCGATCCGTCATTGGGCATTGAGAGCTGAGGCATTATATCGGTGTCATGAATTGATTGCATCGCTCACAGTCTCCTTCAGGACAAGAGAATAGACATGCTTCCGATAACAATGATGAATCGCTTCTCATTCTTGAGAGGCTGTCTGAGACGAAAATCCCCTGAGAAGTATGGATTCTCACAATCGAAGTGAGAGCAAGAGCCGCAGCATTATGATCCAAACCCAGCACAACAAAGATGACTTTTTTCTGCCCGACCTTGGCTCTGGTCAGTCCGTGTTTATGCTGGTGTTGATTTCAGAACTGTTTGTTCTGGTTCAGGTCCTTGCCCTGCCCGGCGATATCGACTTCAGCTGGACACGACTGGCTATGCTGTCACTCTTTGTTCAGTGGATTGTGCTTTCCAGCAGCGCCTTTCTCTATCTGGCCAGACCTTTTCTGAAGAAGCTTCCCACCTGGCAGTCTGTCATGATCTCTCTATTGGGAGTGCAGATCATTACGCTGCTGCTTACTCTGCTCTCTCAGGCTTTACTATCCCCTATTCACTTTGAACCTGACTGGCAGCAGGTCAATCGCAACCTGCTGGCTGCACTGATTATCTCCGCGATGCTGCTGCGCTATTTTTACATCCAGTACGAAGTCAATTTGCAACAACACGTTATCCACAATGCCCGCCTCGACTCACTGCAGGCGAATATCCGCCCTCATTTCCTGTTTAATTCGATGAACATCATTGCCAGCCTGATTCAGATTAACCCTGAAAAGGCGGAACAGGCAGTGGAAGACCTCTCGGATCTCTTCAGAGCCAGCCTGCAGAATAGAAGTGCTGTCGTTCCCATCCAGAAAGAGATACAGATCAGCGAAAGTTACCTGAGAATCGAGCAGCAAAGGCTGGGCGATCGCCTTGAGATCCAATGGCAGATCGGCGAACTTCCAGATCGACTGGCCATTCCTCCCTTTACATTGCAGCCATTGGCTGAGAACGCCGTTTACCATGGCATCCAGCCTCTGGAGGCCGGTGGCTGCATTACGATCTCCATCAATATTGACCACCAAATGGTTCAGATTTCTGTAAAAAATCCGATGCCATATACAGAGACCATTTCAAAAGGCAATCAGATTGCTCTGAACAATATCCGCTCTCGTCTGGAAATGCTCTATGGCAGCAAAGCCAGCCTCACCACGGATATCCAGGAGCATTCCGGTGCCAAATGGTTCACGGCGCAGGTGCAATATCCCTGCCGATGGGATAACACAATTGATAATTTGCTGACTGGAACCGATCACTGAACAATGAATGTCCTGATTGTTGATTAGGAAACCCTAGACAGGTACTAATTTTTATAGTCATATTTTCCTTTAATAATCTTAGAGTTATATAGAATTGGTACATTAGTTAAGTGGCTGTTACTTTTGTTTTCCCCTATTAGTGGCTGTAGTGGTGGCTGTCTTTGCCTTTCAGGTGGCTATTCCTATATCTCAGCCTCATAAACCGCCAGCCCCGGTACTTCGGCTTTGACCACCCGGTCTTCTATTAGTGCCTTATTCCCTGGCACGACTGTTTCTCCCTGAACTCTGATACTCGTTCCATCTCTCAATGTTGCGGTGCTGGTTCCGTCGCCGTTGTTGCTGGTGATGGTGACGACGGTTCTGGCTCCTTCGGGAATCAGGGATTTGAATTGCTGCCAGATGTTGGTAGTGGCCATTGCTTTTTATCCGTATGCTAAGGTTAAAATGCATCTGTTTATTTAAAGGGTTTTCGGATGCACAAGCCCCGGATTTTTCGCTGTCCGGGCACTTATTTCTCTACAGCAAAAAGTTCCCCGTCCTCCATCATGTAGTCGTACTCATCGTCTTGATGTGGACCGGGGCAGCTGCACTCCCAATAATGTGTATTGCAATCCTCGCAGAATGCTTCGCCTCACATTTCGCAATCCGGACAATCGGCAGCAAATTTCACTTTTCTTTTTTCCGGCATGTCATCGTCCTTAGTAATGCCTTTCAAGCTCCACGCTCTGGATAACGGCGTTTAATCCCCCTGAGACACTGATATGGGTTCGCAGGCAGAGCCCTTGCCAGTCACCGGTTATGTCCTGAACCTCGACCAGCATCCCTGGCTCAATGAGTCCGGGGGCGGTGTTGGTGTCGGTCAGCGGCAGTTCGATGGTGGTGATGCTCTGGTGACCGCCTTTGGCCAGTTCGTTCCGGCCTCGCTC
>NZ_LUKQ02000963.1 GCF_001647025.1 Endozoicomonas atrinae
AACATCATTAAAACCTTCGGGTAGCTGTGGTCGACGAGACATCTGTTCTAGATAATGCATGGTAATGATGCCTAAGCATAGTTGGCGGCAGCTTAAGGATTTAGAAAATGCGATTGGTATTATTCGTAAAACCGTGTATGTTGCTCTTGGCGTGAACACTGAAGGCCATAAGGAACTTTTGGGTCTTTGGCTTGCCGAAACAGAAGGTGCCAAATTCTGGCTTTCTGTGCTGACAGA
>NZ_LUKQ02000964.1 GCF_001647025.1 Endozoicomonas atrinae
TCCCGCTACCGCTCGACTTGCATGTGTTAGGCCTGCCGCCAGCGTTCAATCTGAGCCATGATCAAACTCTTCAGTTTAAATCGTTGTGTCATTTCATTCCGGAGAACGAAACAACGGCTCAATGTCACAATTAAACGTACATGAATTTACAGGTATGTTCGCTTGATCAATTAAGCATCTTAAATGTTTTCAGCCGAAGCTGATTAACCGATGCAATCGCACAAGCGCCCACACG
>NZ_LUKQ02000965.1 GCF_001647025.1 Endozoicomonas atrinae
ACCATGCTCTGTTGTTAGATGCCAGTAACCAGGTGCGCTTTGTGCCCAATGCTGACTTTAACGGTGCGGCAACGTTTACTGTCAGGGCCTGGGATAAATCAGCCGGTGCCGTTGGCGACTATGCCGATACCACTACCAATGGCGGCACTACAGCATTCAGTACTGAAACGGCCCCTGTTGGCATTCTGGTTAATGCGGTCAATGATGCGCCGGTGGTCAATACCAGTGCCAGCCT
>NZ_LUKQ02000966.1 GCF_001647025.1 Endozoicomonas atrinae
GATGGTGGCGGCATTGATAACCTCGGCGTGAGTGTGAGCTATACACCACTGGCGACCAATATGGTTCAGGCCTTGATTGAATCGGGTAAAGAGTTTGTCCTGTTTATGGAAGGCCTCAACGATGCACAGGATGGCAAGCCGTTTAACATCCGGGTTCATCGGGTGAAGTTTTCGCCTGTCCAGAACCTCGATTTTATCTCGGACGACTTTGCCGCTATTGCGCTCGAACTCG
>NZ_LUKQ02000967.1 GCF_001647025.1 Endozoicomonas atrinae
GCCTGCTTCTGCAGTGCCGCTTCGCTGGCTTTGATGGCGGTCTCTTTCTCGGAAAAAGAGGCTTCCCGGTCTTTCAGGGCTTGCTCTTTCGCTTCCAGGTCAGCTTTCAGCTGCTTCAGTTCTTCTTCGGTCATGGCGGTTCCTTCCGGGGGCTGCTGTGATGGTGGCTTCTGTGATGGTGAATTGGGTTCTGAAAATGCAGGCGACGGTGTGTTGCTGTCTTCGT
>NZ_LUKQ02000968.1 GCF_001647025.1 Endozoicomonas atrinae
CAACAACGCTGCCATCGTTGAGAACAGCCACACTTTCGTTATAACTGGTGTTGTTATTAGGGTCATCATAAACAGTGATGACGCTACCTTGGGCTACGCCATTGCTATCATAACGCTGCATCTCAATGGTCGGGCCTGAACTGTTCCAGACATTGAGGAAACCACCGTCGGGCAAGGCGACGAGGTCACCGTAAAAACCACCACCGGAAGTGGTTTCTGTTGAG
>NZ_LUKQ02000969.1 GCF_001647025.1 Endozoicomonas atrinae
TGACCGGTAAATCCGTTTCAGGTCGCTGGCGACGCATTTACGGTCCTTGTAGGAGACGTATTTCAGCGAGTTACGTACCTGATGCACAATACACAGCTGAACCTGAGCCATTGGGAACACGGTGTTAATCGCTTCCGGGAATCCGGTAAGCCCATCAACACAGGCAACGAAGACATCTTCAACTCCACGGTTCTTAAGCTCTGTCAGCACAGAAAGCCAGAATT
>NZ_LUKQ02000970.1 GCF_001647025.1 Endozoicomonas atrinae
GTTGAACCGGCAGTGGTTGAACCACGGAGCGCCATCGACAAGTTGTTAGCGGTAAAGTCATGTGCCGTGAGGCTCGCCGAGATAGAGGAAATCCGGCTGATGGTGTTGCGATTACCACCGCCACCGAGATAGTTTTTCAGTTCCTTTTTATCTTCCTCGAAACTGAATTGAAACTGGCTGACGTTACCCACCGGCAAAAGGGGAGCGGAACCATCGGCAGGCT
>NZ_LUKQ02000971.1 GCF_001647025.1 Endozoicomonas atrinae
GCGCGGACGGTGGAGAAACTGAAGGGCGTTGCCCGGAGGTAGTTATGGCCGACGAAGACCGCTTTAACCGGATTGAAGAAAAGCTCGATGGGATTACCCAGATACTCCAGACGCTGGCCAAGCACGATGAACGGATGGTCAACCTGGCACTGCGGGAGCAACGCAGCGAGGAACGGCTGGATACCATCGAGAAGGCCGTGCAGAAAAACTCCGTGATCACCT
>NZ_LUKQ02000972.1 GCF_001647025.1 Endozoicomonas atrinae
TGCAGGGGTTCGGGATCGAGAAGAAAGGCGAAGGCCGGTTCGGGCTGACCGAGGGCAGTACCGCTGCCGGTTTTGGCCTCCAGTTTGCCTCTGGGGTTGGCTCTCTGGCACCGTCCATGATACCCGGCGGTGTGGCCAGTAAAGGGTTGTCGGCACTGGGCATGAAAGGGCTTCAGGCATCGGGTGCAGCGGCAGCAGTGACCGGTCTGGAAGATGCCA
>NZ_LUKQ02000099.1 GCF_001647025.1 Endozoicomonas atrinae
ATGGCGGAGATATGACGATGCCGTTTGGCGGTTATAAGCAGTCAGGCAACACCCGTGATAAGGCATTTACCGGGTTTGAAAAATACACACAGATCAAATCAACGTGGATTGCCTTGGGGTAACATGCGGGAAAGCCCTCAAAACTGAGGGCGTTTCAGGATAAAAACTATGGATCGTATCCACTTAAGACAAGTGCCCAGAAATAGTCAGTGCGAGATAAGCTATCCGGTCATAGCTTCAGTGATGATAAAAGCCTTGGTGGCCGAGGAAGAACTGAAACAGTTGAACCATCGCCTCAACCGGCATCATAATCCCAACGATTCGTTTTACTACCCCCATCTGGAATGCCGCCTTTACCGGAAAGCCTTTCTGGAAAAGTGGCTCCTTGAGTGGAAGATGCTGTTGAATGAGTAGTTCTATCCAATTACCCAG
Source organism: Endozoicomonas atrinae (assembly GCF_001647025.1). Classification (GTDB taxonomy): domain Bacteria; phylum Pseudomonadota; class Gammaproteobacteria; order Pseudomonadales; family Endozoicomonadaceae; genus Endozoicomonas; species Endozoicomonas atrinae. The sequence continues at coordinate 433 of NZ_LUKQ02000099.1, forward strand.
ACACCCTCATATCATAACGAAAGAACGGGAATACTTTCGTTGTTACAAGCAATGGGCAATTCAGCAAAATCCCCGTTTGTATATTTCCCCATGGAGAAAAGACCGGGGCTTTATCGTTACCGTGAAGCGACGGGGTTCCGGTATTGAGATCAGTAAGACGTTTACCGAAGTGAACTATTCCGACCCACTGGCTGCGGCGCAGGCATTTAGGGATGGATTGCCGGAAGAACTATTCGTCCGTTATGACAATGGCCGGTTCAAGCTGCCCGGCGTAACTAAGGTCACAGGCGACCGAACCGGTTTTAAGGCTCGCTCACTATCCAAAGGTAATGAGTTTGAGGTGTATTGCAGTACGTTTGAATACAGTGACCCGTATGCAGCAGCGGTCAAAGCCCTGTTTGATCATTTGGCGGTCGAGTACCCGGTCACCCTCTTTGATGGTCTTTCCCGTTCCCCCACCCGTGGTGAGCAGTACCTTAACGAAAACCCTATGGCGTATATCTCGGTTTACCGTGATAAACAGGGGGATGAAGTGGGTCTGTTGGTCGTCTTCAAGAAACGTAATCACCAGAAAACCACACGCACTTATCCGTTCGTTGATTATGCCGATCAGGCACTGCCTGAAGCCCGTCGATTTCGTGATGCTGTCTATGGCTTGTCCGATGAAAAGCCGGATGCGGTGATCATTGACCAGTATGTTCGTTATATTGTCCCGGAGTTGTACTGATTTTATCCAAATTTGACCAGAAAGAAGTAGATCGTATCAAGAAAATCGACATTCCCCACTGGCAGGATGATGGTTCCAATTTCACCAGCTTACTGCTTCAGCTAATTCAGAAAGCAGATAACCACAACAAGTATAAAATCGCTCAAAGTTATCCGAACGAGGTTGAGGCGTTCCGCCAATGGGAGGCGCAGCGATGGGCGGAGTATGAGCAGAGCCAAAAGGAAGCCGAAACTAATGAATGACCAGTTATATGAGTTCCTTGCTGTCCATGATCTTGATGATCTGCCGGACGGTGCATGGGGGCAGATGATTATGGATGCGGTAGTGGAATGGAACGAAGAGAATGGCGACAACCTTGATGCTTTTGAAACCTGGCTCACCTACTGTGAGCAAAAGGCTGAACGTCAGACAGAAAATAACAATCTTACCTTCGAACCCTGAAGGGGATGAAATGAGCTGCCAATTCCGGTAGCTTAATTCTATGCACAAATGTTCCAGACCCAAGCGGCAAAGTGGGGATAATAACAACCGCAGTCAGAGCCGGGAGCAGTCCATAAAATGCATTACTCCTTCGCCCCGGTGATCTGGCCGACTGGCCTCCGTTAGGGGCTATTTTTATTTTTTTGGAGTGGTTTGGTAGTTGGTTTCAGTTGTCTATGAGGTTAGCGCTTTTAGAAGGGGCCGCCGTCTAGGCGGTCCCGCTTGCTAAACTTGTTAAATATACGACTGAACCGATACCTAACAGAGCTTATGTTAAACCATAGTTCTGACCATTTTTTACTTAATGGCATGTTCAGCTGCCTGTGCTCATACCTTATGCCAAGCAATATCCTAAGATATGGGTCTTCAATAGACTCTTCTATTGCCTCACAAGCGTACTCATTAACTCGCTTCAAGGATAGGTAGCTATTCTTCACCTTTTCAGGAGTGAGAAGCCTCATTTTTTCCCAGTTTTCAATTATTACTGGACTGAAAAGTGAAAGATTCTCTTTAACATGATCAATCAAGCGATTAAACCGAGCAGAAAACTCCTCATTGTCTAAATGGAAGACTGGTGATTGGTAATTTATAGACTCCTCAAATGAGCTTTTTTGTTTTTCACTTTCAAATGCATAATATGTATCCCTGACCTTCTGTTTAAATTCTCGCTTTTCATCATCAGTTTCTAGTGATTCAGGGATATAGATATTAAAACCGTAGGTCTGCTCTAGCCAATGAGCATTAGCATATTCATTTACCGCACGTTCTAGGTCTTTATCTTCAGAAGAGAATGGCTTTTCTATAGAGCTTTTGTAATGAAACAGGAGTAAATCTGATGCGTCATGGTATACCTTATCATACGCACGCAGCCGCTCATTCTTTTTATTAATCTTCGATTGCCTAACCGTGAAAAGAAAGCTTAAGGATGAAACAGCCAAGCTTCCGAGAGATATGTATATTGCGATTTGTGATTTCTCTGCCATAACTTCTCTAGTGTATTTAACGCTCACAACAGTGGAAATTTAGGAGCGCTAGCGAGTAAATTTTCCTGCTGCTTGCGCTTGTTAGCCTTTCGCGTTTCATTTGAATGAGAAAACCTTTTCGAAGCCCATATCTATTCGCTCACTAATAATCTTGTAAGCAAGTGAAAGTTTCTGATCAAGCATTGATTTCTCCCTGACAACCTCGTCCATGTTGTCAGCTTCTTTAATATGGAAATGGTATAGCTGACTATTTAAACAATTTGATATAACGCTAATAGCATCAAGTTCTTTAATAAACTCATCATGCTTCTCATCAAAGTCTTCTGTTAAGGAAACCTTCCAGAAGGCTAACTCTCGTTTAGAATTAAGCATCATAACTTTAGATTGATAGAGTTCATGCCAAACTTTATTCACATGCTCAAGTCGTTGAGTAGTTATCTCTTTTGATTCAACAATAACTCCTGGCGCTGGGCACATTGAATGGTAGTGAAATGACAAGTCATTCAAACATTCACGTACTTGATCTATTGCTGATATATATTGCTTTGCTATGAGATAAGAATCTTCTTTCTTCTTGTCATTTAGCCATTGGTGGTACGTATAAAACGCTAAGATAAAACCTAGAAAAGTTATTGATAATGACGCTACGTCAGTCCACTTAATGCCATTTAAAGCACTTTTGTATTCTGAGGCCCCTATACATAGACCTATAATGAATGCTCCGATAGATAATATGGCTATTGGAATTAATTTACTTCTCAAGTGAATTCCTTGCTAAAAACTGTCATTCAGAATGAAGGCTAACGCCCTCTTAAGGTGTGAGCAACGCAATACCAGTGCCGCCGCATACTGCCTTAAACACAAAAACGCAACGCATAGCAAAAATGACACGCGTTGAGAATCACTCTTAAACAGCTTGTTATATTTTTATTCCACCTTTTTCTGAGAACCAACATAGCGATTTTGGCCAATACCCTTAATCTTTGAACGTCCCTTGTCTGAACGAAAAAATGGACCTGCACCAAAATCAAAGGTAAATTCATTATTTGATTTAATTTTAAGCTCACCTACATTTGCACGTTGCATTAGCCTACGAAGAAGTCTCTTTTCTCGCATAGTTGGTTCTTCGCGTTCACTACGATCATATTTATTAACCCAGTCTTCTTCGAAGAACTTTTCAATTTCTGGGTATATCAGAACGAAAGCAGGCCTAACGCCATCAAACTCACAAAACGTGTAAGTATATGATTGCATAATACAATCGAGGAGCTTTTTGACACTTTCTTTGCTTTGGGGGTCTTTAATTTCAATGCCAACAGCCTCAACGTCGAAACCTAAATCAATGGCTTTTTGCTTAGGTCTAAGTAATAGATCTAGTCTCAAAGGGCGCTTATCAAGTGGCCAACTACCAGAAACTTCTTCTTTAACTTCGAAATATTCACTTAGGAAGTTTTTCAGATATTTGCGAGCTTTGTCTTCTCTTTCTTGGCTCATAGTTCCCTCAAAAATATAACGCCCGGCTCAACTGCCGGAGGCTACTGGCGCATTTTTTGCGGGTTTATGCAAAAAAGGTGACAGTGGCCGGAGGTCAGATTGCAGCCGCTTGTTATGTGATGCCTCTGACTTATACAAAATTAAAAGCCACTTCTTTAATTAAATTGCCAATATCCTAAGACAATGCCTTATCACCTTGGCTTTGACAAGTTGCCAAAATTCCTTTTGCTGAGACAATCCCTCGTGTGGCATAAATATCTCTGAGCTCAATAATTAATTGTTCTTGCTTTTCCTCGCTAAAGAATGAAGCTTTGATAATCTCTTCGAGAGCCTGAATTCCTTTTTCCTTATCCATAATCATTCACTAGGTTTAACAAGACAAATATCTCCTTCAAATAAAAAGGCAACCGTATCTTCCCTCTTAAAACATTGCTCTTTAGTCAAACCTTCAAGACTAACAGCCGTGCATTGCTCATAATAAGCCAGACAAGAAAGGCCAGCTTCAATAAATGGAAACAGCAGTACCAAAGCTAAAAATAGTAAGCTGATTAAAACTATGGCCTTTGTTCTCTTTTTCACACGCGATCTACCAAGCTCACATAACAGTGGTTTAAACGAACCGGATTCGCATAACACACTATCTATTTTTCTGGCCTGTATCTAAAACATCCATTAGAGACAGATAATTACACTCTCTTGGTACGATGTTGGTATTTATCAACAGGTTCGCATTTGCGATTTTGTATACCAGTCGCTTAAACAGACCGCTAAACCACCATCCCCCTGGATCAGCCATAGAGAGCCTCACGAAGAAACATAAAAACTGCATACGCGAACCGGTTTTGACCAAGCTGTCTGAAAAATGGTGAGAATACTTGCACCGTGGCACTCTGCTAAAACTAGTTGCAGGGCTTCCTTTTTGCAGCGTGCCAACCGCAGTCTCCGTCGAGACATAAAAAGTCAAAAACCACACTACCGTCCATGGATTTTAGCGTTACCTCTAATTGAGGCCGGGAGCATGGGTCCAGATAGCTCAGACGGTGGCAAATTGTAAAAGTGCGGGTGATCTTATGGTTAATGTACGGAGGTGCAGGATATAAAAACTCCGGGCAGGAGTGAACCCCTGCTTTCTACTTATTGGTCAGTTATGACTCCCCACTGCTCACTATTCACACCAACCTTCCCATCTATTTTTTCTTGCTCACCCGTATATAGGGCTAATTCAGGGGCGCTCACGGGGCGTTCTATAGCGGGGCTATACTAGCGGGGCGCTAGGCGGCTAGAGGGCGGGAGAGGGGCTATATATAGGCTTGCGTAATAATCATTATGATATATATTAATTAACTATGAAAACCTATTATATTATTTCCAATATCCTTATTATGGTGGGGTTACTCTACCTGCTCTACCGTTTCCAGAAACAGTATATGCCCTTCACCCGGCGGGTGTTTATCGCACTGGGCATGGGGGTCGGTTACGGTGCCTGTCTGCAGCTCTTTTATGGCTACCCTTCTGAAACCCTGACGGAATCCATCAGCTGGTTCAATATCGTCGGTAATGGCTATGTTGCCCTGCTGAAGATGATTGTTGTGCCACTGGTCATGGTCTCAGTGATCTCAGCCATCCTCAAACTGAAAGGCGCCGGTACCCTGGGCAAGATCAGCGGCTGGATTCTTGCCCTGTTGATGATTACCGTCTCCATCGCTGCCGCCATCGGTATTATTTCTGCCCTTGGTTTTGGATTAACCGCTGAATCCATCACTTCCGGTGTCCGCGAAGCCGCCCGTGGAGAACAACTCCTCTCTACAGTGACCCGGGTAGAGAATCTATCTATCCCAAATATGCTGGTCAGCCTGATTCCATCGAACCCATTCCTCGATATGACGGGTGCCCGCAGCACTTCCATTATCGGTGTTGTAATCTTCTCCGCCTTTATTGGTGTGGCGGTACTTGGCCTGCACCGTAAGCAACCGGAAGTTGCCGGTACCTTTGAGCGGACCGTTGAAGTGGCCCACGCCATTGTGATGCGTATTGTAACCATGGTGTTGCGACTGACACCTTTCGGCATCCTGGCATTGATGACCAAAGTCGTTGCTGGCAGTAATTTCTCCGATATTCTGCAGCTGATCCAGTTTGTGATCGCGTCTTATGCTGCCCTGATTGCCGTATTTGTGGTTCACCTGCTGATGGTCACCATGGTCGGTGCCAGCCCGGTGCAGTTCATCAGGAAAACACTACCAGTACTGACCTTTGCCTTTACCTCTCGCAGCAGTGCCGGCACCATGCCACTGACCATCCAGACCATGACTCAGCGTCTGGGCGTGTCTGAAGGTGTCGCCAACTTTGCCGCCTCTTTTGGTACCACCATTGGCCAGAACGGCTGTGCCGGTATCTATCCTGCCATGCTGGCCGTGATGATTGCTCCCACCGTCGGGGTGGATCCAACCAGCCTGAGCTTTATTGGCACCCTGATTATTACCATCGCCATTGGCTCATTCGGCGTTGCCGGTGTGGGTGGTGGTGCAACCTTTGCTGCCTTGATCGTTTTGTCTGCCCTTGGTCTTCCAGTTGAACTGGCTGGCCTGTTGATTTCCATCGAGCCATTAATCGATATGGGCCGTACTGCCGTCAACGTCAGTGGTGCCATCACGACCGGTTTTGTGGGTGGCCGTGCCATGGGTGAGGTGAATATGGAAACCTTCAACAGCAATGATTCCCTTGAACTGGATATGGATGCTGTTTCCTGATGTCTGCTTATTCTGAAAACCGAGAACATGTACTGAATCAGTCCTCGACTTCTGAGCCATTCAGAATCGTCATTATCGGTGGTGAGGCTGCTGGCATGAGCGCCGCGGCCAAAGCCCGACGGGTGGCAAAAGATGCCTCCATTACCGTCTATGAGCAGTCCGATGTCATCTCGTTTGGCGCCTGTGGCCTGCCCTATTACGTGGGTGATTTCTTCTCTGATGCAGGAGAAATGTCAGAATTTTCTCCTGAGCAGTTTGTTGCCCGAGGGATTGATGTACGAACCCGGCATCAGGTCACGCAGATCAATACCGCGGAGCAGGTTGTTCATGTCCATAATCTGGCCACTGGCGAGTACTTTGAACAGCCTTATGATCGTCTGCTGATAGCAACCGGTGCTGAGCCAGTGGTCCCACCGGTTCCAGGTCTGAAAGAAGGCCTTAACAATGGTCGTGTATACTGTGTCAAAACCATGAAGGATGGCATCTATCTGAAAGAAGCCATCACCAGCGCCGAAATCAGGGATGTTGCCATCATTGGTGCCGGCTATATTGGTCTGGAAATGGCTGAGGCACTTGAGCGGCAAGGTAAGAATGTTCGTATTATTGAAAGTGCCTCTCACCCCCTGGCCGGTACCTTTGACCAGGAGGTGGCTGAGTGGGTGATGAACACCTTGGATAAAGAAGGTATTCACTGTCACAGGCAGGAGTCGGTTGAATCACTGACTGAAGATGTAAACCATCGCCTTCTATTAACCACTGACAAAGGTCAGTACCAGGCAGACCTGGTGGTGCTTTGTACCGGAGTCCGTCCCAATACCCGATTTGTCAGCGACCTGGGTCTGGAAATGCTGGGCAATGGTGCCATCGTTACTGATGACCAGGGCAGAACCAATCTTCCCAATATCTTCAGTGCCGGTGACTGCGCCACGGTTATCCATGGACAGCTGGAAAAACCGGTGTGGATTCCCCTCGCCACTTACGCCAATAAAATGGGGCGCCTTGCCGGTGAAGTTATGGGTGGTCTGGATAAACACTTTCCCGGAGCTTATGGTACTGCGTGCGTGAAAGTACTCAGTCTGGAAGCCGGACGTGTTGGCCTCAGTGAACGGGAAGCACAGGAGCAGGGTATCGACTACCAGACAGTGGTGATCAAAGATAAAGACCATACCAACTACTACCCGGGTCAGTCCGATATTCTGGTGAAGCTGGTTTATGAAACCGTCAGCAAAAAGCTGCTGGGTGGCCAGATTGCCGGTGGTCGAGGTGCGGTATTAAGGGTTGATGCGCTGGTTGCGGCCATTAAAGGTGGCTTAACAACGGAAGATCTGGGAATGATGGATTTCTGTTATGCCCCACCCTTTGCCCGTACCTGGGATGCATTGAACGTTGCGGGTAATGTTGCGAAATAACTAATTGTCAGCCCCTCCTCAGCCAGTTCAATTCAATTTGAACTGGCTTTTTCTGCTCTTAAAACATAATTGAACAATTATACCCAAAAATTATCTCAGCGTTGATTCAGATCAATATCCGTCGCATTAAAAATAAAAGACACTATGCGTATAAACCGCAATGGATCTGATACTGTGACAAAAAAAAATACAGCCTTTAAACGGTCTTCTCCCGGTGCGCTCTATTGGCTCTCCCTGTTTGCAGGACCGCTGGTTTTACTGCTCACACTGGTAGTGCCGCCACCTTCCGGTATGGAGCAGCATGCCTGGTATATGGTGGGTGTAGCGACCATGATGGCCATCTGGTGGGTATCGGAAGTTGTCCCCATTCCAGTGACCTCATTACTGCCCATGATACTGGTACCATTATTAGGTGTTGCAAGTATCAAGGAAGTAACGGCTCCCTATGCACACCCAACCATCTACCTGTTCTTTGGTGGTTTCATGCTGGGTATGGCCATGGAACGCTGGAATCTGCATAAGCGGATCGCTCTTCATATTATGCTGAAAACCGGTGTCCGGCCCGATCGCCAGATTGCCGGCTTTATGATTGCAACCGCCTTTTTGAGCATGTGGGTTTCCAATACCGCCACCAGCGTGATGATGCTGCCCATTGGCCTGTCCGTTGCCTCCATGGTGAGTGGCAACAATGAAGGTGAAAACAGTGCTTTCGCCAAAGCGTTATTACTGGCCATCGCCTACAGTGCAAGTATTGGTGGTCTGGCTACGCTGATCGGTACTCCACCCAACGCTCTGCTGGCAGCCTTCCTGTCTGAAAATTACAACATGGAAATTGGCTTTGCCCAGTGGATGATGGTTGGCCTGCCCATGAGCCTGTTAATGCTGCTGGTTGCCTGGATCTGGCTCACCCGCTTTGGCTTTAAACTGTCCACTGAAGAAAACCCAGAAGCCAGAACAGTATTCCGTGAGCAACTGAAAGAGCTGGGCCCCATGAGCCGTGGCGAAATAACGGTCGCCATTATCTTTGCCGTCACTGCCATTTCCTGGATTATGAGGCCTTTCCTCAAGGAATATATTCCCGGTCTTTCTGACACCATTATTGCCATTGCAGCAACGATCAGTTTGTTCATCATTCCAGTGAAGCACGATAAACGTGTTTATGTCATGTCCTGGGAAAAAGCCCGTGAGATCCCCTGGGGCGTTCTGCTGCTGTTTGGTGGTGGTCTTACCCTGGCAGCACAGATCAAGAGTACAGGGCTGGCCAGCTGGGTAGCTGAAGCAATGAGCATTGCCAATGGTCTGCCTGTGCTTCTGGTGGTTGCTTTTGTCGTGACCGTTATTACATTCCTGACCGAGCTGACCAGTAATACGGCAACTGCCGCTGGCTTCCTGCCATTGATGGGCGCCCTGGGCGTAACACTGGGTATTGATCCTGTGATGCTGGCAGCACCTGCGGCCCTGGCCTGCAGCTTTGCCTTTATGATGCCGGTGGCAACTCCACCAAATGCAGTTGTCTTTGGCTCAGGAAAACTGGCCATAACCGATATGATGAAGGCAGGCTTTGCCCTGAATATTATGGGTATTCTGCTGGTGACATTGGTCGGCTACTTCCTGATTGGCCAATTTTTAATTGGATAACGCCCCCAGGATCATAACCCGCATGTACCTCCGAGTATTGCGGGTTATGGGTTAAATAACGGGTTGCCCTCTTCTTTTCAGCAGTTACCCCATCTACTTGATAGCTATTATCACCTTACGGATGAACAATGGGGGCAGCCTGCGGCAGTGGCGGTTGACTGTTTTCAACCATGGGAGAATCGCCATGGTCACCGACCCTACCTTCGTTAATTATCCCTTTAAGCACCTCTTTATTTTTTACAAATAGCGCTATTTTATTTACCCATTCCATGGTTTGAGATAGTTCTTGTTTCAAATGAGCGCGCTGATCTTTTAAATAAGAGCATATACTTTCCAATCTTGCTTTTTTCTCTTTCAGTGCATCCAGTTTATTATCAACTGATGTCGACGAAAGAGAAGATTCTTCTTTTTGAAGGTTTTCTAATACCTGATTGTTCAAACCTGCTTCACATTCAGGCTTATCCGTTCCACGAAGCCAGGCAGGAAAAGCCTGCAATAACTTCTCAAATAGTTTCCATATAATCGTGTTTTGACTGATTCTATCCGACAGAGAATTGTCGTCTGGTTTCGGGCTTTCGTTGGCTGCATCTGGCGGTTCAGAAAACGGATGTACCTCTCCCTTATTCGAACTGACGGGAGGAGATGCCATTCCCGGATGCACTGCACCATTCATTGGGGCAACGTCAACAGGTGGGGCAGGCACAGGAACTGCAGTATGATGCTGTGCCATACCCATTTGTGGCCCTGGCATTGGCGGTGCATAACTCTGCCTAACGCCTTCCTGCAAAACCGGCTGTTGAGAAGGCGACATATTCATCGTATCCCTGGCAAAATCAGCCTCTCTATAATTTTCTGAAACATCCAAACTAATAAACATGTCGTTTAGAACAGGAAAGGATACATCATTCCAGTTAAAGGGAGTTGGCGTACTGGATAAACCCACACCAAAACCAGATGAATACAATACATTTTCCAGAGGAACGGGGGTTTGCTGATCTAGACGACACAAATACACCTGATCAGAACCATCACCTTTAAAATCTCCAAATGTCTGAACCAGTTCGTCTAAAGGAGCTGCAAACTCACGGGAAAAATGAGCTTTTAATGCTTCTCTCGTCTGATGAACCTGATCAATTTCAGCCGTGAGCCCTCGAATACAATCTTCATAGCTCATGATCCTTCCACCAGACATTGGAGATAAATCTCCAGCCTGTTGCAAGATTTCATTTTCGAGTTCGCTAATTTCCCTCTCCAGGCGATGTATTTCATCTACACCATCATCACTCTGACCAACCCCACTAACCGCTCTATCCTTCGCAACTGGAGCATTACAGTCAGACTCAAGTACTTCACGATCTCCAGCAGACAAACCACCACCACTGGATGTTACCGAACTACCGAAAACCGTCCCTCTGGGATTCACCAACTCCACAGGCCCTGAACCTACAGGATATTGCACGATATTTTGTGTTAATACTGGACCAGCCATAGCAATACTCGCTCCTGAAGTAAAAATTATGCTTTCAGTCTAATCTGAAAAATCAAAGCAGCATCGACTTAATCGGAATTAAAAACCTGTTGAGTTAATTAGGGGGCGTTAACATTTCGTATGCAAATAGAGGTGAGTAAGACAGTGTTTCAGTCTTTCTTTTTAGCCCGGGGATGGGCTTTATCATAAACCGCTGCCAGATGTTGAAAATCCAGATGGGTATAGATCTGGGTGGTAGAGATGTCGCTGTGTCCAAGCAGCTCCTGAATTGAGCGCAGATCACCGCTGGATTCCAACAGGTGACTGGCAAACGAGTGCCTCAGCATATGGGGATGAACACCCACTGACATGCCCGCTTCCCGGGCAAACTCTTTGATACGATTCTGAATCTGTCGGGTACTGATACGCTTTCCCTGCTTTGACAGGAACAAAGCACTGTCACTCTCTCCTCTGACAAACAGTTCCCGAAACGTCAGCCAGTGTTGAACTGCCTGCCGGGCTTTGCTTCCCACAGGGACAACCCGCTCTTTACTGCGCTTACCCAGAACCCTCACCTGCGAAAAACCATCGGAAAAACTGTCAACATTCAGTGCCGCCAATTCGGCCAGACGCAAACCTGAAGAGTAGAACAACTCCAGTATGGCCAGATCACGGCACTTCAGAGGATCACCATCCGCCTGACCATACTGATCATCCAGCAGGTTGTTGACCTGATCGGCATCAAGAGTCACCGGCAGAGGCCGACCGGTTTTGGGAGCCCGAAGCAGTTGGGCCGGGTTATTGGATACAACGCCCCGGGTTAACAGGTATTGATAAAAACGACGAAGTGATGAGATCAGCCGCTGCAGGCTGCGGCTGGATAAACCATCTTCATGCCAGAGTCCTAGCCAGTACTTTAACTGCTTCTCGGTAATCTTTTCCCACTCCTGGATGTCTCTGACTGTAGCCTGCTGCATAACACGGGCTAGATCACGCTGATAGGCCGACAGCGTATGAGGTGAGTGCTGTTTTTCATAGCGGAGGTAATCAATAAAAGCGGTCACTGGCTGCTGCAGGCCGCTATTGTCATGAGAACCGGAATCGGAAGAGGAATGAGTCATGAATGAAGCTGTCGAGCCAGAATTCGACTCAATATATCGCCCAGGTAACTGATAAACAGGGTGCCCATGCTGGCCTTAAAATGATTTTTATCCTTACTGCCCAACGCCAGCACTCCAAGCTGCTGCGGTTCGCTCAGGGCATAACTCAGGGGAGCAATGGCCACCGAGCCAACATTTTCAGCCTGCTCCTGAAACAGAAAGTCCAGCTCGGCCTGAGTCACCTGTCCACAAATGGCTTTGCCACTGGTCATGATGGAGCCCAGTGCTTCGACAACAACGTCTGTATGTTCAATCCTTACAGGTAGGCTCATCGGTTTTTCACTGAACAGAATCAACGAATGAAACTCGATACCAAACTCATGGTTGAGACTGTCACCGATCACTTCCACCAGCTGCTCCAGACCCTTGCTTTCGAGCAGGGCCAATACCAGTAGCCGCATGCGCTCAAAGAGCTTTTCATTCTCTTTGGCGTTTTCAGCTAAACGGGCCAGCTGGTGCCGATAATCCAGCGCCCTTTCACGCAATAGTGCCACCTGACGTTCCACCAGAGAGATGGCATCCCCTCGCTGGTGGGGCAGTGTCAGATCCAGCAACAGATCGTCACGTCCGACGAAAAAGTCAGGATGCTCCTTCAAGTAATCGGCAACCTGTCTTGGCTTCAGTGCCTTCCGCTCATCAAGCGTTTCCTGCTGCTCCCTGTCAACTTCGACGATTTGTTCGGTCATTGTCTCTGGCCCTTAGCTGATTTATAGCCGGGTGTATCCTTCATAAACGCGGGTTGCTGCCCCTGTCATCATAACCGGACTGCCCTCTCCCGGCCAATAAATAGACAGGCTGCCCCCCGGTAAATTTACTTTAACAGTATCGCCCAGCAGGCCTCGCTGGCGTCCTGCTACCACAGCGGCACAGGCACCGGTTCCACAGGCAAGTGTTTCACCAACACCACGCTCAAATACTCGCAGGTTAATTTCGTCAGTACTGAGAACCTGCATAAAGCCAGCATTGCACTTCCGGGGAAAATCCGGATGCGCTTCAATAAGCGGCCCCCAGGTTTCTACTGGCGCTTTATGAACATCATCCACCAGATAAACACAGTGAGGGTTTCCCATGGAAACTACTGAAACGTCAATAACCTGATCATCAACTTGCAGGGGATAAGTCTCTGCACGTTGCCCCGCATTGAACGGCACCTGCTCAGGATCCAGCCTTGGCATCCCCATATCCACACAAACCTCACCATTGCCCTGAATATTCAGTTCAATGTTTCCCCCTGCGGTTTGAACCCGGATCCGGTCACTGCCGATCAGCTTTTTATCCCGTACAAAACGGGCAAAACAACGGGCTCCATTGCCACACTGCTCAACTTCACTGCCATCGGCATTAAAGATGCGGTAGCGAAAATCCATATCAGGGTTGGTTGGGGGCTCAACCAACAGCAACTGGTCAAAGCCGATCCCAAACCGCCGGTCCGCCAGACGGCGAATTTTTTCCGGGGGCAGGCGCAGGTTCTGGGATACCATATCGACCACCATAAAGTCGTTACCCAGACCGTGCATCTTCGTAAAGTGGAGTAACAAGCAACAATTCCTCATTCCAAAAATTTGTCGGCGATCCTGTCAAGATTGCCGACCTATGGCAACAAGCTCTCTGAATCAAACTGTTCAGCAATGGTTTCACGCCGACGAATCAAATGAGCTTCAGCACCATCAACCATCACTTCAGCTGCACGACAACGGGTATTGTAATTTGAACTCATCACAAAACCATACGCGCCCGCAGAATACACCGCCAGCAGATCTCCCTCCCTGAGAGCCAGAGTCCGCTCCTTACCCAGGAAGTCGCCACTTTCACAGACAGGTCCCACAATGTCATACACATGACTATCGACATCAGAGTGCTGCACCGTATTTACAATGGTATGCCAAGCATTGTAGATGGACGGTCTGAGCAGATCATTCATGGCACCATCCACAATGGCAAAATTCTTCTGCTCAGTAGGTTTGATCAACTCAACACGGGTCAGCATGATACCGGCCTGGGCCGCAATGGATCGACCTGGCTCAACCACCAGCATCACATCGCCATAGCCCTGCTCAACAAGCCGCTGTTTTACCGACACCAGATAATCTGCAGGTGAAGGAATTGTCTCATCCTGATACTGGACCCCCAGACCACCACCAATATCAAGGTGTTTCAAATGAATCCCCTGAGCCTTCAACTGATCCATTAACAGCAGGAGACGATCCAGGGCATCCAGGAAGGGTTCGGTGGTTGTCAGCTGTGATCCAATATGACAATCAACGCCAACCACCTCAATATGACTTAATTCAGCAGCACGGGCATAAACCACAGGAGCCCGGTTAATATCAATGCCGAACTTATTATCTTTCAGGCCAGTGGAGATGTACGGGTGAGTCTGGGCATCGACATCCGGGTTTACCCGCAGCGAGATGCTGGCAATTTTATCCATTGCCAGCGCTTCTGCCTGTATACTCTCCAGCTCCTGTTCTGACTCAATATTGAAGCAGTGGACACCCACTTCAAGTGCCCGGCGAATTTCATGACGTTGCTTGGCAACCCCAGAGAAAACCACCTTACCTGGATCACCGCCAGCCGCCAGAACCCGCTCCAGCTCACCGACAGAGACAATATCAAAGCCAGCCCCCAGTCGAGCCAGAACATTGAGCACCGCCAGGTTGCTATTCGCTTTTACTGCATAACAAATCAGATGGGGCCAGTCAGCCATTGCCTGATGGTATGCCTGATAGCTGACCTCCAGAGCTTTTCTGGAGTAGACATATAAAGGTGTACCATATTGACTGGCCAGCTGTTGAACAGGAATTTCTTCTGCAAACAACTCTCTACCTGTCTGCTCTTCAGAAGACTGAAAAGTAAACCACTCCATAAGGTGACTGCTCCCCATTTCAATTCATTTATTAATCTAATTATCTAACAGATCGCCAAAACTGCTCTATTCAATCCCTTTTTCCACCAGGAGCGCCGATACATCAGTACTGGCCAATGATGATTTTGACTGATAAAGGTCACCTTTCTGTCCACAGCCTGTCAGCAGCAGAACCAGAAATGCAGTAGCGGCATATGCAGAAGTTTTCAGCTGATGACCTGCGGTGAACAATCTCATAACCTGATCCTTAATTCTGAATGACCCACAGTATAACTGCCTAATTACAGATGGCTCTAGTTAAAATGGCTGAGGGCTTTTTTAATTATTGAGGGTACTTGCATTTTCCTGAAGCCTTCTCTTTTCACGAAAGGCTCTATCAGCAGAACTAAGTAGCTGACCATATGACACCGAGTATTTCTGGCCACTTGAGCAGGTACTATGCAAGGCACAACGCAGGAAGCATAGCCCAAGCTATGTGACCGGAGTTGTAACGCGGCATAGAGCCTGAACAAGTAGTCAGAAATATTTTGATTTCATATGGTTAGCTACTTACATGCAGGCTAAAATTCAGCCATTCAAATTAGATTGTACCGAGACACGAATGAAAGAGCGTCAATATCACGAGCTTCTGGACGGCCTGATGCTGGCCATTGAAGACGCCATAGATGATTCCGGGCTGGACATTGACTATGAAACTTCCGCGGGCATTCTCACTTTAACCTGTGAAGACAACAGTAAAATTATCCTCAGCCGCCAGACACCGCTTCTGCAGCTATGGATGGCCGCTCGCAGTGGTGGATTCCATTTTGACTATGATGAAGAAAACGGTGACTGGCTGCTCGATGGCAGAGGCGAAGCATTTCTCTCTGTACTCAACCGCTGCCTCACCGAACAAACCGGTGAAACTGTACAGCTCGCTATCTAATACCAATCGTGCTTTCTAACTCCCGTTATGAGCAAGAAGATTTGGGCCTTAAGACAAGGCGGCGTGAGGAGTCATAGCCTTAGCTATGGCGACGATCGGCAACGCAGGATTAAGGCTCAAATCTTCAGCGCAATAGGAAGTTAGAAGGTTCGATTGTTATACCCCCCCCCTTCTGGGAACTGTGCTTAAAATAGTTCCCTCTTTACTGCTGCACCCTTACCCGAATGGCATGAACTTCGTGGGAAGCGGGAAATTGAGCAAAATGAGATCAACAGTAAGAGTACTTGAAAACTGTCGCACGACAGCAATTGAAGCTCTACCTCATAACGCGGCAACAGAATAACGAAGCCCCAAGCGCCTGGACAAACTAAGTGACTGGGCCGGGCTGGCGCTCCAGTGGGCGATTACCGCTAACAAAGTAGCAACTTAAAAGGCGACGGTATATTTATTGTCAAAATCCCCATAGCCTCAGATTCATGACCTATACTCCAGCCGGTTTGTGACAGCTTCTTAAGGTATTGGTTCTTTGGAGGCTTTCTGAGAATAGCGCCCGTAACGAGGTTGGCTGAAAACGGGCTTTTCAAGCCAATCGTCCACCACTGCATGAATGCAGGAGCTAGCGCAACGCAGGAGCAGTTGCCGGTAGGCAGCCTATTCTCCGACAGTCTCTTATTACCAAGGCAAAATTCAGGAACCAGAGCCATCATCATCTGCTCTTCTGTCTTATTAAATTTAATACCCTGGTAGTCACTGCATCCCAGCCTGTATCAACCTGAACAATAAAAAGCCTTCTGCTTCACTGGAATAACCTGATGATGAGACAGCAACGATGACTCAGAAGCTGCGATAAGGGTTGCAGGAGACAACAAAACTCTTAAAAAAACATCAGTAGCATCGGGAGGTCATCACTATGAGTAACCTGTACAAAACGGACTTTTATCAGTGGACCCGTCAGCAAATTGATTTACTCAAAAAAAATAAGTTTCGGGCTCTGGACCTGGAGAATCTGATTGAAGAGGTAGACGACCTTGGACAGGAGAAAGTAAACACATTGGAAAATCATCTGACCCGGGTGCTGGTTCTGCTGTTGAAATGGCAGATACGGGCTTTCAAGGAAGATTTACGGACATTAAATCGCTGGTATCGCAGCTGGTTTATGGTCATTGATTACAGCTTGGAAAAAGAGCGGGCAATTGTTAAGCGATTGTTGATGAAAAACCCCAGCTTGTACGGGCTGCTGGATGAGTGCCTGCTTGAGTGTTATCCCATTGCCTGCCGAGATGCCTCTCGGGAACTGGAAATACCGGAGGATGAGTTTCCAGATACCAATCCGTGGACGATGGAGCAGATCATGACGGATGGGTTTCCGCCCGGGCCGGAGTGATTTTTTATTTGAACCACAAAGGCACTAAGACGCAAAGTTTTTCTCTTACTCCTCTCTTTCCCACGCTCTGCGTGGGAATGGGATAGTCTTTAAAAGGATTCCTTTGTGCTCTTTGTGTCCTTTGTGGTTCCATTATTTTTGCAGACTACACGACAATCCCAGAGCAAATAATACTAAACGCAAAAAACCCGCCGAAGCGGGTTTTTTGTTGCCGGAAATTCCGGCGAAGGCATTGCTGCTAAGCAACCACTTCGATATTAGAAGTAGTAACGAGCCTGCAGGATAACCTTGTCTTCAGCTTTAGTGCCGTCAGCCATCTTGCTGTCTTCGAACTGGTAAGTACCGGACAGCTGGATTGGGCCCTGAGTGTAAACAACTTCAACTGGGATGTACTTCAGTTCACCCTTCTGAGCTGCATTGCTCTTGTCTTTCAGCTGGTTGTAACCACCGCCAACTTTGAACATTTCGTTCACCTGGAAGCTGGCGTACATTTCCAGACCTTCAGACTTGTCAGCAGCGCCAACGTAGTCATCAGCTTCACGGTTCTTCAGCTTGGCGAAAGTAACAGCAGCGTAGATCTTGTCAGCTTCAAACTTGGCACCAACGATTGCAGACTTGGCTTTGAAGTCGTCGCCAGCAACAGAAGAGTCAACCTTAGCTTCGTTGTATGCAGCACCAAAGCTCAGACCCATTGGCAGATCATAGCTGGCAGCAACAGCGTAAGAGCCGTCACGAGTATCAGTTGCATTCAGTTTCTTTTCACCAACCTGGTACTGAGCAGAAACGTTCAGACCCATGAAGCTGTGGTTGTACTGCAGAGCGTCTTCAGCACGGGCAGTACCCAGAGCGTCGCCTTCAGCGCCGTAGTAGCCAGAAGCTTCACCACCAGTAGTAGCAAATACGTCGGTGTAACCAGCGATCATGCCGTAAGTAGACCACTGTTGACCGTAGGAGATAGCACCCAGCTGATCGTTCTTGGCACCGATGTAAGCCAGACGCTGCCACATGAAGTCTTTGTCTTTACCGGCTTCAACATAGGTATCGCCGTTAGTAGTGTCGAAGCCCCACTCAGCCTTGGAGAAAACAGTAGTAGCTTCAGTCAGCTTGTGCTCGAAAGCAAAGTTGATACGGCTGCTGTCACCAGCGTGGCCTTTAACAGCGTTGTCCTGGTCGATGTAACGCAGGTCCAGGTAACCACCGATGGTAGCCTTGTTAGTGCCATCGTCAACGATGGTTACGGCCATGGCCTGACCGGCCATCATGGAAGCAACAACAGCTGCAAGAATTTTCTTTTGCATGGAGTTCACTCCTGAAATTGTGTGTGATGTGTGTGCTTTTTCTGTCGCCTTTCTTCTTATGCATGGTGAAATGCAGAAGCCCCCTCACCGATGCGGGCGACTTAATTTGGAGGCAATTATTCAAGAGTGTTTGCACTAAGGTCACATTACATAATCGAATCTGCTTATGATTTTTTTTGCTATTGCAAGAACAAAAGTTAATCAGTATGTGATAACAAATAATCAGAAATTAGGACGAAGGCCTTGATTAATCAGGGAAGGGAATAAACCACAAAAAAGAACAGGATTTAAAATAATCAAACAACTGGATAAGTAATTACCGAAACAAACAATAAGATTCGACATTCGTTATTTATGAAAATTTACATTCCGTTGATGTATATCAACGTGGAAATAATCAAAGAAAAAGCTGAATCAGCGATTTCTCTAAGATCTGGGAATAACCAACACCATTCAGCTGACAAAACACTGACATCAAAGGCTTAATAACCAGCAGCTGGAAAAATACTTATACCAATTGAATTTTCTAACTACTGTATAACTGCCCAATCACGGGAGCACAGACTGAACAGTCGACCAGCTTCGCTGCAAAGGTTATTCCAAGCTTCACAGCAACAATCTACAATATTTTCATAACCTGAAAATGCTTTGTTTGATAAGTCATGCTCCCGCATCCACTCCCATAGCCTTTCTGAGCTGTTTAACTCCGGTGCGAATGGT
>NZ_LUKQ02000973.1 GCF_001647025.1 Endozoicomonas atrinae
GCTGCTGTGCCCGGATCGCCTCGGTCACTTCCTGACGCGCTCCCGCCAGGGTTTTCTCGATCTCCGGTTTTACCAGCGCCGTGATGTCATCGCCGTGACCCTCGGCCCATGCCACGACCCGCTCCAGACTGTAGTTGACCGCACGGTCCAGGAATTGCTCGACCAGTCCATGGAGACAGGGTTGAATCGCCGGCTTGATTGCCACCCTCAACGCCT
>NZ_LUKQ02000974.1 GCF_001647025.1 Endozoicomonas atrinae
GGCTTGCCCGACAAAGCGAAGGTGGAAGCGTTCGTGGCGTGGGAGTGCTGGAAGGTGAACGGCGAATTCAGCCTGGAACTGCTGCGGGCCTTTTCCTCCATGATGAGCAGTAGGGGCTTGCCCGACAAAGCGAAGGTGGAAGCGTTCGTGGCGTGGGAGTGCTGGAAGGTGAACGGCGAATTCAGCCTGGAACTGCTGCGGGCCTTTTCCTCCATG
>NZ_LUKQ02000975.1 GCF_001647025.1 Endozoicomonas atrinae
AATCCTTAACCACCGCATCCGGTGTGACCTGCTCGGGTTTCTGCTTGCCATCCGGTGTCAACAGCAGGCCCCTCAGGCAACATTGTTCCTTAAAGCGCGCTATCCCCAGCTTGCCTTCTGGACTATCTGGGAAATCCTTAACCACCGCATCCGGTGTGACCTGCTCGGGTTTCTGCTTGCCATCCGGTGTCAACAGCAGGCCCCTCAGGCAACATT
>NZ_LUKQ02000976.1 GCF_001647025.1 Endozoicomonas atrinae
CAACGCTCAGGGCAGTGGTTTCAACATGGCGGTAGTAATAAGGGGTACCGGAAGCGAGGTAAGGCGGCAGCAGATCACGGCTTTCCAATCGGGTGCCGTCTTCCCGCAGGAGATTCTGCACCGTGGCAATCTCACTGCCAGCGGGGTCGGTCAGGGTGTAGTCCTTAATGCCCTTCACCATAAACAGCTTGTCATGATGTCGCCAGATATTGGCC
>NZ_LUKQ02000977.1 GCF_001647025.1 Endozoicomonas atrinae
GACTGGACCTTCACGGTGCCCGATGCCGATATTGATGACCTGGCCGCGGGTCAGGTGCGGACCCAGACCTATACCGTCACGGTTAACGATGGCAACGGCGGCACCGTGGATCAGCAGGTGACGGTGACCATCACCGGCACCAATGATGTACCGACCATTACTGCGGCCACCGATGTCACCGGCGCGGTGACCGAGATTGTGGATGGCGGCACCGG
>NZ_LUKQ02000978.1 GCF_001647025.1 Endozoicomonas atrinae
AATGTTGCCTGAGGGGCCTGCTGTTGACACCGGATGGCAAGCAGAAACCCGAGCAGGTCACACCGGATGCGGTGGTTAAGGATTATCAGGCAGCCAAAGCAACACTGGAGCTAGCGCGCTTTAAGGAACAATGTTGCCTGAGGGGCCTGCTGTTGACACCGGATGGCAAGCAGAAACCCGAGCAGGTCACACCGGATGCGGTGGTTAAGGATT
>NZ_LUKQ02000979.1 GCF_001647025.1 Endozoicomonas atrinae
CTGCCTGACTGAATCCAGGCCATGGCCAGACTGCCATCAGATAACTGGGTAATGGAGGGGTAGTTCTGTTCTGTTGAAGAGTTGGTTAACTGAATCTCTTGCGCGTCTCTTGCTGTTCCATCAGCATCAAACCGTCGCATATACAAATCGTATTGGCCGCCACTGCCAATATACTGGTGAACATCACTCCATACAGCAATAAATCCAC
>NZ_LUKQ02000980.1 GCF_001647025.1 Endozoicomonas atrinae
GTGGATTTATTGCTGTCTGGAGTGATGTTCACCAGTATATAGGCAGTGGTGGCCAATACGATTTATATATGCGGCGGTTTAATGCTGATGGAACAGCAAGAGACGCGCAAGAGATTCAGTTAACCAATTCTTCAACTGAGCAAAATTACCCTGCCATTACCCAGTTATCCGATGGCAGTCTGGGCATGGCATGGATCCAGTCAGGCAG